>PLRZ01000049.1:0-1574 GCA_003164075.1 Bryobacterales bacterium | reverse complement strand
CAGACAGAGCGGTTCTTTACGTCGCATTTGATCAACGGGATGATGGCATACGGGGACGGGCCGATCAAGACGTTTCCGCTTCGTGGGGTTAAGGATTCTCCGCCATACCTGCATGATGGGCGTTTACTTACTCTCGAAGACACGGTGGAATACTTCAATTTAGTTCTGGAACTTCAACTGGTGCAATCCGAGAAAGCCGATCTGGTGGCTTTTCTGCGAGTGTTATAGCGAAGGTCAAGCGCCATGTCAAAGCAGGACTACCGCAAGGCCCACAAGAAAGCGTACGAGCTTCCAAGACTGGCCGTAGGCGATGTCCTGCTCGTTGGCAAGTTCAAGAACCGTAAAGCGACAATTACCGGGTTCTCTTCCGATGAAAACAACCGGCCTGTTGCGGGCGGTCCATATTGTGGGATGGCCGCATTTGCCGCCATGCGTGAGGGCGCTCCGGTGCGGATCTTCGAAAAGTCGGCCTTCCCGAGGCACAAGGTCCGCGGCGAATTCCTTTCGCCTGCCATCCTCCCGCTGCTCCGCCGCGCCGGCTGCGAGGCGGGTTTCCTTCAACTCCGCCCGGCCGTCCTGAGTGCGATGCGACGCCACTTCGGCACGCGTGTCATCCGCCATCCGCTGCCCGAACACGCCGCAAGCGCAGGCGCACAGGTGGTTCGCGAGCACTGGTCTACCGCCGCCCAGGAAGTCACGGTGATCCTCGCCGCCGGCCGCAGGTCCATCGCTCCAGCTCTGGCGACCGTCTTTTCGGGTTCAAGGCCCACTTCAGCGGCCCTGTCAACGACAGCCTCCGATCCTTCGGCTTTCACCCCGGCGATCTCCTCCGGCGTTGCGCCCCGCTCTCCGAGCGCCTGCGCGCTACGATCTAATTATTGACACGCATTTGTTCACTATTATGTTATATTGTGCGGGGGTATTTTTCATGGCGCGAGATTCACATGATTCAGGCTTCCTACAGGCGGCCTTGATTGGTTATCAAGTCGAAAAAGAAAAGATTGACGCCAAGATCCTGGAGGTGCAGGCGCTGTTGAGCGGTAAGACGGCGCCCGTAGTTGTTGCCAGGACCGGCGGCAAAGGGGGCGGCAAACGTCAAATGAGCCCCGCCGCCCGCGCACGCATCGCCGCCGCACAGAAGAAGCGGTGGGCCGAATTCCACAAGAACCAGGCCGCGGGAGCTTAGGGCTTCGACTTACTTGCCCGCCGGCGGCGGATGGCCCACGGTGGGTTGCCGGTGCTACCATGTCTAACAATGAGCGGCCTTAGCCGGATTGGCGTAGCGATCGATAGCGACCTGCTGGACAAGTTCGACCACCTGATCGGGAAGCGCGGCTATACCAACAGGTCGGAGGCTTTTCGCGACCTGATTCGCGACGAGCTGGTGGAACAGACCTGGGAATCGCCAGATAGCCAGGTGGTCGGCACGGTGACACTGGTTTACGACCATCATGTGCCGCAGCTCAACCAGAAGCTCACGGCCATCCAGCATGCTCACCACCATGCGATTCTCTCTACCCTGCACGTGCATCTCGATCACGACAATTGTCTGGAAGTGCTGGTGGTGAAAGGCA
>PLRZ01000514.1:4743-7721 GCA_003164075.1 Bryobacterales bacterium | reverse complement strand
AGTAATCGCGGTCGGGCAGCGACAGTCCGCCGGGCCGGAGGCCGGCGATAGTGCGATTCGAATCCCGGGGGTCGGGTTGCGCGCCGAACGCGAACAGCACGCCGACGCCGATGCGCTGCAGGCGGGCCATCTCGGCCGCGATGCCGGACATGTCCTTCATGGCGGCGATGCGGTCGAGCTCGGGCTTGAGCGGCTCGAGGCCCTTCTTGGCGATGGCGTCGGTATTCATGCAACTGGCATAGAAATCGCCGATCGTCTGTTCCAGGCCGGCGCGATCCTGTTTAGCGGCGGCGCCTTGCAGGATGTCGAGCGAAATGCGCTCGTTGTGGTCCTGGAGCTCGTTGAAGCGGCCAAAGCGCGAACGGTCGGCGGGGAGCGGGTGGCCGGCGTTCCAGGTGCCGCAGGCGTACTGATAGAAATCGGTGCAAGGATCGACAGTCGTATTCATGGCGGCCTTGTCGATGCCGGATGCCGGGGCCGGGCGCTGGGCCAGGGCAAGTGCGGGAATCAGGAAAGCGAGAAGAATTCTGGTGTTCATAGGGCTTCGGAGTGTAACTACCGATTCTAGCGCGGGCGGAGAGGATTGTTCACCTTGGGGCTAGAATATCAGAGTGAGTTCCCAAGCAACTCGCGTGCTGATTGCCAATATCGGGAGCACGTCGTTCAAGTACCGCCTGTTCGATATGAACGGGCCAACGGTACTGGCGCAGGGGCGAATCGAACGCATCGGACAGGCCGGCGGAGCGTGTCCCAACTATGAAGCGGCTCTCACGTGTTGCATGGCGGCGATCATGGGGCCGGGCAAGCCGCTGGGGGGTGTGGGCGAATTGGCGGGCATCGGATTCAAGGCGGTGCATGCCGGGACGGTGAGCGGAACGCGGCTGATCGACGAAGAGGTGCTGGCGGCCATGGAGGAGTTCTCTTTCTTCGCGCCGGCACACAATCCGCCGTACATCGCCGCCATGCGCGCCTTCCATCGCGCCATGCCCGAAGTGCCGCTGGTGGCGCTGTTCGAGACGGCGTTCTTCGACGCGCTCGATGAGGCTACGGTGACTTACGCCGTACCGTATCGATGGAAAGAAGAGGATGGCGTGCGGCGGTACGGATTTCACGGGGCCAGCCATCGCGCCGCCAGCCAACGCGCGCGGCAACTGTGCGGCGGCGGCGATCTGCGGCACATTTCCTGCCACCTGGGCGGCAGTTCGAGTCTGGCGGCGGTGCGCGGCGGAGTGGCCGTGGACACCAGCTTCGGCATCTCGCCGCAGTCGGGGCTTCCGCAAAATAATCGCGTGGGCGATTTCGACGTGTTCGCGGCGCTCTACATCATGGAGAAGCACGGGCTCACGGTGGCGGAGATGGCGCGGACGCTGGCGAGCGAAGCGGGGCTGGCGGGAATCGCCGGCGGGTCGGGAGACGTGCGCGATCTGACCGGGGCGGCGGCGCGGGGGGACGCGCGCGCGCAATTGGCGCTGGACGTGTTTGTGCGCGCCGTACGGCATTACCTGGGTGCGTTTCTGGTGGAATTGGGCGGGCTGGACGTGCTGACGTTTTCGGGTGGGATCGGCGAGAATAGCGTGGAAGTGCGGGCGGCGGTGTGCGCCAATCTGGCGGGGTTCGGCATCGAGCTGGATGCGGAACGGAATCACGCGCTGCGCGGCGAAGGGCGCATCTCGCGGGATGGCGCGGCGGTGACGGTGCTGGTGCTGCCGGCCGACGAGGAGACGGTGGTAGCGCGCGCGGTGGCGGAGCTATTTCGGGGACAGGCTACNNTTATGTAGCCTGTCCCCGAAATTACCGCGCCACTTCCGACACGCACTGGAACCCCGACAGGTACCCCTTCTGGAAGATCGGCGGCGCGCCTTTGAGGTCCAATAGGTACGGCAGCGTCAGATCCTTGTTCCCGATCCGCATGGGCTGCTGCGCCTGACCCTGGCGCGGGACCCACTGCAGCGTATAGCCGCCGCCCGTCGACTGGAAGCGGTCGGCATCCGCGAAGAACCGGAATACCGCCCACAAGCTGTCCTGCGTCATCACCAAACCCAGGTCCGGACCGCCCATGTTGCCCGACATGTTGGCGTTGTGCGACGGCCCCGGCCACACAAAGTCCTTCGACTCCCCGCCCGCTCCGCTGGACTTCAACACCTGCCCGTCCAGAGTAAGCGTGAGGCTCCGCAACCCCTCCGCCGGCATGGCCTTCATGTTATAAGTCAAACCCGGCGACTTACTGCCATTCTTATAGAGGGCGTCGCTCAACGCGGTAGCGCGATTCAGGAAACGCAGGAATCCATCGGTAATCTGCACCTTACTATCGGACTTGCGCACAAACTCGCCGCCCCGCCGGTCCAGGTAATTCTTCAGCGTGCTCTCGTAGAATGCCGCCAGTTTCCCGTCGTCCGGGCGGAAAATGGCGTCCACTTCGTCCAGCGTGGCATCCGTCTTCGAGCCGGTGTCGAACGGGTACTTGTGCGCCAACCCTCCGAACTCGGTGCACAGGCGCTGGCCCTCGGTATTGAGTTGCGCCGGCCCCAGACGCCCCAGCACGGCTTCGGCATAGCGGATCGGATCCTCCATCAACTTCTGCACCATGCCGTGGACATTGCCTTCGTGGTCGATGCGGAAATTCTGCGCGATCTGCCGCGTTACTTTATATGCGTTGGTGGCGTCCGACTCGGTCTGCGCCACCACATCGTCCTTCACGCCGCTGCCGCTCTTGGCCACCCGGTCCATGGACGCCTGCAGGCTCACCAGCGCGCTCGCGTAGGCGTTGTTGTGTTCCTCGATGTAGCGGTCCGTGCAAGTCTTCGGAGGCGTGACATACTGCACCGGCTGATAAGGAGCGCTGACATCGTCCGCCGAAACATCGGTATTTACCGACGCCAGGCAAATCAGCGCCAGTAAGTACGACTGGTTACTCGATAACTGGCCCAGTTTCTGCGCGGCGTCGCCCACGCTGTGATACGGCACGATTTCCGAGGCCG
>PLRZ01000514.1:0-4630 GCA_003164075.1 Bryobacterales bacterium | reverse complement strand
TCCACCGCGTTGAACTGGGCCAGGTAGGAGCGCGCCCATTCCACCGCCTCGCCGTCGTTGGCGGAGGAATAGGGATTCGCCAGAAGCAGCTCGTCGCTATAGAAATCGAACTGCCTCCGCGCCAGTTCGGCGCGGTCGGGGTCGATCTGCCGTCCCGCGGCCCAACGCTCGAAAAGCAGCGGAGACAGGAACGCGCGCGCACTCTTCTCGTGGTGCGACGTGGTAATCAGGTAGGCCTTGAGCGTGTCGTAAGTAGGCTTGTACTGGTCGTTCGGCCCCGGCTTGGCGGGTAACTTATGCAGCCACTCCACCAGCGATAACTGCGTCGAGCCGAACAGCAGTTGCTTGAATCGATCGAAGTACAGCGTCCGCGCCGTGGGGTACAGATCGCTGCCCACATACAATCCCCAGCGCAGACTGAGCGGCGGACCCTCGCGTTCGTACTGCGAAAGCAGTTCCACGGAGTCCCGGAGCGTATCCAGCCGCTCCAGCGAATCGCGCGAAGGCAGTTCCTGCCCGCCGCCGCCCGATTCGCCCCGCGCAATCCCGCGAGCCGCCACATCCACCCGCGATTCCAGCCCGCGATTGCGGAAGTACGACACCGTCATCCCGACGGACACCAGCGCCAGCAGCGCCGCGCCCGCGCCCAGCAGCGCCCGCCGCGCCATTTCCGCGCGCACGCTTTCCCCGCTGGCGCCCATGGCCGTGCGGTCGCGCAGGATGACGTCGCTGAACAGGTGGCCCAGAAACAGCCACTGCGGGGTGCGGCGCGTACGCACCGTTCCGCCCACCATGGCCGACGCGTCGGCCGGCGAATCGTTCAGCAATTCCTCGTCGAAAAAGCCGGTCGCGCCGCGCCGCGGTCTGGGCGGAGGCGCCAGCGACGCCCGCGCCGAAGGCACCGATTCCTTCACCACCACCGGCCGCACGCCGGAAAAATAAAAGCCGCGCAAGAACGGGTTCACGCGCAACTGGCTGGGGCGGCCCAGGTCCACCAGCAGCCGCACGGTGGCGTTGCGCAGCTTGCGAAACTCGCGCGGAAGCTCGTAGATTGCCGGCAGCTTGTTCCAATCGTTTTCGCGCGCCAGAAACGGCAGGCGCTTGTCGCACAGCGCATGGAAGAGGCCGTCGAACGCGGCCGTGAGGCGGCGCGATTCCTCTTCGGCGTATACTCCGCCGTCCCTGGCGCCGGCCAGGGGCAGCGTGACGCCCAGCACCTGGTGCACTTCCTCATCCGTCAGGTTGCCCACGTAGTCGGTGAAAAATCCCAACCGGTCCAACTTGCTGAACAGCACGTAAACCGGCAGCCGGACGCCCAGCACCTGCGAGATTTCTCCCAGCCGCGCATTCAGATTGCGCGCCGTGGCCGACAACATCTCGTCGGCGCCGGGCTTGAGAAAATTCTCCGTGTCGACGCACACAATCACGCCGCGCGGCGGCTGTTGCCCGCCGAACAGCCGGCGCTTGGCCGGTTGCAGGCGTCGCACCAGCCGCATCCAACGGCCCGCCTCGGTCAGCAAACGGCCGCCGGCTTCCACGAATACCGATTTTTGCGCCAGCCAGATATTCACCGGCCGCGTGGGCACCAGATTGGCGTCCTGGTAGACCTGCCCCGCCAGCAGGTCCGGTTCCACGCCCGAATGGACGAACAGACTGGTTTTGGCCGCGCCGGTTTCGCCCACCAGAAAATAGATCGGCATGTTGCCCAGGCGGGCTTCCTTGCCGACGGAAGAGGTGGCCAGCCGGTTCTCGGCGTCGCGCACGAAAGATTCGATCTCCCGTTCGTCTGCGACGGCGGCTGCCTGCGCCTTCTGCGCTTCGGTCTCCTGGCGGCGCTGCTTTTTCTGCCGCTGCCAATGGAACAGGCCCCACAAGGCGAATACCAGGCCCATCAGGACCATCCGCACCACCATCAGGGCCATGCCCGACAGGTGCAGCAATCCCGTGACGATCCAGGAGATCGCCAGAAAGATCACACCGAAGACGGCGAAGACGATGTAGTAGCCGAAATATCCCATGGCCCGATTACGGCCGCCCCCCGGCGGAAAGCTGGCGCAACGACGACACGCCGGAGCTTAAAGAAATCCTGTAGACCGGAAACAACAGCAAAGTAATCAGAGCGCACGCCGCCAGTATAATTAGCAGGCGGCGCTTCCACGGGTCGGCGCGCGACGGCCCCGCGGCTTCGTCCGGTAGCGCCCAGTTGGGCGAGAGATGTACGCCGCTCTTGCGGATGCGCTTGATCTTGTCGTCGGTCTGCCCCATCAAGGCCCGCAAGTCGCCCTTGGAGCTGATGCTGTAACGCCCCAGGTACCCCAGCAGCAGGCAGAGATAGTAAACCTCCAGCAGGTCCGCGACCTCGGGAGAGTCGCGCCGCCCCAGAATTTCCTGCAGATTCTCGAAGAACATTTCACCCGCCACATGGCGGCCGAACAGCTCCTCCTGCAGCGGTTTGCGCACCCAGTCGTTGAAAACGGGCTTGCGCAGATTGAGAATGGATTCGTCCAGGAAGGCCACCATGGCGAACGTCCCCAGGCGCACGTCTTCATCGGTGTAGCCGCGCGTCCGGGCATTCTGTTCGGCGGTCTTGATGGCGTGCAGCACCTGGTTGCGGAACACGTCCGCGTTATTCACGTCCTGGCGGCCGGCGCGCAGCCGCACGATGGCGGTATAAAGCTCCTGGAAAAACAACGCAAGATTATCGGGCCACGGGTTCACCGCCGCTGCGGCGCCCTCTTCCAGGTTCGGCACAATAGATGTCCTTTAAGATTCCAATAATACCGANNGGCGAAAGCGCCGGCGGCGGCACGGAAATATGGGACAATTGCAGTCCGTACAAAGCCCGCTCCACCAGCTTGGGGACAAACTCCCGCGAGCAGACCTTCACCAGCCGGGGCGTGCGCTCAATCAGGTCGGCTTCCCCAATGGCGCAGCGGATCCCGAAGATCCAGCGCGACCGGTTGAGCACGCGCTCGTCCGTGATGCGGCCCTCGTAGAAATACCGGGCTCCCGCGGCGAGGCCGATCTGCACGCAGTTGCTGGGCACGATCAGTTCCAGGTGCGCGCGGATATGCCGGTCGAGCGCGTCGAAGCACTCGGCCAGCCGCATGTGGTCGTAGAGCGGCAGCGAGCTGGGGTGGGAATCGAAGCTGAAGGTGCACAATGCTCCCGCCAGCCGCGAAAGCTCCACGAACAGCTCCTCCGGATGGGCGCGCTTGGACACGCAGAGGTGCCGCAGCGGCGCCAGGCTGGCGTTGACGCAGTGCAGAAACCAGGCATTGGCGATGCCCTCGGCGGAAAAGCCCGATACCGTGGCGCTCCCCAAATCCTTGGGCTTGGCCACCGTGCGGCACTTCTCTTCCAGCAGTTCGATGAGGCGCCGCAGCATGGCCATGAGCGGCCGGGAAGCGTTCACCTGCAGCACCGGCGGAACGAAGCGGTCGTCGAACATGAACTGTCCGGTGCCTTGCCGTTTCACCCGCGCGATGGGCAGGGCGGCCATCCCTTCGGTGCTCTCGGCGCCCACTAGAAAGCGGAAATTCTTGCGCCCCAGTTGGATGGATTTCACGTCACGGCCGGTATTTTCGTCGGGCAGCGGCTTCTCTTCCGCCAGATAGCGGACCGGCAACTGCCGCTCTTCTTCGGTGAGCGCGCAGTTGGACCCGTCGGCGTGCCGCTCGGGCACCGCCAGATAAATGTCGAGGCTTTCCTGCATGGGCGGGAAGAGGTCGATGATGTGCCGCGCCTCGGGCGGGGCATCGAACTCCGGCAGGTGGAAACTCAGGCCATCGGGGAACAGGCCGCGGGCGTGCAACAGCGACACCGTGCCGTTGCGCAACGCTTCGGCGTCCAGTTCGAAGCCGCTAAACCCGAACGGGCGAAACCACAAACTATCGGTGGAAAACTGGACCGAATCCTCGAAGTAACGGTTCTGGGCCTGAAAATGATGTGGTCCCAGAAACATCCCTTCCGACCAGACCACCCGGGATAGACTTTTCATCCTTTGATTCCGTTGACATCCGCTTGTAAGGTGTCATCATCATAATACAGCGGTTTGCTGCTGGGGATCGGCTATGAGTTTTTACAAGAAATACGAACTCGACCGGCTGATTGCGGACGGCGAGGCGAAGACTTTCCGCGCAGTGGAGAATTCGACCGGCCGGGCGGTGTTCCTGCATCTGTTCAATCCCAGTGGACAGCCGATGCTGGCGGTGCTCAAGTCGAAATTAGGCGGTGACACAGGCAGACCGGTTCCGCCGCTGATCGAGGTAGGGGAGTTCGCCGGGAACCCGTACGCCGTTACGGAGGCGATCGAGCCGTTCCACAATCTGCGCGAGTGGATCTCGGCCAACGTGACGGCTTCCAATCCTTTACTGAAAGAGGATTCTTCGCCGTCGCTGGCATTACCCGAGGAAACGGCGTTACCCCAGTCGGCCCCGCCCCCGCCGTCGAACCAACTGCTGACGGATGGACCGGGCGAATTCGCGCGGTCGCACGTCCCTCCTCCGGCCGCCGCCCCGCCGGTTTCCGACGCCTCCGACGAGTTCGGGCGGATGTTCGAAATTCCCAAGAAAGAGCGGACGCCGGTATCGCCGGCCCCTGCCGGCCTCGTCGCGGAGGTACCCGGCGA
>PLRZ01000424.1 GCA_003164075.1 Bryobacterales bacterium | reverse complement strand
CCTCTTCGCGAGCGGCGTCCACCGTCCGGGAGCGCCGGGAAGAGTCTCAGAACTCCTGATGTCGTGGAATTTGCAGTGAGCCCGCAGGTGGGGCAGGCGGTGCTCGCCTTCGCTCGATCCTATTCGAGCAGCGTGCCTGATTCAGCGCGGGCGGCCAGGCGAGCACCGCCTGCCCCACCAAGCAATGGCTCAACCCATTTTCCCCGCCAGGCAGAAATTGCGCGGCGACATCGAGATCGCCCGCCGGCGGTCTGAAATATGCCGCGGGGACTCAGATCTGATAGTCCACAATATAACTTTCGCGTGACTTCTTTGGAATGATCTTCAGGTTCGCCGCTTCCAGCACAACCAGCGAGTTCGCCGGAACACTGCTAGTGAGAAAGACGCTGGCGCCGATGGTGCTGCCTTCGCCGATCACCGTATCGCCGCCCATAATCGTGGCGCCGGCGTAGATCGTCACTCGATCTTGGATGGTCGGATGGCGTTTCTGGCCGCGGAGCGCCTGCCCCGCGGCGAGTGATCTCGCCACCAGGCCGACGCCCTGGTACATCTTGACGTGGTTGCCTATGATGGCCGTTTCGCCGACTACGGTNNTCGGTCATGATGCGGGGTATGAGCGGAATGTTGGCGAGGTACAGTTCGTGTGCCAGTCGCTGTACGGCAATCGCTTCGACGAACGGATACGCGACGATCACTTCATCCTGGCTGAACGCCGCGGGGTCGCCGTTGTAAGCTGCCTCCGTGTCTGTCCGGAGCAATTCTCGAAGTCTCGGCAGACTGCCGAGGAACTCGAGGGTCAGCGTGTGCGCCACGGCAGTCCGGTTGGCGCCAGCGTCGGGCGCGGCGTATTCCAGGCTCTTCCCGATCTCGGTTTCCAGCCGCACAAACACGCTATGGAGAAGCGCGCTCGTTACGCCGCCGATTTCGGAGGAATGGATGGGCTTTTCGTCGAAAAATCCGGGAAACAACAGGCGCAGCAGATCGGCGGTGATGTCGGCGATGGCCTGCCTGGACGGGAGGTTCTTGCCGTCCACGTGATTGATACCGCCCGCCAGGACATAGGACGCCAGCAGACGGCCGCTTAAGTCGGCCACCGTCAACGGCGCGGCGGTGTCTGCCACGAGTGACGGCGAGACCGCCCAGTCCACGCCAGGGTTGCCCTTGCACGTACTGTGATGCGCCATTGANNACGCTGCCTTACCGGGTGCTCGCGACCGTCTACTGGTTCGCCGCATTCCACCTGCGTTAACATCGTCGGATGCTCCGTTCCCTGTTGTTGCTCTGCGCCCTGAGCGGCCTCTGCCTGGCCCAGGAACCCATCGCTCCGCATTCCGCCATCGAACCGCCAGCCGCTAAAGCCGCGGCGTCCCTCACCGCCAGCACCAAAGCGTCGCCGCCCGATCTGCTCACTACCGGCGAGAAGAGCGACTGGAACCTGACCGCGCCCTACGCCGAAGCCGTCGAGATTTCGCACCGCCTGGAAAAGGCGTCGAACCAGGTGAAGGTCCTCAACATCGGAACCACGCCCGAGGGCCGCACCATGATCGCCCTGGTGGTCTCCAAGGACCACGCGTTCACTCCCGAGGCCGCCGCGCGCACCAATAAGGTGGTCATCATGATCCAGAGCGGCATCCACGCCGGCGAAATCGAGGGCAAAGATACCGTCCTCATGCTGGTGCGCGACATGACGATCACCAAAAAGTACGCCGCGTGGCTGGATAAGGCGATCTTCGTCATCATCCCCGTGTTCAATGTCGACGGGCACGAATATTTCAGCGCTTATAATCGGCCGCAGCAGAACGGTCCGCGCGATACCGGACTCCGCAATACCGCCCAGCGCCTGAATCTGAATCGCGATTACATCAAGGCCGACACGCCCGAAATGCGCGCCTGGCTGCATATTTTCAATACCTGGAACCCCGATTTCCATATCGACAACCACGTCACCGACGGCTCCGACATGCAGTACGACGTCACCTGGGACATGGCCCGCAATCAGGACATCGCCGAGCCGGCGGGCGCGTGGGTGCGCGAAAAATTCATCCCCGAGTTGGACAAGCGCATGGCCGCCGACGGCCACCTGGTGGCCCCCTATGGCGCGCTGCGAGGCGCCGGCAACAGCCGCGAGTTCTTCATGGAGGTCTTCTCGCCGCGCTACTCGCACCTCTATGTAGCGCTGCAGGACCGGCCCTCGCTGCTGGTGGAAACGCACAGCCTGAAGGCGGCCCGCACGCGCGCCTGGGCCAACTACGACATCATGCGGCACTCCATCGACACCATCCTGCTGGACCCCGAAGCGTTGCGCAAAGCGGTGCGCGATGCCGACAAGGAAATGGCCGCGCGCGCCGGCGACCGTTCCGCGCCGCCGGTCTACCTCGCCGGCACGGTGAGCACTGCGAAGAGCCGTCCGCTGGTGTATCTGGCGCTGAAACAGGGGCAGGTGGCGAGCGAGGTCACCGGCGCCATGACCAACCGCTATCTGGCCGAGCCGGACAACATCCAAACCGTCATCCACGATCAAATCGACACCACGCTCGAAGCGCAGATGCCGCTGGGCTACCTGATTCCCGCGGCGTGGAAACAGATTGCCGACCTGCTGGCGCTCCACGGCGTGGAAATGGAGCGCACGCCGAAGCCGCTGACCGGGGAATTCGAGACCTATCGATTCTCGGCGATCACGTGGACCGGCGGCCCGCAGGAGGGCCACATCATGCTGGGGAACTTCGACGCCCGCCTGGTGAAGGAGAAGATGACCCTTCCACAAGGCTCCTACTGGGTACCCATGAAGCAGCGGAGAGCGCGCCTGATTCTGGCCACGCTGGAGCCGCAAGCTCCCGATTCCTTCGCCCGCTGGGGTCTGATGTACTCGGTCTTCGAAGGCGCTGGCGGACGCGGCGGGCGCGGCGGCGCACCGGCCGAATATCTCTCCGAGCCGATTGCGCGCAAGACCATGGCCGACAATCCCGAGCTCGCCAAGGAATTTCTGGCGAAGGTGGCATCCGACACGGCGTTCGCCGGCGACCGCACGGCGCGGCTGCAATGGTGGTACCAGCATTCGAAGTACGAGCCTTCGGACAACGGCCGGTACCCCATCGTGCGGGTGTGGGAAAAGAACTGGTAAAAGCTCTGGAGGTGGGGCAGGCGGTGCTCGCCTGCCCGCCCGCGCTGAATTTGGGCCCGCGGCTCGAATAGAATCGAGCGAAGGCGAGCACCGCCTGCCCCACCCGCGGGCTCACTGCAAATTCCACGACATCAGGAGTTCTGGAGGTACGCTTGCGATGTGATGGGAACGGTGGGCGTGGACGGCAACCACAGCAGTATCGACGCCCGGCGATAACCCTCACGCAACTCGCCGTCTTACAATTGGAGCGAACAGAAACCGTGGGGCCGTGTAAACCCCGGCCCCACAGTGCCCGTCTACACAGTTTCAATGGAGCCAGTTTCAACGGTTGGATGGATGGCAACCGCAGTGGCGAATTCGAGCGATCTGGATGACTTCGAAGCCGTAGTGCGTCTCTACTGGCTGAAGATCTTTCGATTCGCCCTGGCATCCCTGCGCGACCGGCATTCCGCCGAAAGCCTGGCGCAGGATTGCTTTTTCAAGGCATACAAGGCCCGCCATGGTTTTCGCGGCGATGCCAGTGTCGGCACGTGGCTGATGCAGATCGCCGTCAACCTGGTGCGCGATCACGCCCGGGACCGGCGTCTCCAGTTCTGGAAACGCGCCCGGCTTACGGCCGTGGATCTGAATACCGCCGGCGGGTGGCTTCCGGACGGGGGTGCGTCGCCCGAGGTGGCGGCTCTGGCGAGCGAGCAGGTGGCCGCGGTGTGGGCCGCTACCGAAAGTCTGTCCGAAAGGCAGCGGACCGTGTTCCTGTTACGCTTTGTAGAGGATATGGACCTGCTTGAGATTGCCGCGGCAACGGGGTTAAAGGAAGGAACCGTGAAGGCCCACCTGTTTCGGGCCTTGCAAGCGGTACGCGAACGAGTGCGCAAGGCGAAATGATACAGCATCTATCGGCGGAACAGATCTCGCAATGGATGGTCGGCGACCGCACCCCGCAACTGGAGCGGCACGTGGCGGAGTGCGGCGAATGCCGGTCCGAACTGGAGCAACTGGAGAGTACGCTGGTGCAGTTTCGCGGGGCGCTCGGTGAGTGGAGCGGCTCCGCGGCCCCGCCGGCGTGGCGGCAACCGGTATCCCGCAGCTTGTGGCTTTCCTGGCCGCGGCTGATTCTGGCCGCCGTCGCGCTGCTGGTTCTGGTGGCGCTGCCCGTCTCCTGGAGGGCTCGCGTGCGGGAACGGGCCGCCGAAACGGAACGCGCCGACTCGCAACTGCTGGAGCGGGTGGACTCCGCCATCTCGCGGGCGGTTCCCGAACCGATGGAACCGCTGGTAAATCTGGTGGCCTGGAATTCGAGTCCGGCACAGAAAAATAGGAAGGTTGAGAGGCAATGAAACTACATACGGGCAGGTTCGCATTGATGCTGATATTAGCCGGCGCCACGGCACTGGCGCAGCCGCAGCCACCGCAGGGCCAAGGTCCGGGACCGGGTGGACCTCCGCCCGGCGGATCTGCCGGTCCGGGAGGTCCGGGAGGTGGTGGACCGGGAGGGCCGGGTAGGGGCGGCCGCGAAACTCCGCCTCCACCGCGCAACAGCCGTCCACCGATGGAACGCTCTCTGCCGCCGGGAACGTGGTGGAGAAACCCGGACATGGTACAGAAGCTGGGTATCGGTACCGACCAGCAGAAGAAGATTGAGGACGTGTTTCAGCAGCACCGTCTGAAGCTGGTCGACCTGGACGCCACGCTGCGGAAAGAGGAGATTACCCTGGAACCGTTGATGTCGGCGGAGTCCCCGGATGAAGCCAGGACCGTAGCGCAGATCGACAAGGTAGCGCAAGCCCGCGCCGAGTTGGAGAAGGCCAATGCACGGTTCCTGTTTGCGATTCGCCGCGTTTTGACGCCCGACCAATGGAAGAAGCTACAGGAATCTTCCCGGCCCGAAGGCGCCGGCCGCGGTGGCCGGCCCCGGTAGATTCGGGTCGAGACTCGGAACTCCCGATCGCTGGCGAGCGTCTCGGAGGTGGGGCAGGCGGTGCTCGCCTGCCCCTAACTGATTTTTGTCGCGAAACTTACTTCAAGTGGCATGGACCGCTTGCTAACGCGCGCGGCTCGGAAAATGCTGCGATGATTCCACGGGACTTGTTACCGAGCCGCGACCGCAAGGGAGCGGTCTTGCCGTTACGAATCGGAGTTTCGCGACAGAAACTAACTAAGGAATCGGGCAAGAATAGCTTCGCCGGCAAGCGTCGCGGCGCAGACTCTCAGTCTGCCGCTCCGAGACTCTGGACTCCTGATGTCGCCCGCAATTTTGGTTGGCCCGGGGAAATAAGGTGAGCCACATCGGGCCGCCACTCGCTGGCGAGCGTTTCGAAGGTGGGGCAGACTTCAGTCTGCGGCGGG
>PLRZ01000479.1:14589-17348 GCA_003164075.1 Bryobacterales bacterium | reverse complement strand
GCGCAGATCAACGCAATCAGCGCCAGCCCGAAGCCGAAATCGAAATAGAACAGCTCAAAGCGGTACTTCTTCGCCAATTTATAGAAAACCGGCCAGGAACCCCAGCACACCATGCACAAGAGCATCAACAAGATGAAAGACGTGTCGCTAAATGGCAGAATCATGAATCCACCCCGGAAACCGAGGGTACAATGCGGCGGGGCGCCCGGTCAACCCCAGAGGGCGGATGGTATGGCGGGGCTAGCGGCTGGATTGGGACGGTCCCAGCGCAGGGAGTTCGCCGGCACGTTGATAGAGCCACTGGGGGCGGGAGCGTTGGGCACAGTCCGGTAGCGGCGGCACGAAGTAGTAGTCCAGGGAATACCGCATTCCGCGGGGCACCCAGTCGACACAAATGGCCTGCTGGCGCGAATCGAGTTGCAACCGCAAGGTACGGGCAGAGGCCATGCGGTCGAGCTCGGGTGCGGCGGCGTTCTTCATCGTCATGGCGCCAATGGTGGCTCCGGCAACCACGGCCAGAAGGGCGGCTAGACGGCTTCCGCGGCGATCGAACAGCCAAGCCATGAGCGCGATGGCCAGAGGGAGTAGCCAGGTCCAGTGGAAATGTGGCGCTGGTGCGTGGGAAAGGCCGGAGACGACCGCGATGGGAAGTAGCGGCGCGGCAACAGGGAAGGCAATCAGGAGAAGGGCGCAGGCGGCCAGCCATGGCGCGGCGTTGCGAACTGCCGCCAGCGCCATACCCAATAAGGCGGCAGCGGCGGGAATCACCGGCAGGATATAAGAGGGCAGCTTGTTGGCGGATTTCGAGAAGAAGACCAGGCACAGGGCGACCGACGCCAGCAGAAAAAGGCGGCCGGAATCGGCGTATAGGCCGCGGCGGAAGGCCAGGGGCAGAAGCGGAGTCCAGGGCAGAAGCAGCGCCAACAGGATGGGGCCGAAGTACCAGAAGGGTTGGCCATGCTGTCCCACGGCGGTGGTGGAAACGAAACGCTCCAGGTTCTGCACCCAGAAGAACTCCCGCAGGAAGACGGCGCCATTCGCCCGGGTGCAGAGCGCATACCAGGGCAGTGTGACCAACAGGAACGGCACGACGATGCGCGGGCGGAGAAAGGTCAGGATGTTGGCGCCGAGAGTGGACCGGAAGGGCCGTTTCCGCCTTTCGTTCGACCAGGGGATCAGGACGGGACAGGCGAGCACCAGTGCCACGGGACCTTTCGCCAGCACTGCCAGTCCCAGCAAGGCGGCCACCCACGGCAGGAAGGCAGGGTCGCGCCGGCGCACCCACGGGAGCGCCAGCAGCATGGCTGCCGAGTAAGTGGCGGCAAGCGGCAAATCGGTGGTTGCGATCTGCGAGGAAACGATCCACGCCGTGGAAGTGCCCAGGATCGCGGTGGCGAAACTGGCGGGCGTGTTGCCGAACTCGCGGCGGAGGATCCACCAATAGAAGACGAGGAAGGCCACGGCCAGCAGGGCGACAGGCAGCCGGGGCGCGATTTCGGCGCCGAAGCCGGCACGGAAGAAGAGGGCCTCCATCCAGTACAGAAGCGCCGGTTTTTCGAACCAGGGTTGGCCCAGGAGGCGCGGCGTGACCCAGTCGCCGGACGCCGCCATGGTGCGCGAGATGGCGGCATAGCGCGGCTCATCGGGTCCAATCAATCCGACGGCTGCCAGGTGGTAGAAGTACAGAAAATACGCCAGCGGCAGTGCCAGAAGGAGGGCTGGCGGAATTTTCCGGAGCATTTCTCTTATTATGGCATCCACCTGGAATGCTATTCTTTTGCAGGGCAGCTCTCGCAGTGTTGTTGACATTTAGTTCTCAAAATGAGAACCTGAAAATGACGGTGCACCACCCTTGGTCATAATCGGAACCGCGAGCCTGCTACGGTTCGATGGCGATGAGGCGGTGAGGCGTTCGCTGGCTTCATGGCAGAGGATTTGTGAAAGCGCGAATTGGAAAGACTTCCTGGACGTCCGATGCCAGTTTTCGAGTGCTGACCGCGTTGGAGATTGCGTAGTGTTCAATATTAGACACAACCGCTACAGACTGATCGCCAGAATCACGTACGGTCTCGGTCTTGTCACGGTGGTGTCGCTGCTCACGCATGCTGAATATATTCGGGGAGGGTGGAAAAATGGCTGCGGTTGCTGAGAGGCTGTATTGCGATCTGCTGAAGGAATATGAACCTCAGGTCATTAAGACAGAAGAAGAGAATGAACGGTGGCTTAGGGTGCTTTCCGAGATTCTCTCCCGCGGTGAAGAATCTCTTAGTCCCGGTGAGCGGCGGTTCGTGGAATTGGTGTCTACGCTCATTTCCAACTTTGAGAGGAGTGCCTATCGAATCGGCCACGCCAGCCCTGCGGATATCTTACGGGAATTGATGCGGGCGCGCGGGATGACACCGCGTGACATGGCGCCGGTTTTTGGTTCGAAAGGGATAACGTCCGAAGTTCTCAGGGGCAAGCGTGGCATCAGTAAACGGAGTGCCAAAGCGCTGGCTCAGATGTTTTGCGTTTCCGTGGACCTGTTCATATAGTCCGGGGGGGGTGCAAGCCTGAAAGCTCCATTTCTCTTATCATAGAGGCGTGCCCGCGACGTTCCTGCCGTTGACGCCCGCCGATCTCGACCGTGTGGTCGAAATGATGGCGCAGTTGTACGCCCAGGGCGACAGCCCATTCGATGCCGATCGCGCCCGGCAGGCCACGGAAAAGCTCCTCTCGGAGCCGGAGTTCGGCGGCGTGTGGACCATCCACATGGACGG
>PLRZ01000479.1:0-14549 GCA_003164075.1 Bryobacterales bacterium | reverse complement strand
CTGTATCGCCGGACAGGGTTCCGGATGCACGAACGTTTCCTGATGACAAAGTGGGTGTAATGCTACTCGATATCGCCAAATTACCGACGGCTGAAAATTCAGCCATTCATCTGCACGCCGCCGATAATATCGCGGTGGCGCGCGTGCCCCTGGCGGCCGGTACGGAACTGCGCGTGGACGGTGTCAGGGTGGTGGCGCTCGATGCCATCCCCGCCGGGCACAAGATCGCGCTTCGTGCCATCCCCGCGGGCGCCATGGTGGAGCGGTACGGGCAATCCATCGGGCGGGCGACGGAGGCGATCGAAGCCGGCCGCCACGTCCACACCCACAATTTGGGATTCGAGGAACTGACGCTCGATTACGAGTTTCCGGCGGCGGAAACGGCGCTGCCGCGGCGCGCGGACGAGCCCACCTTCCAGGGGTACGTGCGCGAGGATGGCCGCGTGGGCACCCGCAACTATATCGCCGTGGTGGCGGCCAGCAATTGCGCGGCCCACACCGCCGAACTGATCGCGGAGAGTTACCGGGACGCGACTCTGCCTGCCAATGTCGATGGCGTAGTGGCGTTTCCACATGGCGAGGGCTGCGGCCACGCTTTCGGGCCCGACGTGGACCAATTGCGGCGGACGCTGAGCGGTGTGCTGGTGCATCCCAATGTGTCGGCGGCGGTGATTCTGGGGCTGGGATGCGAAGTGAACCAGATCGACCACTACCTGGGCGCCGGCGCGCCGCGTCACGGGCGGTTGGCGGGGCTGACGCTGCAGGATAGCGGCGGGACGCGCGGGGCCATGGAAGCGGCGCGCCGCGAAATCGCCAGATTCATCGAGCAGGCAGCGGCGGAAGAACGCACGCCGGCGCCGGCGTCGAAGATCGTGCTGGGGCTGAACTGCGGCGGGTCGGACTCGTTTTCGGGGATCACCGCCAACCCCGCGCTGGGGTTCTGTTCCGACCTGCTGGCGGGGATGGGCGGCACTCCGGTGCTGGCCGAGACCACCGAGATTTTCGGCGCGGAGCATCTGCTGGTGCGGCGGGCGCGCAATCGGGAGGTGGCGCAAAAGCTGCTGCAATGCATCCGCGATTACAAGCGCTATCTGAGCCGGTTCGAAGGCAGTTTCGACGACAACCCCAGCCCAGGGAATAAAGCCGGCGGGCTGAGCAACATTCTGGAGAAGTCGCTCGGAGCGGTGGCCAAAGGTGGCACTTCGCCGCTGATGGATGTCTACGAATATGCGGAGCGCATTACGTCTCCGGGCCTGGTGTTCATGAACACGCCGGGGTACGACCCGGTGTCTCTGGCCGGTCTGGCGGCGGGCGGATGCAATCTGATTGCATTCACCACGGGACGCGGCAGCGCCATCGGTTTTCCGACGATTCCGGTAATCAAGATCGCGACGAACACGGCGACGTTCAGCCGCATGCGCGAGAACATGGACGTGAACGCCGGGCGGATTGCCGATGGCGAGGCCACCGTGCAGCAGGTGGGACGGGAGATCTTCCACCTGATGCTGGAGGCCGCGTCGGGGCGGAAGACCTGCGCGGAACGCATGGGGCACAAGGAGTTTGTGCCGTGGCGGATCGGGCCGGTGATGTAAGGATAGCGCGGCGGCTTCGTTCACCACAGGCACGGAGACACAGAGAAAAGCGGGAAGAACAGGCCCATCCCTAACTGGTTTCTGTCGCGAAACTCCGACTCGTAACGGCAAAACCGCTCCCTCGCGGTCGCGGCTCAGTAACAAGTTCCGTGGAATCGGGCGCGACTGTTACCGAGCCGCGACCGCGAGGGAGCGGTTTCTTGCGTTTCGCTACAGAAACTAACCAGCCCCATACTGTTCACTTTGTACGAACAGATCCGGAGAGCTGTGGGGCAGACTTCAGCCTGCCCCACAAGTTAGTAACACAGTTAGTAAGGCTAACTCAGGACTAACAGTTCCCGGAAACACCGGGGAGCGGATGTACTTCCGCTACCGCATTCAGGTTGACCAGCGCGGCCCGCGAGATGCGGCAGAAACGATCGGGCGCGAGGCGCTGTTCCAGTTCGTTCAGCGTGGGGTCCATCCAGTATCGACCGCCGTCGGAAACCAGGCGCGATTCCGGCGGGGCCGGCGCCGTTGGGTCGTCCAATTCGGCGATTCGCACGAGACTGTTTATGCAGCAGAGCGCAAGCCCGCCGCCCGTTAGAATAAGAGATAGTGTCCGCCCCTTATCGTTCCTACGTCCTCGTATCCCGGGAGCAGATTGCCCGCAACTACCGCGCCGTCAGGGCCGTAGTTGGTCCGCGCGTGGAAGTCGCCGCGGTAGTGAAGGCCGACGCCTATGGCCACGGCGCGCTGGAAGTTTCACGCGCCGTCATCGCGGAAGGCGCGCGATGGCTGGCGGTCAGCTCGGTGGAAGAAGGCGTTACCCTGCGCCGCAGCGGCATCGAAGCTCGCATCCTGGTGATGGGCGGCTTTCTGCCCCATGAAAGCGAAGCCCTGACGGAATTCGACCTCACTCCCGCCGTCCATTCGCTCGACCAGATTGCGCAGGTGGATCGCCTCTCGAAGACGGCCGGCAAGAGCATACGCTACCATCTCAAGATCGATTCCGGCATGGGCCGCCTGGGCACGCGCGCTTCGGCCGACGAGATTCTGCAGGCGCTGGCACAGGCGCCGCATGCGCACCTGGAAGGCCTGATGACGCATTTCGCGTCGGCCGCCGACTACACCAAGGCGCAGACCGTGGAGCAGTTGGCGTACTTCGACGCGGTGACCGCGCGGCTGCGGCAGGCGGGCGTCAATCCGGGCTACCTGCATACTTCGAGCACCATCGCGGTGGGCTATGGCCGCAAGGAAGGATGGCACGAGCTGGTGCGCGCCGGCCACGCCCTCTATGGCTACGTTTCACCGGCGCGCGGCGACGCTCCGCCGCAACTGCTGGACGTCAAGCCGGCGCTCACCTGGAAGGCCAAGCTGATGGCCGTGAAAGATCTGCCCGAGGGAGCGCTGGTGGGATATGGCGGCACGTTCCGGACGCCGCGGCCCATGCGCATCGGCGTGCTGGGAGCGGGATACGCCGACGGCATTTTCCATCGCCTCTCAAACCGCGGCAAAGTAATTGCCGATGGGCAGATCACCTCGATATTGGGGACCATTTCGATGGACCTGACCACCATAGACCTCAGCCATACCACGGCTCTGGGGCCGGGCGACGACGTCACGCTTTTGGGCACGGAAGGCAACGCCCGGCTGGAAGCGCCGGAGATCGCGCGAGTGGCGGGAACCATCTCGTACAACATTTTATGCAGCATCAGCGCACGGGTGAAACGGGTGTACGTATAAGACCCGCCGGCCCGGCCCGGTTTTTCCGCAACCTGCTAGACTGGCTCTTTGATGCCTAAAGCAACTCTGTTGGAATGTAGTCTCTGTAAACAGACCTTTGACGCAGGCCAGGTTGCCAATCTCTGTAGCTGCGGTGGGCCGCTCCTGGTCCGCTTCGATCTGGGCACCATCCGCCACCGATGGTTGCGGCGCGATGTGGGGCACGGTCCTTCCAATATGTGGCGCTACGCACCCGTGCTGCCGCCGTCCGACAAGTCCATCGTCTCGTTAGGCGAGGGCTGGACGCCCTTGCTGCGCACGCGCCGCCTGGGTTCGCGCCTCGGCGCGGAATCGCTGTGGGTGAAAGATGAAGGCCTGAACCCGACCGGATCCTTCAAAGCGCGCGGGCTCTCCTGCGCCGTCTCCATGTGCGTGGAACTGGGCGTGAAGAAGGTAGCCATTCCCTCGGCCGGCAACGCGGCCAGCGCTATGGCGGCGTACGCGGCGGCGGCCGGTATCGAAGCGCACATCTTCATGCCGCTCGATGTCCCGCAGGCCAATTACCTGGAGTGCAAAGCGTATGGCGCGCACGTCACGCTGGTGGATGGCCTCATCAGCGATTGCGGCCGCATGGTGGCGGAACGCGGACCGGCGGAAGGCTGGTTCGACGTGAGCACGCTCAAAGAGCCCTACCGCGTGGAGGGCAAGAAGACCATGGGCTACGAAGTGGCGGAGCAGATGGATTGGGAATTGCCCGACGCCATTTTCTACCCCACCGGCGGCGGCGTGGGCATGATCGGCATGTGGAAGGCCTTCGACGAAATGGAGAAGCTGGGTTGGATCGGCTCGCGGCGTCCCAAGATGATCGCGGTGCAGGCCGAGGGTTGCCAGCCGGTGGTGCGCGCGTTCGAAGAGAACCAACCGAGCAGCCGCTTCTATGAGAACGCCCATACCGTGGCCGCCGGTCTGCGAGTTCCCAAGCCGCTGGGCGACGTTCTGACGCTGCAGGCTATCCGCGAGAGCGGCGGCACCGCCGTGGCCGTCAGTGACGACGCTATGTTGACGGCCGGCATTCAACTGGCTTCCGAAGAGGGCATCTACGCGGCTCCGGAAGGCGCTGCGTGCGTCGCCGGACTGGAGAAACTGCTGGCCTCGGGCTTCCTCAAGAGCACCGACCGCATCGTGCTGTACAACACCGGCTCCGGCCTGAAGTATCCCGAAGCCTACTCCACGCGCTTCCCGCGGACCGCCTCCAGCGAGCAGGATAAACTGGGCGGCCTCATCACTCCGCGATGAAAGATCTGGCACTCGGGGCGCTCGACGCCGTGGCGCGCGGCGGCGTGACGTATGCCGACGTCCGCGCCATCGAAACGCGCGAGCGCGACGTCACCACCAAGAACGGCAAGGCCGGCCACGTGTCGACCTCCGAATCGCAGGGCATCGGGATCCGCGTGCTGGCGTTCGGATGTTGGGGCTTCGCCGCCACCAGCGACGTTTCNNTCGCCCTGCGCCATCGATCCCTTCTCCATTCCGGTGGACCGCAACCTCGCCGTGCTGTTGGCCGTCGACCGGGAACTGCGCCGCGACTCCGCCATCAGCCTGGCCGAAGCTTCCATGCATTTCGAGCGCGAGCGGCAGGTCTTCGCTTCCACGCTCGGCAGCCTGATCGACCAGACGCGCACCACCAGCGGCGCGGGATTTTCGGCACTCTGTTATAAGGATGGCGAGATTCAGAAGCGCTCCTATCCCAACTCCTTCGGCGGCCAATACCAGTTGAAGGGGTACGAACTCGTGGAAGAGCTCGACCTNNTTCGACCTGATTCTGGATAGCTCGCAGCTCGGCCTGCAGATTCACGAATCCATCGGCCACCCCATCGAGCTCGACCGCGTGCTGGGCACCGAGGCCAACTACGCCGGCATGAGTTTTCTCACGCTCGACCAGTTGCGGCGCCTGCGTTATGGCTCGGAGATCGTCAACGTGGTGTGCGATGCGCGCCTGGAACACGGTCCGGGCCTGGGCACGTTTGCCTTCGACGACGAGGGCGTGCCGGCGCAGCAGACCGACATCATCCGGGCCGGCGAATTCACCGGCTACATGACCTCGCGCGAGACGGCCGCGGCGGTCGGCGAAGCGCGTTCCAACGGTTGCATGCGCGCCGATGGCTGGGCGCGGTTGCCGCTCATCCGCATGACCAACGTGAGCCTCAAGCCGGGCCAGCAATCGCTCGCGGAAGTCTTCGGCGCCGACCACGCCATCTACATGGAGACGAATCGGAGCTGGTCCATCGACGACAAGCGCTACAACTTTCAGTTCGGCTGCGAAATCGCCTGGGAGATGCGCGGGGGCAAGCGCGTGCGCATGCTGAAAAATCCCAGCTACAGCGGCATTTCGACGGAGTTTTGGAACGCCTGCGCGGCCATCGCCGGTCCCGCGCACTGGACCCTCTGGGGTGTTCCGAATTGCGGCAAGGGGCAGCCGGAACAGGTGATGGGCACGGGCCACGGCGCCAGCCCCGCGCGCTTCCGCAATATTAAAGTGGGGAGCGCGTATGCCGGTTGACGCAGCCGCCGTGCACGACCAGGTGGTACGCGCCGCGCGCGCGCAGGGAGTGGGCGAAGTGGAAGCCATCCTCGCTTCCGCCAGCCAGGCGTTGACGCGTTTCGCCAACAATGCCATTCACCAGAACGTTGCCGAGAACTCGTCACACTTGTCGGTACGGGCGCGCATCGAAGGCCGCACCGCGCGCGCATCCACCAATCGGCTGGACCCGGATTCCATTCGCGGCGTGGTGGAGCAAGCCATCGCCCTCACGCGCCTGACCGAGCCCGACGAGGAATCGCTGCCCATGGCCGAACCGGCCGAATATCGCGGTGTCGACCGCTGGGCCGAGACTACCGCCGGGATCACGCCGCACGAGCGGGCGCGCGCCGTGGCCGAAGCTATCCGAGCGGTGGAATTCGCCGGCCAGACCGCGGCCGGAATCTACTCCACCGATGCGACCGAGTATACCTTGCTGAATTCGCGCGGCGTCCACGCGCAATACCGCGAGACCATGGCGCGATTTTCCATCACCGCCATGGCCGCCGGCAGTTCCGGGTGGGCCAAGGCCAGCGCCTGCGATTGTCGCGACATGAATCCGCTGGAACTGGCGCTCTCGGCCGCACGCAAGGCCGCCGAATCCGCCGCGCCGCGCGAGTTGCCGCCGGGCCGCTACACGGTGATTCTGGAGCCGGCCGCGGTGCTCGACCTCGCCGGCCAGATGTTCGGCGATTTCAGCGCCACCGCCATCCGCGACGGCCGCAGCTTCCTGAACGACCGCATCGGCAAGCAAATCTTCGGCGCCAACATCACCATCCACGACGACGTGTGGCACCCGCTGCAATCGGGCGCGCCCTTCGATGGCGAAGGCGTCCCGCGCAAGCGGCTCACGCTGGTGGAAAACGGCGTGGTCCGCGAGATCGCCTATTGCCGGCAGGCTGCCGCGCATGCCGGAGTGGCGCCCACGGGCCATGGATTTCCGCTGCCCAACGAGTCCGGCGAGACCCCAGCGAACATCGTGATCGCGGGCGGCAGTTCGACGGTGGAGCGGATGGTGGCATCCACGGAGCGCGGCATTCTGGTGACCCGTTTCTGGTACATCCGCGAAGTGGACCCTTACGAGAAGATTTTCACCGGCATGACGCGCGACGGCACGTTCCTGGTGGAAGGCGGAAGGGTGACCGCGGGGGTTCGCAATTTCCGCTTCAATCAGGGACTGATGGAGATGTTGTCGAATGTGGAGTTGTTGTCGCCCGCGGTGCGCGCGTCGGGCGAGGAGACGTTCGACATGGTGGCGCCGGCAATGCGCGTGCGGGATTTCAATTTCACGGAAGTCACGCGGTTCTGACCGGAGGGGTACAATATAAACGAGTCTCACGATGGAAAACAGCGAGCAGCCAGCCACGAAGCAGGACATCGGCCAGCTTCGGACGGAACTGAAGCAGGACATCCACGAACTCCGAACCGAAATGAAGCAGGATGGCGAGCAATTACGCTCGGAGTTCCAGCACGCATTCGACGATCTCAGAGAGACTCTGCGCGACGTTCAGACGGAACTCCGGAAAGCTTTCTACAGCTTCGCCCAGAGCACCGATGCGAAGCTGAAGGAGACCGAAATTGCCGACATCATGCTCCGCCAACGCCTAACAGCAGTGGAATTCAGGGTCACGGAAATCGAAAAGCGGATCAACCTCCCGCCGCAACAGACCCAGTAGTTTTTCTCACCGACAGCGCCCCGGTCGGCATTCTTGCACTTGCTATTCAAACTTGAAGAGTAGCGTCAGGAGTCGTCATGCGTTACCTTGAGAACATGCGGACGGTGAGAGCGGAGATCCCGGCAGACCTGGTTGTAGCGGCCGGCCTGGACGCGGACAATCTTTCAGCGGAGGCGACCCGGCTGCTCGCATTGGAACTCTACAGGGAGGACAAGGTTTCCCTGGGGCGCGCCGCGGAACTCTGCCACCTGCCAATTGAGCAGTTCATGGAGTTTGCCGGCCGGCACAACATTCCACTCCACTATAACGCCGATGATCTGGAGGAGGATCGCCGAACGTTGGCGCGGCTCGGCTTGTGACTGTCGTTTCCAATTCCTCCCCGCTCATTGCGCTTTCGCGAATTGGCCAACTGGACCTTCTTTCGTCGTTTTACAAACGTGTCCTAATTCCCGCCGAAGTCCACCATGAGGTAACCGTGGGTGGCCGTGGTCTTCCCGGAGCCGAGGGAGTGCGTAACGCCGTCTGGATTGAGGTAGTATCGCAAAGACCGCCGGCGGACCTTTTGTTGGAGCACGCATGCCAAGGCCTCGGGGCGGGCGAGCGCGGCGCCATCCTTTTGGCCAAGAGTCTGCCAGCCGACCTTGTCCTTTTGGATGAAAGAAAAGCGCGTCGCATTGCGCGAGACGCAGGCTTGACGATTATTGGCTGTTTGGGAGTGTTGGAAGAGGCCGCCCGGAGAGGCCTCGTGCCGGATATTCGGCAAGCGTACATAGATCTGCTACGGCAGGGGATCCGATTCGACATTGGGCTTCTTCAAGACAGCCTGGCCCGCCTGGGATTACCGAAGCTGTAGGCATCCCCTCTCGCCGCAGCGCCCGGCCCGACGGTGAAACCCAGCGCCGCCGGTTTCGCAGCCAAGGCGGAATGGTTCGCCACGCGCTTTCGGTAGATTACCGAACCGACGATCTATGACGACGCCTGGCATCCACTGCAATCGGTGTCCGCCAGTCGGCTTTTGGCCGGCTTTAGTTTAGAGCGCCTAAGCACACCCCGCCAAGACGCATTGATACCAGTAGCTTTCAGAGAAGCGAATCCAGCACCAACGTCTCAAAGGCGCCGACTCGCTGAAAAACCGAATCGTTGGTAATGAGACCCGTCACCTGAGCATAAACGGCCGTCGCCGCATGCAGCGCATCCGGAGTCCGCAGCCGATGAAGTGCCCTCAGACGCGCTGCGATGTCGGCGATTTCCAGGCGGGGCGCGATCCAGTCCAAATTGGGATAGGTTGAAAGCAACGCGTAGAACTGGTGCACCCGTCGTTGGTCTGAGTCGCGATACGGTTGCACAAGCAGCTCCGTCATCGTGATGGTGGACGTCACTGCCCGCGAACCGGGCCGCTCGAGCCAGGCGAATATTGGATCGGTAAGGGGAAGGTACGTGGGATTCGCTTCCAACTGGTAGATGAAAACGCTGGTGTCCAGAGCAAGTTTCCGGTGGCGCCGTAGAAAACTACGGAGCACCTCTAATCCCAACTGTGGCGTTCCTTTTCCAGATAGCCGGCGGGATAAACGCCTTTGCCGAGACCTCGGATGGCCACCCGATGGGACTTGGGCTTTTGCAGCACAATCACGCTATCGCCCTGCACTATTACCACCAGCTTGTCGCCGGGCTTGACGCCCAGCGCCTCGCGAGCTTCGCGCGGGATTACAATCTGGTTCTTCGTCGAGATTGTTGCTTGTGCTTGTACCATCGCTTTACATTTTAGCAGAAAGTAAAGCGCCGTTCACTCCTGCCGGAGCGCCACCACGGGGTCCACGCGAGCCCCGCGACGCGCGGGAGTCAACGCGGCGACCACGGCCACCACGGACAACAGCGCCACCGGGCCGGCGTACGCGCGCCAGTCGTCAGTCTTCACCTGGAATAACAGACGCTGCGGGAAGCTCGTCAATCCGTACGCGCCCGCCACGCCCGGCACGATGCCCGTGGCGATCCCGTCGGCATAACGCAGTTGCGGCAGGCTGATGTTCATGGCGATTACGCGGTCCGTCTGAAAGCCGGGATTCACGCCCATGAGAGTGCGGAAACTGCGCAGCAGCAGCCCAGCCGCGCGCTGCCATTTTGAGCGCTTCCACAAAAACGTCGGGTCCCTCAGATCGAATAGGAGAAATATGCGTTTGACCCGGAATCGTACAGCCTGATTCTGAATCGCCGCACCATCCCGGAGAAATGACTCCCCGACCCATAGTCATAGCCAGCGAAGCTGTCGCCCCGCAGGGTTAGCGAGATATAGTTATTGACGCCGCAGTGGAAAAGCTTCAAGGTCTGGCCGTTGCCACCGCCGCTGATGTAGCAAGCGTGGGTGTAATCGAAGACGTTCACCGATGCCGGACTCACCGGTCCGCCCAGGGAGGTGTAGTCCTTTTCGGAAAAGTCGTAGATTGAGGACGATTCTTTGCCGGAAATCAAACGGCCAGCCACATAGGCGACGGCGGCCCGAACAAACTTCTCCATTCTGGTTTCCTCCGCGGCCTTCGATTTTAGGGAGCGTCCTAAAGGTGCGGTGACTCCACATTGAAATATTTTAAACGCTATTCCCGCGAAATGGGGTTTGTCTGTAATTGGATGCCGATAGTGGAAGCTGCCCGGCAGAATGCACGGCAATCCCTCAACGGCTCCGCCAACCCGTTTATCCGTTCACTGCAAGCGGAACAGGCTGCCGGTATGCTTAGCCTCATGGGATAGCGCATTCGTCCACGCGCTCGGCAGCGAACTTCTCGACGATCCAAAGCGCTTCCGTAACCTTAGCCGACGGTTGCGCGAACTCCGAAAGGACTTTTCGGGGCTGGCCAGCCTATTTTCTCAGGTCAAGGACTAGCTACTTCGGCTCGTCGTCCGCGCTACCGAGACGCGCTGCACCAATAAAGGAAAACGCCAGCTCATGCTGCCGACGCTTCGATATAGTCCGCCCTGGTGGTCGGCTCAGGGATCGCATCGCCGTCTTTCCGCATCCCTGCGAGGTGCATCCGGATAGCGCCGCGCATGAGTTCCGCGGTTTCTTCGAAGCTGAATCCGCCTGCGATGCAACCAGGGAGGTCCGGCGCATAAGCGCTGTACCCGGTTTCTGTTTTCTCGTAGATGATTAGGTATTTCATCGTTTCAATCCTGCCTGTTCGAGAATGCTTTTGAGGGTCTTCGGCGCAGCGTCCACCGACGGGTGGCCCGCAATCGTCACCTTGCCCGGCTTTGAAGGGTGCTTGTACTGGCGATGATGATGTCTCTGAACTTCACCCTTTTGCGCCTTTCCTGCGTGCCGTCTTCGGCGGCCGGCCGCGCTGGAAGCTTGCCGGCGGGAATATCCCACTTGGGCTGTTTGCATTGGGGACACTGGGCGGGGCGGCTATCACTTGGAAGGACCTTTCGTCCATAACCCCCGAGGAGTTCTTTCCCCTGTTTGTGGCTTGATTTCAACGAAGAGGCCTTTGCTGTCCTTGACGAGCACGAATCTTGCTCCTGTTCGGCTGTCGAGGACCGAGGGCCCTGCCTCGTCCTCCGTGTTGGGGTGGTAAACGTACCGACCATTTTCCCTCATGCTCCAAGCGATAAAGAGGAAACCTATCAGCGTGGCGAGTAGTGCGATGTCATTCGGCCTTCTTCTTCCGGCCACGGCCGCCCGCTTTTCCTGCTTTGCGTGCAATCTCGCTTCGCTCCTCGGGAGTAAGCGTCTTCAGCTTTGCCTTCCCGCCTTTCTTCCCGATCTTCCGCATATACTCCGAGATTCCCGGAGGCACAGCCTGGGACATAGATAATAGCTTAGCCGCTTTGCAGGAACAGAACAATCCGCCTAAAATTTCCCTTGCGTAGCTAAGCGGCTTAGCTATACACTCACAGTGTGTCCCAGGCTTACCAAGTCGCGCTCCGTCCGATGTACCGGGCAGCCAAGCGCACGAAAACCGGATGATCCCCCGAACATCCCTCGGGCGAGTTATACTGTGTCCCAAAAGGACGGTTCATCAAGCTCCAGCAAGAGCGCTCGTGCTTTCATCGCTACGGCGCTTGGGTTGGGGACCCTTCACCGTCGGCAGCACCGGCAGACAAAGAGGTTGGCCGGTTGAATCTAAGTAACAAGAGGGGCTAACCGCCGAAACGTATTGAGAGTCACGCCGATGAAGATTCCACGAAGCCGGAGGTGATAGATGCTGAAATCGATTCAGCGCGGGATTTCGAAGGACCGATTAAAGATGTTTCATTTCCAATCGGGCGAGGCCCGCTGTGAAGAGCAGCGGCCGGTCGCAACACGCGTTTGGGCGTTCGATGGGAGCGCGGCCGGGAGCCGTTGTGGGTGGATCCTCGCCTTGCTCGGCATCGCTCTCGGGTTGACGTCACGACTCGCGCTCGGACAAACCAGCGCCGAGTTTGACATGTGCCTGAACAGTTGCTTTAACGGCTGCAATACGGGACCCGCGAGCCTCGCCTGGGGATGCAGAGAAAATTGCGGGAACTCGTGCGCGGATAAGAATCGGAATTTGCCCACGCCATACGGCTCCATCGCCTTTGGCACTCACGGATCGGGGATCTCCTGGAACAAGGTGAGTTGGGCGGCCTCCGACAGAGACGCCATCACCCCGTGCCGCAGGTACGCCAATGACTGCAAGGTGGTGTACCGGTTCCAGAATACGTGTGCCGCCTTGGCGGAGGCTAAAGGCGCGCAGCACTTTGAGGTGGCAACGGGCAGCACGGAGAAACAGGCTGAAGCAAGTGCGATGGCAGTCTGCCAGCAACGTTGGGGCGCCTGCCTGAGCGACCTCTCGGCGTGTTCGCTGACCGGCGCGAGCCGGGCGAACAAACCGAATCCCCCCGCGCAGCCTCACGCGACATCCTGGGGCGCTATCGCCTACAGCGCCGCGGACATGGGAGCTGGATGGTCGCAGGGCAAGAGCGACCGGTCCCTTGCAGAGGAGGAGGCTATGAACACCTGTGCCCAGCGCGGCAAGGCGTGCGCTTTGCGGATCGCCTTTGACAAACAGTGCGGGGCGCTTGCGGCGGATCGGAGTTTCACCGGTTGGGGAGTCTCTACGGACCAGACAGAGGCCCAACGAAAAGCGATGGATGAGTGCAAGAAGGCCGGTGGCGCGAGGTGCGTCCTTCACATTGCCTTTTGCTCCTTCTGACGGTCGCGTGGGAAGCCTCCACGCGGCACGCCGGGACTCCTTCGCCGAAGTTGGCGTCCGGGGTTCGCGAAAGCAAGCCCGATCGATTTCGATGAGGTGCGTATGCTCCCGGCCATGACGCACTTCATCGACAGCGCGCACGGGCGCCGGGCCGGCAGAAATCCTGAAGAGATCCCGCGCTTCAAGGAACTCAATCAGCTTCTCCGCGGCACTGTTCCGCCGCGAGAGTTTTTTCAAAACGTCAAGGCCGATTTTGCTTGCCCAATAGCGGATCGGTTTTCCCCGATCGAGAAAGAACGGATATGCAGAACTCCTGATGTCGGCCCGCAATTTNNGCGGGCTCACTGCAAATTCCACGGCATCAGGAGTTCTGATCCTCAGCAATCCGCGTTTCACTGCCACCGGCGGCTGTTGCATTCTGAGTCCTGGCTTCCGATCTGAGACTTCGCCGCATTGCCCGCAGCAAGTCCAGCGCCTCGGGCAACGCGAACTGCTCGCCCAAATAGGCATCCACAAATCTGCCACCGCGGATTTCGCCACGGGCTTCCATGCGGCGCAGCGACACCAACAGATCGCGCCAGGGCGGCGTCAGCGTCTCCTTGTAAGCCGCGTCGCGGAACACCACGCCCCAGCGCACCAGAAGTTGGCGGGCGAATGCTTCGGCATTGCCATCGGGAGGTGCGCCGGTGTGGCGCAGCAGGGCCCATCGTCCAGGCGCATGGCGGGGCCGTTTGCCGCGAGCGCTTCCCTGCCCGGCGCGCCGCTTGGGGTCGAGCAGCGCCCGCAAGTTTTCGAATCCGTCGGCGGTCACCAGTCCGGCCGCTACCAACTCCCAGAGGCCGTCCTCCACTTCGCTGGCCAGCCGCCCGGTGGCGCGCGTGAGATCGGAAAAGAAGGAAGCGCCGTGCGCTTCGATGGCCGCGAGCACTTCGCGCGCCGGATGCGAAAGCGATTCCTTGGGCGAAGGCTGTGGCGTCGCCAGCAACCACGGGGCATCGTCGCGCAGGAAGATGGCGAGCGGAGCCACGCGAGTCGGCCGCACCCGCCGATTCCGGTTCTCCTCGGGCTCACGGTCGAACGCCGGGTGCGGCGAGAGCCGGCCCCAGGTCACTTCGCCGGCCAGGCAGAGGTCGTCGAGATACTCGGGGTGGTAGCGCGCCACGCGGGCGGGCAGAATCTCCGCCTCCCACGCGGACGCGGCGAATTCGCAGCCCTGCATCTGGCGGATGACCTGCAGCGTGCCGTCCACGCCGTGCAGTTGCGTGCCGGGCTCCAGGTGCTGCCAGCGGCTGAGAAAGGCGTCGAACTCGGCGGTGGTGACGGGCTCGATCTCGCGGCGCAGACGCCCGATGGTGAGCCGGTGAATCCTCGCCAGCAGCCGGCGATGGCACCATTCCAGTTCGCCCGCCCGAGCGGTGAATTGTCCGCGCAGAATCTGGCCTTCGGCTTCCAGTTGCGCCACGGCCTGGTCCACCAGGTCGCGCGGCATGGCGAGATTCGCCGCCAGTTCCGAGGCGCGCAAAGGACCGGAGCATTCGAACCAGCCGCGCAGGATCTCGGCGGCGCAGGCTTCCGGCGATTCCGGAATGGGCCGGCCGGGCGGCGCGGCGATCGGCGGCTGAATAGCGGCCTGCGGATAGACGCGGCGGACCACGTCGAGCCGCTCGGCGGGAACCCGGAAATCGCGGGCCTCAACAGTGAAGGTGGTGGCGCGATTGGCGGCCACCAGCGCAGCGAAATTGTCTTCGTGCTTTGCATCTGCGGGCATCAGGCTGAAGCCGCACAGCGCTTCGTGCAACTCCTCGGCGTCGCGCATGGGCGGCCAGGCTTC
>PLRZ01000568.1:10307-15948 GCA_003164075.1 Bryobacterales bacterium | reverse complement strand
AAAACGGTGACCGTGAATTAGTTCCCGTTCCGGCGCCGGGCCACGCGCGCGGCTCGGAAAACGCCGCGATGATTCCACGGGACTTGTTACGCCGGTGGATCGACATTACGAACTCCCGACGTGTTTTCGTGGCGCAGGCACTCCTGCCTGCTGGGTCGAGACTCATCTCGACCCTCTTCGCGAGCTGCATCCACCGTCCCGGAGCGCCGAGATGAGTTTCGGCGCCGCAGACACGAGTGTCTGCGCCACGTCATGGCTCACGTCAATTTCCCCAACTATCCGAAATCCCCGGCCGACATCAGGGGTTCTGGTATTGGCTTTTTTGACGCGCCCGCGCCGCTGTACAAAGAGGTGACCGCTCGTGAGCGGAGCCAAAAGCTCCCCACCTCAGTTCAGCGGCTCCTTAAATCGCGCCGGCGGCGCGTCAGGGACGCTCAGAGTTGACAGCTGCAGCGGAGAGTTCGCTCGCACAAACGCCACCACCAGCCGAATCTGTTCGTAGGCGATGTCCGCCGGCAGGGCCTCTCGCAAAGGCTTCAACCATTGCGACCCCAACCGTTCCACCGCTTCTTCGATGCGCCGGTGATTTTCCTCGCCTACCCATTCCACCCGGTAGGCCAGCTTCCCCTTCTCCACCAGATCGGCCACCATATTTACGACAGTGCCCGGTTGCCGGCCGCGAATCTGCGCGATCTCCTCAAAGCTCCTGCCTTCGGCCAGTAACCGCATGGTCTCCTCGGCCGGCGAAAGTTGCGTGACCTCCGCCACCGCGGCGCGCGCGCCTTTGCCGTAAGCTTCGAATGCGGCAAGAATGTCGCCGCCGTATAACGCCGCCTTGCGCTCGCCGATGCCGGTGACGCCCAGCAACTCGTGCCGGTTGGCTGGCCGCTTGCGGCACAGGTCGACCAGGGCGGCATCGCTGAGGATGATGTACGCGGGGACGCTCGAACGCTGCGCCACGCGCCGCCGCCACTCTTTGAAGAATTGCAGCAGTCCGCTATCGGGGTCGGGCTCGAAGTATACCACTTCGCCTCCGCGCGGCGCCGCCGGCAGGGGCTCCTCGCGCGGTGCGGGCGGAGCTTCCACTTGAAGCCTGGGCCGCTGCTTCTTCTTCACACTCAACTCTTCGGCCGGACCCGCCGTGAGCCAATCGGGAATGTTGCCGCACACGTCGCACATCTCACAGCGCGCCCATTTCGGAGTCTGGCCGAAATGTTCGCAAATCTGCAAGTGGCGGCAGCGGTCGCTCTCGACGAAGTTCCGCACGGAATGGTAGCGCTCCCAGGCGCGCTGCTTTTCCTCCCGGTCTTTGAGTTGCTCGATGAAGAACGCCAGCAGTCCGGCATCTTTGGGCTGCCACAGCATCACGCAATCGGCCGGCAGCCCGTCCCGCCCGGCGCGTCCCGCCTCCTGATAATACTGCTCGATCGACTTGGGCAGCGACAGGTGAATCACGGCGCGCACCGCGGGCTTATTGATGCCCAATCCGAAGGCGATAGTGCCCACCAGCACGCGCACTTCGTCATTCATCCAAAGCTCCTGGTTGCGGCGGCGGAGGCCGGTCTCCATCTGGCCGTGGTAGGGAACGGCGGGGATGCGGCGGCCGGCCAGAAAGTCCACCGTCTCCTCCACTTTCGCGATGGTGGGCGCGTACACAATCATGCTCTGCCCCTGATTGGCGCGCGCCGCGGCCAGCAGAAGCCGCGGATGGCTCTGTTTATCGCACTGGTGCGCGATGTAGCGCAGGTTGGCGCGATGGAAGCTGGCGATGTATTTGTGCGGGTCGCGGAGCTGAAGCTGCTGCAGGATGTCGTGCCGCACCCGCTTAGTGGCGCTGGCGGTGAAGGCGGCCAAGGGCTTGTCGGGAAAGTGCTGGCGCAGGGAGCTAAGCTGGCGATACTCGGGGCGGAATTCGTGGCCCCATTCGGAGATGCAGTGGGCCTCGTCGATGGCGAAAAAGGCCAGCGGCACTTTCTCCAGCCAGGCGATGGTATCCTGCCGCGCCAGGCGCTCCGGCGAGAGGTAGAGCAGGCGGAACGCGCCCTGTTGCGCCGCGCGCATCACCGCCCGCTGCTCGTCGGCCGTCTGCGAACTATTCAGAACCGCCGCGGGAATACCCATGTCGGAGAGCTGCGCCACCTGGTCCTGCATCAGGGCAATCAGCGGGGAGATCACCACTACGGTTTGGCCCATGGCCAGCGCCGGCAACTGGTAGCACAGCGATTTGCCGCCGCCGGTGGGCATCACCACGGCGACGTCGCTGCCGCCCATGAGGCTCTGGATGATCCGCTCCTGCATGGGGCGGAACGAGTCATAGCCCCAATACCGTTTCAGGGCTGGGTAGAGGTCGGGCACGGTGTGAACTTTGAGTGTAACAGCCGTACCGTCTGAGGCGGCGCGATTTCCAGCATTTGACGCACGGTCTGACGCAGCAGCGGATGGCGCAGGTCGGGCGCGAGGTCGGCCAGCGGCGCCAGCACGAAACGGCGCTCGTGCATGCGCGGATGCGGGATTTCCAGCCGCGCGGTGCGCACCACGGCATTACCATACAGCAGGATGTCGATATCGATCGTCCGCGGACCGTTGGGCACGGTGCGCACCCGCCCGAGTGCGCGCTCGATCTTCCCGGTTCGGGTCAGCAATTGCATGGGGAAAAGCGCGGTCTCCGCTTCCACCACCATATTCAGGAACCAGCGCTGATCGGTGTAACCCACGGGCTCGGTTTCGTAGATCGGCGATTCGCGCAGCACGGTTATACCGGCCGCCGGGATACTTTGTATGGCCGCGCGCAAGTTAGTCTCGCGATCGCCGATGTTAGAGCCCAGCGCTAAGTAGATCTTCTTCATCGCGCCGAGCCGCGGCCGTGAGGGAGCGATGTACCCCACTTAGTCATCAAAATAGTCCAGGCTGCTCGTCGCTACCCGACTGACGCTTCACCTTGAAGTAATCGTACGCCAAAGCGGTAGCCACGCGCCCGCGCGGCGTTCGATTGAGGAAGCCGAGCTGGATCAGGTAAGGTTCGTACACTTCCTCAATGGTGTCCGCTTCTTCGTTAATCGACGCTGCAATGGTATTCAGGCCCACCGGCCCGCCGCGATATTTCATGAGGATCGTCATCATGATCTTCTGGTCGATCTCGTCCAGGCCGTAACGGTCCACGTCCAACAGGTTGAGCGCGGTCTGCGCCACCGGCTGGGTGATGCGGCCATCGGCGCGCACCTGTGCATAGTCGCGGACTCGCCGCAGCAGACGGTTGGCGATGCGCGGCGTTCCACGGCAGCGGCGGGCCAGTTCGGCGGCGGCGCCATCTTCAATTTCCACATTCAACAGGCGCGCCGACCGGTTGACGATCACCTGCAATTCGTCCTCGCGGTATGGCTCCAGGCGCAACGGCAACCCGAAGCGTCCGCGCAACGGCGCGCTTACCAAGCCCTGCCGCGTGGTAGCGCCGACGGCCGTGAATTTCGGCATGGGCAGCGAGTGCGTGCGGGCGCCCGGCCCCACGCCCACCAGGATATCGACGCGGAAATCTTCCAGCGCCGAATAAAGCATCTCTTCCACGTCGGGCAGAAGCCGGTGGATCTCATCGATAAAGAAGACCTGATGGAGCCGGATATTGCTGAGGATACCAGTGAGGTCGAGTTTTTTTTGCAGAACCGGGGCGGAGGTGGTAGTGAACGAGACTTGCAGTTCCTCGGCGATGATGGCCGCGAGGGTAGTCTTGCCCAGTCCGGGCGGGCCATAAAGCAGTACATGGTCCATGGCCTCGCCGCGCTTCCTGGCGGCTTCGATGGCGATGGAAAGATTTTCTTTCAGCTTGGTTTGCCCGGTGAAATCGGCCAGGCGGCGCGGACGGAGGCCGGCTTCGTACTGCGCTTCTTCGGGTTGGAGATTGCTGGAGACCAGAGGCCGGTCGGGCATGTATTACCAGCTTAACGTACCAGTTCCAGCGCCCGGCGGAAAAGGGGCTCAAACTCCATCATGCCGCCTCCCCCAGCCTTGGCTTTNNGCCGCTCACGGCGGGCAACTTGTCGCGCAGTTCCAGCACCATGCGTTCCGCGGTCTTCTTGCCGATCCCCGGAATCCGCACCAGACGGTCGACTTCGCCGCGCCTTATATAGTTGATGAGATCGGGCGCGGCAAGCCCCGAGAGGATTTTCACGGCCAGCGTGGGACCGATGCCGCTAACGTCTATCAGCTTCTCAAACAGCGCCTTCTCGTCCTGAGTCAGGAAGCCATAAAGAGCCAATGCATCTTCCCGAACGTGGGTGTGAATCCGTAGACGGACTTCAGCACCCGCGTCCGGTAAATGGGTGAATGTGGAAACCGGTATGGTGACGTCATAGCCGACACCGGCAGTTTCGACGATGGCTTGATTCGGATGTTTCTCCAGCAGGATCCCGCGAAGATGAGCAATCATCAGTTCGTATTGTAGCGGGGCTGGAAGGATGCGGCGCTACAGAGCCGGGCCCAGAGGGCACCCCGTTAGGGAGCGTTCACCGGTGCCTGACCTTCCCCAGATCGGTTCCGCACCCGATGTCTGCCTTACTCTCCGAAGTCAAGCTGCTGCGTGCTGCCGCCCAGATCGATGGACTGCATCACCTGGGTATCGCCCTGTGTTTGGGTCTGGACAGCGGTTTGGTCATACTTTTTGGCCGCGTTTTCAACCTTTACGGCTACGGTGAATGTCTTTCCGGAATCCGATGTGAACTGAGCCTGATTATTGTTCAGTTTCACACTATAGTTCCCGGCCGGCAGCGTCACGCTACCTGCCCGGGTGGCCGAACCGACCACAATGTCCCAGCTCTTGGCGTTCCCCAGGGCAACCATTGACAGAAACAACACTCCACTAGCGAAAATAGATCTAGCTCTCATAGTTTGATTTTCCTCACTTATAGAGACGTCTGCGCTCCGGGCTGGTTACCTAGCCCCTTTGAGTGCCGGCACTTACAATTCATTACAATAGTCTCTTGGCGAGACGACGATTTTTCGTAGATCACATCCGCGGCGGCACTGCCGAACTCCTCGGCGACGATGCCCTGCACCTCACTCGGGTCCTTCGCGTGGAGGCCGGCCAGCGATTCGAGATCTCCGACAATCGTGCGGCGTGGCTCGCGGAAGTGACGGAAGCGCGCGGCCAGCGCGTTGTCTTTCGCACGCTCGAGCCGCTGGAATCGCCCACCGCTCCGGTGCGCCTCACGTTAGTCGCGGCCATCGTCAAATTCGACCGCTTCGAGTGGCTCGTCGAAAAGGCCACCGAACTCGGCGTCGAGCGCATCCTCCCGATGGAAGCGGCGCGCACCGAAAAAGGCCTCTTCGAAGCTTCTCGCAAACGCGCCGAACGGTGGCGGCGCATCGCGCGCGAGAGCAGCCAGCAGGCGCGGCGTGTGAGCGTGCCGGAGATCCTGCCCGCCGTGCCGTTCGAAGGCTGTCTGGCGGAGCCCGCGGGCTATCGGTATTTTCTGGAAGAGGCCGGAGCGCCGCCTTTTCTGCGCACGCTGCCGGAGCGCCGCACGGCCGCGGACCATGTTGCCCTGATGGTAGGGCCCGAGGGCGGCTGGACCGATGCCGAACGGCGACTGGCCGCCGAAGCAGGCTGGCAGCCGGTGTCGTTGGGCCCGCTGGTGCTGCGCGCGGAAAC
>PLRZ01000568.1:9503-10280 GCA_003164075.1 Bryobacterales bacterium | reverse complement strand
TCCACGAATGTCACTACAATAGAAGATTGAGACTAGGGGCCTGGGTTTGATTCAGTCGTTCGACGTCTTCGTACTCCTCATCTTTGTCCCGGTACAGTGGCGCATCACGGTGCTCTGGCTGCGCGCCCTGCGCCGGCGTTCCGCCCCGTGGGCTACCATCCTGCGCCGCGGAATCCTCCTGCTCGATGCGCTTCTGGCGGTGGGCTGGGTCCTCGATTTCATCCCCGCAATGGGAGGCCCGATCCTCCTCGGACTTCTGCCCTTCGTGCTCCGCACATGCACGCTGACGTATTGCATGACCGCTACCGCCGCGCTCGCCTTACGCGCCCTGCTTCACCCTCTCCGGAAGTTGGTGGGCGCGGAGTTCAACCCCGGCCGCCGGCGCCTGCTCAATGCCGCCGGCAATCTGGCCCTCGCGGCGCCCTTCGCTGCCCTGTCCTACGGAGCGTTGATCGAACGTCTGGATTTCCACGTACGTGAGGTCGACGTGCCGATTCCCGGCCTTCCCGACGACCTCGACGGCCTGCGCATCCTGCATCTCAGCGACATCCACATGAGCGCGTTTCTGAGCGAGGCCGACCTGGCGCGCGTGATTGACGCCGCCAACGGCTTGCGCCCCCATCTGGCGGCCGTTACCGGAGACCTGATCTCCCACCGCGATGACCCGATCGACGCCTGCATCCGCCAACTGGCGCGCCTGAAGGCCGATGCCGGCGTGGTGGCCTGCATGGGGAATCACGAACACTTCGCCCAGATAGAGGACTACACCGCAGCCGC
>PLRZ01000568.1:8945-9466 GCA_003164075.1 Bryobacterales bacterium | reverse complement strand
TGCTCTCCCACAATCCGGACGTCTTCCCGGTGGCTGCGCGGCAGGGCTATAATCTCATGCTGGCAGGCCATACGCATGGCGGACAGGTATCGGTGGAAATTCTGGACCAGGCAATCAATCCCGCGCGCTTTTTCACGCCATACGTTTACGGGCTCTTCCGCCAGGGGCCCGCGGCGGCGTATGTGACCCGCGGAATCGGCACCATCGGCATTCCGGCTCGAATCGGCGCGCCGCCCGAAATCTCCCTCCTGCAATTGAGAAAGGCATAGACCCGTCCCCGTGCGCTACCTCATCCTCAGCGACCTGCATGCCAATTGGGAAGCTCTTCAGGCCGTCGTCAGCCAGACCGCCGGCCAGTACGACAAGGCCATCTGTTGCGGCGATCTGGTGGGCTACGCCGCCGATCCAAACCTGGTGGTGGATTGGGTGCGCGACAATTGCGCCGTAGTCGTGCGCGGCAATCACGACCGCGCCTGCACCGGGCTGGACGATTTGCAGTGGTTCAATCCCATAGCCCGGCA
>PLRZ01000568.1:0-8900 GCA_003164075.1 Bryobacterales bacterium | reverse complement strand
CTGGCCTTTTTCGGCCACACCCACGTCCAGGGCGGCTTCATCTGGAATCACTCGCGGGTGGAGATCATCGGGCGCGTGTCGGCGCGCAGCGGCAGGGAGACCCTGGATATCGACCCCGACTGCGCTTATCTGATCAATCCCGGCTCGGTAGGTCAACCGCGCGATGGCGACCCGCGCACAGCCTACGTCATGTACGATTCCGAGGAGCACACGGTGAGTTACCACCGCACGCCTTACGACGTGGAGACCGCGCAAAGAAAGATCCGCGACGCCGGCCTGCCGTCCATTCTGGCGGACCGTTTGACAGTGGGACGCTGATCCTATTTCGGGGACAGGCTACATAACCTCGAAATACAAATCGGTGAGCGCACGGAGTTTCGAGGTTATGTAGCCTGTCCCCGAAATAGCGGCCCAAGAACGTACGTATCCGCGAGCCCCTCGCCGGTTCCCCCAACGCTGGAATACCTGAATGAGCGCATGGGCGCCGGTTGGAAACTGGTCGCCCTCGAATGGGAAAAGCCGGGCTATCCGCCGACTGCCTTCGCCTGGTGGAGAATCCCACCGAACGGCAGATCATCATCCTTGCCCTGGATATGATCGTGGAAGACCAGCCGCTGTCGCAGGCCGCCGAGCAGTTGAACCGCCGCGGACATCGCACGCGCCAGGGCAATAACTGGACCCTCGCGGCCCTTTTCAACCTGCTGCCGCGCATGATCGAAGTGGGACCGCGCCTGTTCGTCAGCGAAGAGTGGACCCACCGCCGCGAGCGTCTGCCCCGAGTGGTGTGACGCCTACTTTCTGGCCGTCACGGTAATCTCGATGCGCGCCTTGGCCACTGCCAGCCGCGTGACTCCTACGGCGGTCCGCGCCGGCCGCGGGTCTTTGAAGTAAGTGGTGTACACTGCGTTCATGCGCGCGAACAGGTCCATGTCCGTGAGATAGCTTACGACGTGGCGGCCGCGCAGAGGAAGATCCGCGAGGCCGGGCTGCCGCCGATTCTGGCGGACCGGTTGACGGTGGGACGGTAGGGAGACTCGCCGAGGATTGAGTCGACCGAAAAGCGGTTTGGGCGGCACGATATACTGAAGCCAGAGAGGATGCCGCCAGCGAGGCTATCATGAGCGACCTGGAACGACTTCACGAGATCATCGACGCTCTGCCGCCGAATCAGGTCCACGCCCTCTTGACCCTTCTGGAACACGAGCAGTCCATTAGCGATAGGGAATTCGTCCGCCGGCTCGCCGAGGCTCCTGAAGAGGAAGCCGACGAAGAGACAGTCGCGCGAATCCTGGCCGCCGAAGCCGAACAAGGAGGGGCGGTCTCTCACGGCGAACTGAAGCGGCAACTCGGTTTGTGAAGCGGCTCCTGCTCTACAAACCCGCGGCTCAACGCGAACTCGGCCGCATGGATCGGTCCGAGGCGGAACGGATCGTCCTTGCCATGGAGGCGTTCGCCACGTCCGGCCGTGGCGACATCAAGGCGCTCAAAGGTGCGCTGAAAGGGCGATATCGCTTGCGTGTCGGCAAATGGCGCGTCTTTTTCAGCCTCGGTCCGCCCGGCAGTATCGTTGTGAGCGAAATCGACAACCGCGGCCAAGCTTACTGATCGCAAATCCCGCTATCCTTTCCCAAGTGCGGGCACCACGTCCCACGAACGGCCGGCTTTATCGGCGTCAACCTGCGGCCGGCATCATTTCCGAGCGGCACGCCGCGTGCATGCATCGTCGTCAATTGGAGGTTTCCATGGCCAAGAACGTACGTATCCGCGAGCCCCTCGCCGGTTCCCCCAACGCTGGAATACCTGAATGAGCGCATGGGCGCCGGTTGGAAACTGGTCGCCCTCGAATGGGAAAAGCCGGACTGCCTTCGCCTGGTGGAGAATCCCACTGAACGGCAGATCATCATCCTTGCCCTGGATATGATCGTGGAAGACCAGCCGCTGTCGCAGGCCGCCGAGCAGTTGAACCGCCGCGGACATCGCACGCGCCAGGGCAAAAACTGGACCCCCACGGCCCTTTTCAACCTGCTGCCGCGCATGATCGAAGTGGGACCGCGCCTGTTCGTCAGCGAAGAGTGGACCCACCGCCGCGAGCGTCTGCCCCGCGTGGTGTGGCGCCTACTTTCTGGCCGTCACGGTAATTTCGATGCGCGCCTTGGCAGCCGCCAGCCGCGTGACTCCTACGGCGGTCCGCGCCGGCCGCGGGTCTTTGAAGTAGGTGGTGTACACTGCGTTCATGCGCGNNGAACAGGTCCATGTCCGTGAGATAGACCTGCACCGAAACCGCGTCCTGGAAGCTCATGCCCGCGGCTTTCAGAATGATCCCGATTCTGTCCAGACAGGTCTTGACCTCGGCTTCGAAATCGTCCGGTACTTCCTTGGTCTTGAGGTCCTGGCCGATCTGTCCGGCCACATACAGCGTNNGCCGCCTGAGCCGCCGTCAACAGGAAGGCACTTATGAGAAATGAACAGAGGTGGATTCGCATGACTGCCACTGTACCACCTGCAAACCGCGCGGCCGAATCCCGTCCGGATTGGCGAGGCCGCGGCGCAGGGCCTGGCTCATGCGGTAATCTTTTCGTTTCCTGGTGAACTCCCGGCGTGCCCAGGTGAGCCCAACGGCAGCCAGCAGCATCGCAGTCGCGGAAATCAGCAGAAGCGTGATCGAGTGTTCCATATGTTACCTTCCCGTGAATCCCATCATGTCCGATTTCTTTTGGCGGCGCGAGTCATGGAAGTACTTCCCCGGTAATGGTCAAAGGTACTGTTGAACCGCCATTACTAACTCAGTACCGATAGGACTATGCCAATGTCCGGGAGACCGCCATTATGGATGCATGAGCTTGACCGGTGGCTTGGCGATTCTGGCAGGGTGGCTGATGATCATGCCGCTCGAACGAAAGGACGGCGGACGACGCCGTTACCTTCTGGCATTCCTCGGAACGTCGATTCTCACCTTAGGCATGGCCACGGTGATTCAGGGCCGCTTCTGACGCTATCGAAGGTCAACTGCCCGCTCCTATCGAAAGACCCCCAACACCCGCTAACGAAAACGGTTATTGCTAGTTTTGCCACCGCATCTTACTGTAGAAGTTAACGCGGATCAATCGGCGATTCTGCTTGCGGGTGGCGATCTTCCTCCAAAGACTTGGGATTGCCACCCCCTTCACGCGTTCCCATCGAGCGTGGGCAAAAGATCGCCTGGTCCGGGTAACTGGATGCAACACGTGCCGTGCCAAGAAAGAGATCGCATCATCCTCGCCTTTGTCCTGGCGGTGAACGCTCAGAATAGCGAGTCGTCCACCCTGGAGACCCTGGTGGACGCTGCCGAACGCGAAAGAATGCTCGTCGCCGTGGAAGCGGGCCGGGGCTACTGCCACGCACTCCGCGAGCGCCTCCTGCTGCATTGCGAACAGCACGGCTGCTGAGACCCGCGCAAACATTCATCGCTTCGTAATCGTCCGCCGCACTATAGTAGATTCTTGGTGCCCGGATGAATCCCCCGTCCACAGACAAGCTTCGCTCCATACTGGCCCGCGGAGGCCCGGACAAGGCCGCCGACCTTATGCAGCGCCTGGACCCGGCCGTGGCCGCCGACGCGATGCTCGATATCCCCTTCGAGGAGCAGCGCGCCATCTTCGGCCGCATGCCCGTCCCGTTCGCCGCCAAGCTGGTGGCCGAGTTCCCCTATTATCACGCCTACGTGCTGCTGCACTCCCGTCCGCAGTCCGAGCTGGTGGCCATTGTCGACCAGATGGATTCCGACGACCGCATGCAGTTCATTGAGGAACTGCCTGAGGAAGCCTGGTCGCGCCTGATGGACGAGTTGGCCGGCAAGGCGCCTGCCCCTCCGGCGACGGCGCCGGTGGAAGCGGCCGCCCAGGTAGCTCCGGCCGCGGAAGCGATCATCGAGGCGCGCGCCATCGAGAAATCCTTCGAACGGCCCGATGGCGCTCCCATCCAAGTGATCGCTCCCACCGATCTGAACGTGGAATCGGGCATGATCGTGGCGCTGCTGGGCCCTTCCGGATCGGGGAAGTCGACCCTCTTGCGCATGCTTACGGGATTGACGAAACCAACCGGCGGCCAGGTGCTGTGGCACGGCAAGCCGCTGGCCGATGCCAGCCCCAATGTGGCCATCGTGTTCCAGAGCTTCGCCCTGTTTCCCTGGCTGACCGTGGTGGAGAACGTGGAGGTCCCGCTGATCGCCCGGGGCATGGAGCACGCCGAGCGGCACCAGCGCGCTATGCGCCAGTTGGCATCGGTGGGCCTGAAGGGATTCGAAACGGCGTACCCCAAGGAGCTTTCCGGCGGCATGCGGCAGAGGGTGGGCTTCGCGCGCGCCCTGGCGGTGGAGCCCGAGATCCTCTTCATGGACGAACCGTTCTCGGCGCTCGACGTGCTTACCGCCGAGAACCTCCGCGGCGAGCTTTTGGAGCTTTGGACCGGCAAGAAAATCCCCACCAAAAGCATCTTCGTGGTGACCCACAACATTGAGGAAGCCGTGCTGCTGGCCGACCGGGTAATCGTTCTGGGCCGCAACCCCGCGCGCATCCGCGCCGATTTCCACATCCCGCTGCCCCAGCCGCGCGAGCGCACCGCCGCCGAGTTTCTGCTCTACGTGGACTACATCTATAAGATGATGACCCAGCCCGATCTGGTGACCGCTCCGCCTTCGGGCACCGCCAAGCCGGCGCTGCAGGTGCTGCCGCATTCGCGCCCCGGCGCCGTCGGCGGACTGCTCGAACTGCTCAACGACCGCGGCGGCAAGGAAGACCTCTATCGCGTGGCCGAGGACCTGCTGATGGAACTGGACGACCTGCTGCCCATTGTGGAGGCCGCGGCCCTGCTGGGGTTCGCGCGATCCGCCCGCGGCGATATCGAGCTCACTCCCGAGGGCAAAGCTTTCGCCGAAGCCGATATCGAAAAGCGCACGGCGCTGTTCCGCGACGCCGCGCTGGCGCACGTCTCGCTGCTGCAGCAGATGAACATGGCGCTCGCCATCAAGGGCGACCACACCATGCCGCTGGAGTTTTACCGCGACGTGCTGGACGAGCATTTCGCCCCCGCCGAAGTCCAGAAGCAAATCGATACCGCGCTGCACTGGGGCCGCTACGCCGGCATCTTCACGTACGACTCGGAAAACGATCGCCTGCTCTCGCACGCCTCCCCCGAGGACGACCACGCGGTGCCGCTACCCTCATGACGCCCGGACAGGCGCCGGCCGAACTTCCGGTCTCCACGGCCAAGTCGCTGCTGCGCGACCTGCCCATCATCGTCGGCGGGCTGGCGTTGTTCTATGGCGTGCTGTCGCTGAGCCATTATTGGACCCTGCCCGTCAACGCGCAGGCGGACATCCAACTGGGCACCGGCGTGCTGCCGAAGTACGCGCTCTTCTCGGTGGCGCGAATCCTGACCGCTTACCTGATCAGCCTGGTTTTTGCGATTGCCTATGGCCAGTTCGCGGCGCATAACGCGCGCGCCGAGCGCATCCTGATTCCGCTGCTCGACACGCTGCAATCCATCCCCGTGCTGAGCTTTCTTCCGCCGGTGATGGTGGCCATGGTGGCGCTGTTTCCCACGCGGCAGTTCGGCGTGGAACTGGGCTCCATACTGCTCATTTTTACGGGCCAGGTGTGGAACATGGCCTTCAGCGTGTACTCGTCCACCAAGAATATCCCCCACGAATTGATGGAGGCGGCGGGCGTTTACCGGCTGAGCTGGTGGCAGCGCTTCACCCAACTGGAGCTGCCCTGCGCGGCCATCGGGCTGGTGTGGAACTCCATGATGTCGGTGGCCGGCGGATGGTTCTTTCTGATGGCGTGCGAAGCCTTCGTGCTCAATAATCGCGACCTGCGCCTGCCCGGATTGGGTTCGTATCTGCAAACCGCCGCCAACGCCGGCGACACGGGAGCGGTGCTGTGGGGCCTGGCCGCCATGATCGCGGTGATCGTCCTGATGGACCAGGTGATCTGGCGTCCCATCATCGCCTGGGGCGAGAAATTCAAGTTCGAGCAGGTGGAAGCGGCGCAAACTCCGCGCTCGCCGATTCTCACCCTGTTCCGCCGTTCGCGCGTGCTGTCCGTGATCGGCCGCAAGGCGGTCGACCCGGCGCTGGAGGCTGTGGACCTGTACTTCGCGCGGCGCCCGGACACGTCAGCCCGGCAGGACGGCGGCCGGCGGCGCCAGTGGACTCTACGCGTGCTGGCAATCTTGGGACTGACGGTGGTGTTGTACGCCGTGGTGCGGATGAGCCTGATGCTGGCGCAGCTTACCGGGCCCGAACTGGGCGAGATTTTCCGGGGCGCCGGGGCCACTTTCCTGCGGGTGGAATTCACCCTGGCGCTGGCCGGCCTCTGGACAATTCCGGTGGGCGTCTACATCGGGCTGCGTCCGCGATTGGCGGCGGTGGCGCAACCGGTGGCGCAGATAGCCGCGTCGGTGCCGGCGACGGCGTTGTTTCCCATCGTGCTGCTGGCGCTGATCCGCGTGGGCGGAGGGTTGGGCGTGGGCTCCATCGTGCTGCTATTGCTGGGCACGCAGTGGTACATCCTTTTTAATGTGATCGCGGGCGCGAGCGCCATCCCCACGGACCTCAAAGAGGTCTGCGGCGTCTTTCATATGAGCCGGACGGAGCGTTGGCGCAAGTTGTTTCTGCCGGGAATCTTCCCGTACCTGGTGACGGGATTCGTCACCGCGTCGGGCGGCGCGTGGAACGCGAGTATCGTGGCGGAGTATTCCAAGATACAGGGAAAGACTTATTCGACGGTCGGGCTGGGCGCGGTAATCAGTAGGGCGACGGACGCCGGTAATTTCGCCGTACTTTTAGGCGCGACGGTGGTGATGGCGGCGTTAGTTGTGACGGTGAATCGGCTGTTCTGGCGAAAGATGTACGGCCTGGCGTCGACGCGGTATAAGTTGGAGGGGTGAGGGCGGGGCGGTTGGCGGGGTTCATACGCGGGGTGCGCCGTTGGCCCAGACCTGCCCCAGACCTAGGCCGGCAGTTCGACCTCAATTTCCCGAACGGTTGAGCCCGGGGACTGATCGGTGTGCGTTGTCTCCCAGTAGAGTTGGATGGCTTCCTTGGCGCGAGCGATGAGGTCCTCTATAGAGTTCCCTGTGACCACAATGGTCGGGAGTTCGGGGACGTAAGCGCTGTAGTCGGCACCATCGCCTTCAATGATCAGAGAGTACGTTCGGATCACTTATTCAGCCTCCTTGATACCAGTTTGCCGCAAAACGGCACGATAGGTGCCGAGTCGAACGTCGTCGCCGAGTTTCCCCGACACAACGGTAATCCGGCCATCGGGGTCCTGGAAAATTCGATGGTCGCCAGAGGTCCGAAGGTGGCGCCAGCCAGCATTTTCCAGTGTCTTGATCAGATCACGAACCTTGACGGCCACGAATCCATGGTACCCCTTTACGGGACTCGGAGGCCTTTCCGACCGCTTCGGCTTGCGCGTTACGCGGCCGACCAGACGGCGAAGGCTGACTTGCCAGGCCGAGCGCGGACCAAAATGGTCCGCCGCCCTTTCGGCGGCTTGGGCGTTTATTCGGCCAAGTGGCCCCGGCAGATCGCCGGGGTCAGTTACCGATATGCCCGGCCACTATGCTGTTTCCGAGCGGGCGACGATCCACCCAAAGCATGTTTGACCGCCTCCAATGAGGTTTTCTCTTGCGCATCCAGACGCGCGCGTGACCGGCCCGCGGCGGTGAACTGGCCGCATCCTCTCAGATCATTCAAGTCCCTTCCCGTTCATCGGGACGTGCATCCAGTCCAAGCTGGCGGAGTTCTTCTTGTCATCTTTTCCCCAAGTCCAGTACATACCAATATAGGCGTAGTTTTCCGTCTGGCCGGCGATCGAGTGGCCGTAGCAAAACAAGAACTGCTCTCCGGGGTAATTCTTGAAATGATAGTAGCCACCCAAGTCGATCATCGTCGAAGCCTCGGTCTGCGCTGCCGCGTAGCCTTCCCGTCCATGGGCAAAGACCTCGACTCCCAGCTCGAACCTCTCGTTCAGGACCCGTTTCACCAGCCATCCGGTGTAGGGAAAGTTGCGGTAGCCGGTTTGCGGAACCACTTCATAGCCCACGCCGCCGTCAAAGGTCCAGTGCCCGACGTTCTTTTGCAGCCAGAGCGGAAGCTTGTACCAGACTTTCCCAACCCCCAACCCTTTGTCGTAATTTCCGGTCGGGATTTCGAACATGGTAAACGTCCCGATCTGGGGAATGTGTTTCGTCTCCTTGATGTAGGCGATCTTGGCGCCCAGTTCCATGTCCGTCAGCCCGAAGGCCCTGCGTCCGATTCCGCCCGGGGAATATACCGGATTATTCGATGGTGCAATTACACCCAAAGGCAGAATTGCGTGCAGTTGCACCCTGGGAATCGCGCCCCAGTTGAACTCGATGGCTGGCCCAGTGGCGTCGATTTCCGCTGGCGTCCCGTCCATGCTGCCGAAGATGTAGAACTCGTAGTGGTGCAGGTCGACCGGCACCGGATCGTCGGTTTGATACGGAGGCCCTTGCGCCCACAGGTGAGGCACGGTGAGCAGAGAGGGCACCAACAGCGCGATACGCATGAGGAAATATGGCCGTTTCACGGAAAAGCTGACCTCGCAGACCAATTATCGGAATTCAATAATTGCATGAGATCCGCAGCCCAGTCAATCTCCGAATTGGCGGTGGATTGCCGCGCAAAAGTTTCACGCCCACCAACGATATTTCCGATAACCGACAAAAGACGGCGTTATCGGAGAAGTGGATTTTGAGTTACCCTGGCTCTAGCCCTCGAACGTGGATAATGAGGATAGCGTTTTCTAAGCCTATGTCGGAGTTCGTCCAGATCGGCATTCCGCAAACGGGTTTAACCAAAAAGGGATGCTTGTCACCTGCGGAATTGAGGC
>PLRZ01000735.1 GCA_003164075.1 Bryobacterales bacterium | reverse complement strand
GGCAGAACTCCTGATGCCGTGGGATTTGCAGTGAGCCCGCAGGTGGGGCAGGCGGTGCTCGCCTGCCCCACTTGCGAAGCTCTGGCCATCGAAAGGAAGATCTTGGCAATTACCGGTTCCGGTTGGTATTCTTTTCCGAAGCGGGCCGAGCGCAAGACTCTCCCATTCAGGCCCCCACTCGGGAGGCATGGCAAAGACAGGTGGTCTTATTCCGGAGGAGCCGCCGGGAGCGACGGGCGCCGCTCTCCGAGCCCTTGCATCACGCCGCCGAGCGCCAGCAGAGAGGCGACCACATACCGCTCGGACACCGGAGCTTGCGGCGCCAGCCACGCCAGCCACCGCACCAGCGCCAGCGACCGGAGCGAGGTCTGCGCGAAGACTCCCAGCCCGAACGCGTGATTGAAAGTGGAAATCAGCCGCGCGCCGTGCTCCGGGCGGAACAGCGCCCACGCGGCCGGTACGAGTACCACCGCCAGGGTCCACAGAAACAGCATGCGGCACAACGTGCGCAGGCCGGGGTAGCGGCGGCATAGCCCGCGCTGCAGCAACAGGAAGACAATCCAACATGCCGCCCACGAGAGAAACTCCATCGTCGTGGAGACCGGTTCTATCTGCGAAGGCATGGGAGCCGTCAGTCGATGGCCGGGCCGAAATAACCCTGCGCCAGGGCCGGCTCGGCTTCCAGAGCCTTGGCCCAACAGGCGCGCGCTTCTTCGGATTTGCCGGTGGTCTCCAGAATGCGGCCCATGTTGAGCAGCGCTTCCGGCATGTGCGGCTCCAGCGCCAGCGCTTCGCGGTACAGGCGGACGGCGTTGTCCAGCTTGCCGGCTTTCTCGTACATCAGGCCGGTGTTGTAGAGGATCTCGGGCGACCGCTCGCCCAGATCGATCAACCGTACGTGGAACTCCAGGGCGGTGTCGAAGTCGGATGCCTGAATCGACATGGCGGCCAGACCGCGCAGCGCTTCCACCGATTTCGGATCGGCCTCCAGCATCTTCTCATAGAGCCGCTCGGCATGGTCCCGTTCGCCCAGTCCGCTGTAGGCCAGCGCCAGATTGGCGTGGGCTTCGGGCCAAACCGGGCGATATTTGAGGCAGCCTTCGAAGGCCTCGGCGGCGCCGCGATAGTCCTGCCGCTGGAGCCGCAGGAAGCCCAGGCGGAAACGCGCTTCCTCTTCTCGCGGAGCCTTCTCCAGAATCTGGCGATAGTATCGCTCGGCATCTTCCGTGCGGCCGGTGTGTTCCAGCAGGAGCGCCAGGTTCCAGATGGGCGCGAGTCCGTCGGGGTTGGCTTCCACCGCGTGGGTGTAAGCGTCGTTGGCGCCATCCAGGTCGCCCAGTTGTTCGCGCACGATGCCCAGGTTGGTGTGGCTCTCGGCCGATTTCGGCCGCAGCTTGAGCGCCTCTTCATAGGCTTCGGCGGCCTGCTCCCAGCGGCCCGATTTCTGATGCGCCAGGCCCAGATTGAACCAGCCCTCGAAATGGGAGGGCACCGCCGACACCAGCAGGGTGCAGAACTTCGCGGCGAGCGCGTGATCGCCGGCGGCGCAGGCCCAGGAGGCCAGGCCTTCCAGCGCGATGGTGGATTCGGGACGCAGTTCCAACAGGCGTTCGGAGAATTCGCGGACCATGTCGAAATCCTCCTTCGACATGCCGATCAGCACCAGGTTGGAGAGCGATTCCTCCGACTCCGGGTCGTGTTCGAGAATGCGCTGATAGATCGCCGAAGCCTCGTCCGGATGGCCCAGCGATTGGATGGACGCGGCTTTTCCGAAGAGCGCGTCGGCGTGATCGGGAACCAGTTCCAGGCAGCGATCGAAGGCGAACAGGGCGGACTTGGGATCTTCCAGACGCAAGTGGCTGACGCCCAGGCCGAGATGCGCCTCCAGGTGCGAGGGGTCGAGCGTGGAGGCCTTGTGGAACGCCTGCGAAGCTCCGTCCCAGTCGTCCAGGCGTTCCAGGCAGACGGCCAGATTGAACCAGCCCTTGGCGTATTGCGGCTTGATCCCGGTGAGGCTGCGATAGCTGGCTGCGGCATCGGCAAAGGCATCCAGTTCGAACTGGATGTGCCCCATGGCGCGGTAAATCTCGGGCGACGCTTCGCCCACATCCACAGTGCGCTGCAACTGTTTGAGCGCTTCTTCGCGCTTGCCGGCCAGGTGCAGCGTGACGGCGCGCGCCAGGCAGCCGGAGGAAGTTGCGGCCACGGGGTTCTTCTCGCCTCCATCCATTTGCGAAGAACGGAGGGCGGGAACTTTGAATGGTCTGCTGGCAATTGTGCTCATCGCTTCGAATACTCCTTGCTAAGGTTGCCCGTGGGCGTGACCTTGACCCAATACAGCCGCGCCCTGTCTTCAGGAGCGCCTACAAATCCGATGCCGCCCGTAGTCAGGCGGGAATCGGTCCAGGTCTCGATGACTTGGCCGTCGAGTGAAACCGTAAATTCGTTACCGGCAACGCATGTGCGCAGGGTGACAGCGGTCTTGCCAGTGGGAGCCGGCATGGCGACCGGTATGGGGCGGACGGTGGCCGCTTCCGCCTGGCCGCCGATTACAGCGCAGCGTCGGAATTCGTAGCCACCGCCCGGCGCCACCGCCAGAGTGGCCCGGTAATAGTCAGTGAGATTGGCGGCCCGGAATACCCAGGTCACAGCGCGGCTTTCGATGCGCGCGAGAAACTCCAACGCGTAGTCGCCGACCTCGAGGGAGGGTGAATAGAGCGCCAAAGAACCGGCGCGAACGCCCGCCACGTCGACTTTCCAATCGCCGGTTCCACCCTGCCACTTGTTCAATCCGGCCTCGAAGTGTTCTTCCAGGGTGGCGGGCGGGGATTCCACTTTGCGTAGCGGCGCCGCGCCGAAATGCATGCCGCCCATCAGCGTGCCGTGAAGGGCGGTGGGACTGCATTCGAAAGGAGTCTCCTGCGGTTCGAAGGTCACCAGGGTCAATCGCAGCGCCGATTGAATGTCGCGAGGCTGGCCTGCCGAAATGGAGGGAACTTGCGGCGCGGCGGGGTGCAAGCGGACCACGCCGTTCTGGTGTCGCAGTTGCGGCGGGCAGGGATCGGGCGCCTTCCATTCGATATCGCAACTGCGCGCGGCGCCGTCGGCCCGATGGGGGTGCATTCCGCCGTTCGCGAGGGCCTCCGGCCAGCGAAATACCGTCGCGCTGTTCTGCTTCGGGGGCGTGGGGCCGAACAGACCCCGGACGACAATCCGAATCCCAGCGGCCGTGGCAGGGATACCCTTATTGGGTTGCGAGGCGGCGCTCATGCTTCGCAATTCGGTGAATCGACGTAGCGGCGCGGTCCGCGGCCCGGCGAATTCGATGGTGCGGATGCGTGCCTTGGGAAGCCGGAACCCAATGCCGCCCGAAACCCGCAACTCCCGGCCGCGGTCCGCCGAATTGTTCAGCCGCCGGGGCGGTTGCGGGTCCTGGCAGTTTTGCGTTGGCGATCGCAGCGAGGGCACCTGAATGCCGTTGCCGCCGATGTGGGTGCGTCGCAAGTTCAGCCCGAGTTCCGCCACTTGGCGGCGGTCCGGTACGCGCGCGACGGACACACGCGGAACCACTGCCGGGGCCGGCGCCATGCGGGCCGCTGGCAAGCCATCCGTGAGCGGCGGCAGGAGCGGCCGCATGGGACGGCTGGCGAACGATTCCGCGGAATCGAGCGTGCGCGCCACGGGGCGGGCCGGAGCCACTGCCTTGCGTGGGGGCGGCAGGGGTCGGGAAATCGAGGCGATACGGGTTATTTCGAGCGCCGCCGCCAGCGGCCTCAGCGAATCGACGGCAGGCCGGCGGACAGGGATGCGCAGGTGGGGAGAAACGCGCGGCAGGACTTTGGAGTCGCGCGCCAATTGTCCTGCGGGAATGGTTTTGGCATTTTCACGCCGGCGCATCAGGCTGGCTACCTTATTGGCTTCGTGCAGCCGGTCCATGCCAGTGCGCAGACGGAACTGGTTGCGATGCTCTCGCGAACAGAAATCCCCGCCGGAGCCGACCGTGAAGCGGCTGAGGGCCTTTCCGCAGAGCTGGCAGGTTCGACCGCTCATTTTGGCTCAATTATAGGCGCATTATCATTTAATTACTACATTAATGCCTGGATAATGTTCCCATTATATAAAGTTAACTCATTGCATTAACAGAGGATATGCGTCGGCTATAAAATTGCTAACCTTGGTCAATTATCGTACAAATATGGGTTAAAATACCGAAAATACGAGTAGAATTAAAATCCTGGAGGAGTCCCATGCCTGACTCGACCGCGCGTGCTGAGCGTATCGATCTGCCTTCTTCCGAGGCTGCCTTTTATACCTGGGAGGTGGCGCAGAAGCCGGTCGCAGTACGCCTGCCCCTGGAGTTTATCGACCGCCTGGAGTCCGAGGCAGTGGAAAATTTCCGCTCGCTGAGCACACGCGGTTCGGAGATTGGAGGATTGCTGCTTGGCTCAGTGACGCCGGGCAATCCGGCCGTTGTTACAGTGACGGATTTCGAACTGATTGCATGCGATTATAGTCGCGGTCCGCTCTACCGGCTTTCCGATGGCGACCTGGCGCATTTCGAACAGGCCATTGAAAAGCGCGGCAGCGGCAGCGGTCCGCGCGCCATCGGCTTTTTCCGCAGCCATACGCGCAAAGGCCTTTCGCTGGACGCTGAAGACCTGGCGTTCTTCGAGCCGCGCTTTCTGGAGCCGCAACACATGGTGCTGCTGATTCGGCCGTTTGCCACCAAGGCGAGCATGGCCGGAATCTTCATTCGCGAGAACGGAAGAATCGGCGGCGAGAGCAGCTATCTGGAGTTTCCGTTCCGGTCTTCGGAGCTTGTGGCTGCGCGTAGCGGCGGTGAGAAATCGGAACCGGCCTCTCTGCTGGGGACGGCAGCCCCGGCGGCGGCGCAGCCCGCGATGCCTCCCAGACCGCAGTCGCGCGCACAAATCGTCCCCATCGCCCCGCGGCGCGAAGTCTCTCTGCCGGAGCCCGCGACCCCGGCGCCGCTAGTGGCGGAGCGCCTGCAAGCGCCCGCGCCGCCGAAAACGCAGCCCGCCGCGCCGGTGGTCGAAAAAAGTCCGGTGGCCGATAAACCCAAGGAGAAGGTCGCCGCGCCGCCGCCGGCGCCGCCCGCGGAACCCGAAGTCAAGCCTGCGGCGCCCGCGTTCGCCGAAGAAGCCGCGCCGCCCGTTCCCGATAAGAAGAATAAGAAGCTCCGCCTCATAGTGGCTGCGGCGATAGGCATGCTGGTGCTGGTGGGCGGATCGCTGGTGGTCTATCCCATGCTGCGGAAAAGCTGGTCCCCGCCGCCCAGGGTGGCACAGCAGGATTCATCTCCCCTTTCGTTGCGCGTGGAACGGACGCCGGGCGGAATGCTGCTCACCTGGAACCGCGACCTGCCGGCGATTCAGAGCGCCACCAAGGTGGTGTTATCGATTTCCGATGGAGACCGTCACGAGAATATTCAGTTGGATCCCAACCAGGTGCGCACCGGCAGCATCTTATATCCGCCCATCACCGGGGATGTGAGCTTCCAGATGGAAGTAACCGATCCGCGCCAGTCGAAGACCACCAGCGAATCGTTGCGCGTGCTGGATTCGCGGCCCTCTCCGCTGGCAGATCCATCGGCGGCGCTGGCTGGCGGGAAGCAAACGGCGCCCGCCGTCAAGCCTGCCACTCCCCCCACGGCTGCGGAGACCGCCTCTGGCGCGGAGGAGGTGAAGACGCCGGAAGAGACGCCGGTTTCACACCCGACTATTCCCTTGAAGCCGTTCAACACTGAATCCCTGGCGCAGAGGCTGCGGCCGGTGAGTCCCACCGACCTGCCGGACGCGCCTGCCATCGTGCGCGCCGGTGGTGGCGCCACTTCGGCGAGTTTGCCCGGAATCGTGCCCACCCAGCCGGCGGTGCCCGCTCCGCCGAAGTCAGGGTCGCCCAACTCCGCCGGTGCTCCCGAAATTGGCGGGCAACTGCTCCCGGCGCAAGTCATTACCCGCATCGATCCCCAGTATCCCCGGATCGCCCGGCAGGCCGGAGCCAGCGGCATGGTGGAGTTGGAAGCCACGATTGCCGTGGATGGCAGGGTCAAAAACACGCGCGTCATTAGCGGCAATAGCATGCTGCAGAAGGCCGCCATCGACGCTGTGCTGCAATGGCATTACAAGCCGGCCATGCTGAACGGTAAACCAGTGGAATCGCCCGTGGAAATCAAGCTGAATTTCATCCAGGGGCGCTGAGCACACGCCCCCTGCCCGCCCGCACTGAATCAGGCCCGCCGTTCGAATAGGATCGAGGGCAGGCGAGCACCGCCTGCCCCACCTGCGGGGTCACTGCAAATTGCACGACATCAGGAGTTCCGCAACCTATTCGCCGCGTCCTCCCGCCGGCGAACTGGCCGTCGACACGAAGAGCAGCGATACCGGGAAGCCCACCGCATACGTGTCGCCGGTGGGTTTCAGTCCGCCAGTCTGCTGGTCGATCTTGAAGACCACGATGTTATTGGAATCCTGATTGGCCACCAGCAGATAATTGCCGGTCGGGTCGATGACGAAATTGCGCGGCGTCTTGCCGCCCGTGGGGACGTATCCGGCGGCGGTGAGGGTGCCTTTGGCGGCGTCCACTTTGAAGATGGCGATGGTATTGTCGCCGCGATTGGAAGCATACAGGAACTTGGAACTGGGGTGGATGGCGATTTCCGCGCCCGACCTGGCGCCGGTGTAGCCTTCGGGCTCCGTGGAGACGATCTGCACCTGTTGCATCGTGCCTTTGGCGGCGTCATAGCTGAACACTGTCACAGCCGAGCCCATTTCACTCATGACGTAGGCGAACTTGGAATCCGCCCGGAAGACCACGTGGCGCGGCCCGAATCCCGCCTGCACTTTGGCGAAGGGAGGATCGTTGGGGGTCATCCCGCCCTTAGCCGGGTCGATGCGGTAGGAGAGAACTTCGTCCAGACCGAGATCGCACACCCACACGAAGCGGTTGTCGGGCGAGATGGCCGCAATGTGGGCGTGCGGGCCAGACTGGCGTTGCGCATCCACGCTCTTCCCGGCGTGCTGGAAAGTAGCGGAGGCTTCGCCCAGCGAACCGTCCGCTTTGATGGGATAGGCCGCCACGCTGCCATTGTTGTAGTTGGCCACGAAGAGCCACTTGCCGGTCTTGTCGACGGACAAGTAACAGGGTCCCGAGCCTTTGGAGGAGACCGAATTCAGCGGCTTTAAGTTAGCGGTAACGGGATCGATGGCGAACGCGCTGACCATGCCCGAATTGTTCTCATTCACGGCGTAGAGGAAACGCTGGCTGGGGTCGACCGCCAGGAACGAGGGGTTGGACGTTTGGCCGGCCAGACCGATCGGCGTCAGTTTGCCGGTAGAGCTCTGGAATTTGTAGGCGTAGATGCCCTTGCTGGGGCCGCGCGTGTACGTTCCCACGTACATGGTCCAGTCCCCCTGGGCAGCGCAGGGGATGACGGCGACGACTGTCATCAACAGGGTAGCGATTCGATTGAACATTTTCATATTTCCTTCTTAGTAACGTGGAGCAGAGCGCGTGCGAAGCCCGAGGCGCGGCGATCTCTGTGATCTCCAAACACTCAATAGAACTATCCACCACGGAGACACAGAGGCACAGAGTTTTGAGAGGCCAAGCGCAAAAGCCCGAGGCACCGCGATCTCTGCGATCTCCGATATCTCCGTGAACTCCGGAGTTGACTTTGAACTTCTCCTTGCCTCTCAAAACTCCGTGCCTCTGTGTCTCTGTGTCTCTGTGGTGAACAATTCCAAGCCCGCCCATTCAACGCAAGAGCCCGGGGCGCGGCGATCTCTGTGATCTCCAAACACTCAATAGAATTATCCACCACGGAGACACAGAGGCACAGAGTTTTGAGAGGCCAAGCGCAAAAGCCCGACGCACCGCGATCTCTGTGATCTCCGATACCTCCGTGAACTCCGGGTTTGACTTTGAATCTCTCCTTGCCTCTCAAAACTCTGTGCCTCTGTGTCTCTGTGTCTCTG
>PLRZ01000420.1:9689-11076 GCA_003164075.1 Bryobacterales bacterium | reverse complement strand
GGGGCAGGCGGTGCTCGCCTGCCCCACCTGCGGGCTCGCTGCAAATTCCACGACATCAGGAGTTCTGAGACTCATCTCGACCCTCTTCGCGAGCGGCATCCGCAGTCCCGGAGCGCCGAGAAGAGTCTCGGCGCCGCAGACACGAGTTTCCCCAACTATCCGAAATCCCCGGCCGACATCAGGAGTTCTGAGGATCGAGGGCAGGCGAGCACCGCCTGCCCCACCTGCGGGCCCACGGCAAATTCCACGACATCAGGAGTTCTGACCTTACCTTTTCTTTTCGAAGAACTCGCGCAATAACTCCACGCACTCCGGCGCTAGAATACCCTCCACGATTTCCACGCGGTGATTGAGCAACTCGGAATCGGCCAGTTGAAACTTACTGCGCACCGCCCCGAATCGCAGATCGCGCGTGCCGAAAACCAGCCGCTCGATGCGGGCGGCCACCAGCGCGCCGGCGCACATCGCGCAGGGCTCCAGGGTGCAGACGAGGGTGACGCCTTCCAGCCGGTAATTGCCGATTCGCTCAGCCGTCTGGCGGAGAGCCAGAATCTCGGCGTGAGCGGTGGGATCGTTGCGGGAGACCGGTGCGTTATAGACGCCGGCCACAATCTCGCCGCGCCACACGGCCACGGCGCCCACCGGCACCTCACCGGCGCATGCGCCCAGCCGCGCCAGCCGTAGCGCCTCGCGCATCCACTCTTCTTCGGGCCCCACTAGCTTATAATACGGAAACCATGGCAGAACTGGAGATTCATCACGAGGGAAGTGAAAATGACCCGCTGGGGCGGACCGTAGGGGTGTTGGCCGCCGTACTGGCGGTGATGCTGGCGATAGTGACCATCGCGTCGCACCGCACGCACACTGCGGCCATCATGCACAAATCCACCGCTAATGACGACTGGTCTTACTACCAGGCCAACAGCATCAAACTCCACAACGTGGAACTGGGCGAGGGCCTGCTGTCGGTGCTGGACGCCAAAGGCGATGCCGCCGACAAATTGCGCGCCAAATATGCGGACCAGAAGAAGAAGTACTCCGATCAAAAAGACGCTCAGCAGGAAAAGGCGCAGAAATCCGACGAAACCGCCGAGGCCGACGAGCATCGCGCGCTACGCTACGATTTCGGCGAGGGGTTGCTGGAGATCGGATTGGTCCTGAGCTCGCTCTACTTTATTTCGCATAAAAAGATGTTCCCGGTAATGGGTGTGATGGCCGGGCTGATCGGCGCGGGGATCGCCGTGACAGGGCTATTGGTGTAAGAAAGCTGTCAGCGACCCCGGCTCTCCGGAAACTGCTCGTAAGCTATCGATCCTTTCGTCAGGGTGGCCTGGAGTCATCCCAGGTCAGACCCGGAATCAAGAACTTCAGAACTCCTGACGTCGTG
>PLRZ01000420.1:0-9640 GCA_003164075.1 Bryobacterales bacterium | reverse complement strand
ATAAAGTGGTGCTAAACTCTTCTTTGGGCCTACCAGCCCAAAATCGGGAGGACGAACCAACCGGTTCAGGAGATAAATATGTTCAAGAAACTGGTATTAATTCTGGCCGTCGCGGCGCTCGTTGCGCTCGCTGGCACAGTGCCCACGGGCGGTCACTACAGGGTCACCCTCATTCAGCCTGCCGCCGTGCAAGGAACCACTCTGAAGGCCGGCGACTATCGCATCAATCTGATGGACTCCAAGGTGACCATCATCGCCGACAACGGCAAGACGATGGCTGAAGCAACGGTGAAGGTGGAGACGCAAGACACAAAGTTCGACAACACTACCGTTCGGCTCGATACAGCTAGCGGCAAAGCCGTGATCGCGGAGATTCGGCTCGGCGGCACCAAGACCAGGCTGGTCTTCAACTAGGAATTCATACTTGATAGGAAGCGGCAGACACCGCGGGGGACGGTCTTTGGCCGCGCCCCCGCGGTTTTGCTTTTCAGCGCCGGGCGGAGCCGCGAAATCCGGCAATCAGCCACAAATTGCGCAATTGGCGATACCCCAGATTCTCCGGGATAGCAGCGAAGAACATGGCTGCCATGCGCCGTTCGTCGGGATTGTTCGGTTCCGCCAGTTCCCGTAGAACCACGGCCGCCATGGAAAGCAGGATCCCCATCCCCACGGTGGCCAGCAGGACCAGCAGCACCGTGAAAATGTCCACCCAGCCCAGCACCAGGCCGGCGACAGCCAGTGTGTAGGCTGCCATCTCCAACCACGGACGCACTACCCGCACACAAAAGAGGCCCTTCAACATCTGCCATCCGAACGGCCCCGCAATGGCCACGCGATGGAAGAACGCACCCGCGATTTCGCGCTGATCGCGCCGCACCTGGAAGCGCAACTCAGCAAGCGTTCCGGGCGTGCGGCTATGGCTGACAGGCTCGGGCAGGAACGCGATGCGATACGGTTTCCCCGCCGCCAGCCCCAGACCGTGCAGCCGCAGGAGAAGCTCTAGAGGACCGGCCGTGAAGCCGCCCGCCCGCACCACGGCATTGCGCCGGACTAGCACGGCGGATCCCGGAAACGGCAGGACCCTGTTCATCCCGGCGAATGCCGCTCCACGCGTCATCCATGCGCGAAGCGATTCCAAAGCGCCGAATTGCGCCGCCAAACCGGCCCCCGGAGGAGCGGAAACGCCGCCGCAGATCGCCACGGTCTCATCCACCGATTCCAACATCGGCTGGATCAGGCGCAAAAGAATGTCCGGCTGGAAATCCGTGGACGGGTCGAGCAAGCCGATCACCGGAGACGTGCAGGCATTGACCGCGGCATTCCAGGCATCCACCGGGCCTCCGCGCTCCTTATCGACCACCACCACGCGGATCGGGTCGCGCGATTCGTAAACCCCCCTCACCGGCTGAGTGGGCAGTTTCTTTCCGATCACCCGCGCCGAGGGGCACAGCCGGAATTCGCCGCTCCAGACGGCCAATTCGCTCTCCGAAGGCCCGTCCAGCACGATGACCACCTCATTGCGGCCGAAGTGAAGCTCCAGCAACCGGCGTGCGAACTGCACCGATTCGGCCGAGGCGTCGGGAGGAACCGCGATGGTGGAGACGGGCGGCGTCATGGGCGATTTGAGAAGTGCCGCGACATAATTGGGCCGGCGGTCGCGGGCCATGCGCCGCAGCACGAACGAGCCCTTCACCAGGCCGGCAAACGCGGCGATGCCGATGGCGAACAAGAGAACCACGATTACCTGCAGCGCGATGGAAACCGCCGGGCCCATCACACCCCCGCCTTTCGCCGCCCGCGCTCCAGGGCCGCCGCGGCGATGAGTGCGGCCGTGTCGCTGCCGCCGGCAATCTGTTGCAGGGTTTGCCAGCCTTTGGGCGGCATCTCCGCCAACGCCGAAGCCGCGATGCCAGCCAATTCGGAAGTCCCCGTGCGAAGACATCGGGCCAGCGAGGGAAGCGCCTCCTGCAGCCTCAGCCGGCCCGCGGTGAGGGCCGCCAGGGTATTCTCTTCCTCATCGCCCTCGCGCAGGAGCCGCAGCAGCGCGGAGCGGTTCTCATTCGTCAGCGGAACCAGCTTCGCCAGCCGCAGCGCTTCCATACGGACGTCGCGGTTATCGGACTCCAGAAGCTTGTGCAGGTTGGGCAGGGGAAGCGCCCGTTCCCACGCGACCAGAATCTGCAGGGCCGCTACCGTCTGCTGGGGCTTGTCCCCGGCCAGCACCTCGGGAATGGCCCGCTCGCACAGTTCCGTGGCGTGACGGCGGAGATCCTCGGCCAGCAGAATGCGGATCAACAGGCTTTGCGATACCGCCAGGCGGAAGACCTGGCCCAATTCGTCGATGCTTCCGGATTGCACCAGGGCGCGAGCGGCGGGCAGCCGGACTTCGGGATCGGCGTCCTGCAGCGCCTGCAGCAACAGATCGCCGGCTACCCGGCGGCAAGGCTCGTAGGCGCACACGAAAGAGAGCCGGGCATAAGCTCTGCGGCGCACCGACCGATCCTTGGAACCAGCCTCGATACACCAGTCATGGACCAGCGACAGCTCCAATGCCAGGTCGCACAGCCGGTCGCGCGCGCTGCCTCCCACGGCNNCGCGGATGCGTGTCTGGTCGTTGCTTCCCGAGAGGTAATCCACCAGGGCGTCGCGAATTTGCGGCGTCTGGGTGCGCGTGTTGACCGCCCGCTGGCGGCGCCCCGAAGCCCGCATCCACAGCACCGCGAACATGCCTGTCAGAAACAGGGCGTACGCGCCCAGCAGGCACGCGGCTATGGATAGCTCGATACGGATCATCGCCAGAGAAGCCGCTTCATTCGCGCCACCAGTTCCATGGGGCTGAACGGCTTGACCACATAGTCGTCGGCCCCCAAAGTGAAGCCGCGGATCACGTCGCTTTCCTGCTGGCGGGCGGTGAGCAGCAGAACGCGGACCGGAATTTCCTCCGCGCGTACCGCCGACAGCACTTCGTAGCCGTCCATGCCCGGCATGTTGACGTCCAGCACGGCGGCGTGGGGCCGGACTCGCCGAATGGTATCGAGGGCGCTGGGACCATCCACGGCGGTGTAGCACTCCATGCCGAAGTTGGCCAGCGCGGTGCGCACCAGCGCCAGCACCGTGGGATCGTCGTCGGCGATGGCCACCCTGGTGCGTTCGGTAGCCGCCGTACCGGCCGGGGCCTTCTGCGTCGCGCCCACACGCTGCTGCGAAAGCGCCAGGCTCAAGCGCACCAAGGCTTCCTCGGGCTGCCAGGAATCCATCAGGAATTCGCTGGCCAGCGATTGCACGCCCTGTTCCAGCGAAAGCAGGTGATCGCGATTGCCCACGAATACCAGCGGCATGAGGTAAGCCGTGCCCGGCTCCAACCACGGCGTCCGGCCCATTTCCGGACGAACGTGGACCACGGCCAGATGACATTCGAGGACGGCCGGCGAATTCGGCGGCTCGGTGGCTTCAAAAAACACCGGCACCGCATTGGTTCGTTCCAGCGCCACGCACATCCGCTGCGCATCGCTGGCGGGGAGGCCCACCAGCGCCACCCGCTTGCCCGAGAGCGCGTGCACAATGGTCTCCGAAAGCGGCGCGTCGCGGGCCTCGCGCGGGCTGTTGAACGCCAGCGCCAGGTTGGTGAGCGAATCGCGAAGCTGATCGTTTTCGAGCGGCCGCACCAGCAGCACCGCTTCCGCCTCGCGCGCCAGCCGGCTGATGGCCGAATACCCCAGCAGGCCGCCGGTGCCGATCCAGTTGTGTACCTGTTTGGCCGCCTCGGCCGCACTGAACTGGCCATCGAGATCGAGCAGCATCTGCCGCGCCTTCTCCTGGCCTTCGGTGAGAAACCGGCGCCGCAGCGCCAGCATTTCCGCGGCGGGCAGCGAGGCTGCGTCGCCTGGCGCCATGGGCTTCGCGGCAGTCGAGGCCCCCCGCGCTTCCGAGCGCCGGTTGAGGTGGTCCCGGATGCGCGCCCCCAGAGAGCGGGTGTCGATGGGCTTGGTAATGTAGCCGTCGCATCCCGCCTCCACGGCCTTTTGTTCGTCCCCCTTCATTGCGAAGGCCGTGAGCGCCACCACAGTGATGTCGCGGGTCTCCTCGTTCTTCTTAATACGCCTTGTCAGTTCCAGCCCGTCGATGCCCGGCAACTGGATGTCCGCCAGGATCAATTGCGGATGATAGCTGCGGAGCAGTTCCAGCGCTTCTTCGGCGCTGGCCGCGGTCATCACCTTGTAACCTTCGTTCACCAACAGGATGCGGGTAAGCTTCAGGTTTACCGGCGTATCGTCAACTATCAGAATTGGTTCGCCAGCCATGGCAACTGTATTTTAGCCTACGCCGCAGGTTTTCGTAGTCCCGGACTGCACAGCCCATAACTATCGTGGAACCCCATCGGATATGGGAATGCTAACCAAAGGAAACACCGCGGCAAACACGCTGCCGCTCCCCTTGACGCTGCGCACCGAGACCGATCCTCCCTGCGCTTCCACGATGTGGCGCGTCAGAGCCAGCCCCAGTCCGGTGCCCTGCTCGGCCTTCCGGCTGTTCGGAAGCTGTTGAAACTCCTGGAACAGCTTGGCAATTTCGTCGGGGGAGATGCCCACCCCGGTGTCTTCCACTTCCAGGCGGAATGAGGAATCTTCCTCGCGGGTAATGCGGACTTCCACGCGGCCGCTGTCGGGCGTGAACTTCACGGCGTTGGAGAGGTAGTTGTAGAGCACCTGCTTGAAGCGCGCGGGATCCACCACCGCCGTGAGGTCCGAGGGCACTGTGATCGCCAGCCGGAGACGCTTCTTTTCGGCCAGGGGCCGCACCACGTCGCGCACTTCGTACACCAGCGTGTCGATGCGCGTGGGTTCGGGGTGGAACTCCATTCTTCCGGCTTCCACCTTGGACAAGTCGAGGATGTCGTTGATGAGCTGCAGCAGGTGGCGCGCACTGGTGAGGATGTCGCTCAATACGTCCTTGTGGTCTTCGCTGACGGGCCCCAGTTTGGCATCGTACATCAGTTCCGAAAAACCGATGATCCCGTTCAGCGGAGTGCGCAGTTCATGCGAGACGCCCGCCAGGAAGCGGCTCTTGGCTTCGGTGGCCAGCCGCGCGGCTTCCAGCGCCCGCGCCAGTTGCTCGTTCTTATTGCGCAATTCCATGGCGTACTGCGAGACCTTGCGGGCGGCCATATCGGCCAGGTTGCGCTCGGTCACATCCAGCAGGGAGCGGACCACGCCGGTCACTTCGTCGTGGTCGCCGCGGACCAGATTCTCGCGGATCTCCACCGTGATGCGCGAGCCGTCATCCAGCATGTAGTCGCATTCGAACGCCCCGGCTTCGGTGCCCGTGGCAATCCGTTCGGTCATGGCCTGGCGGAAGTTCTCCTGCTGATCGGGCGCCACGAACTCCCACGCCTTGCAGCCTAATATCTGGTCCGGCCGGCTTTTCAGCAGATTGCAGACCGCCTGGTTGAACCGCCGGATCACGCCATCGCGATCGGTCTCTTCGAAGGCGATGGGCGCGCGGTCGAACAGATCGCGATAGCGTTGTTCGTTATCCTTGACCTCGCGTTCCCTCTTGCGCAACAGGTAGGCCGCGTCTTCGATCTGGCGGGCCAGCGCCGAGATCTCGTCGCTGCCGCGGCGGAAGGGCTCGAGCGGCAGCCCGTGGGCCAGGCGGCGGGCATTCTCCTCCACCGCAACGATCCGCCTGGAGATCCGCCCGGCCACCACCAGGTTCATGAAAAGCGCGCCCAGCGGGCCCAGAATTCCGCAAGCCATCAAGGTGCGGAAGAGGCGCCGGCGCGTCAGGTCGCGCTGGGCCCGGGCCGCGGCAAACTGCCGTTCCTCGGCCTCGCTGAGCGAAGCCACGCGTGCCAGCGCCGCACTCATGGCGTTCCGGGCGCGGGTTAAACGCGGCGCGGCGGCGGCGGAATCGGGGGGAGACTGCCGCAGCGAACTCAGGCTCGCCAGTTCCTGGTCGGCCTGGCGCCGGATCTCCGTCAAGGGCCCGTCGTTGGCTGTTTCTCCGATCAGCGGCGAAAGCCGGTTCAGGGATTGATTGACGGACTCGCGAGCCTGATCGAACATGGCGGCGAACTGCCGCTCTCCGGTGGCCACGTACCCGCCCGCGGCGGCTTGCGCGCCGCTCAGGGAAATGCGGAGTTGCGACAATGCCGAGCGGGTATCGTAAAAGCGCTCCACCCGTTGATCCACGGAGGCGACGTCTCCCTCCACGCGGTAAATGGCAAATTGCGCCAACACCAGCGCCGAGAGGGGTATGGTGAGCACCGCTACACCCTTGGAGCGCAACGAAAGCCGCGTCCACCGCGCCATCACGCTCTTCTTCTCGCCGTCCCTATCCGGTGTCATCGTGAAGTTTCATTTTAAGGCTGGCGAGGTCCGAAACGGCAACCGGTGGCGCCAGGCAGCGACGCACGATTATGGCAGAGTGGCCGCGTGGACGCACTTATAAACAGGCCGCACCGTCTCCCCATGTGCTATCACTAGAACTGAATGGACCGCATCGGGCGATATAAGATCGTTAGGGAACTGGGGCGGGGGGCCATGGGTGTGGTCTATCACGCCATCGACCCCAACATCGGCCGGCCGGTGGCCATCAAGACCATTAACTTAGGCGCCGTGCTGAAGCCGGACGAGCAGGAACGGATGCGCGAGCGGTTATTCCGCGAGGCGCGCTCCGCCGGCATCCTGTCCCATCCCGGCATCGTCACCATCTACGATGTGGAACAACAGGGCGATCTGGCTTACATCGCCATGGAATATGTCGACGGGCCCACCCTGGACCAGGTGCTCTCGCAGCCGCAGGCGCTGGCGCCGGACCGCATGTTCAGCATTCTCGCCCAGACCGCCGTGGCGCTGGACTACGCTCACGGTAAGGGGATTGTGCATCGCGACGTCAAACCGGCGAACATCATGATCGCCGCCAACGGAACGGCGAAGATCGCCGATTTCGGAATCGCCAAGATCACCGCCGCGGAGCAGTTCACCATGACCGGCTCCATCGTCGGCACCCCGCACTACATGTCGCCGGAGCAGGTGCAGGGGCAAGCGGTGGACGGGCGCTCCGATCAATTCTCGCTGGCCGTTATCGCGTTCGAGATGCTCACCGGCGAGAAGCCCTACACGGGCGAGCATCTGACCACCGTGGTCTACAAGATTGTGGCGGAAGAGCCGCCGCCGCCGCATCGCATCAATTCCAGCCTGGGCAGCGGCATTGAAAGCGTCCTGCGAAAGGGCCTGGCCAAGAAGCCGGATGCCCGTTATGCCTCCTGCCAGGAGTTCACCGAGGCCCTGGAAAAGGCCTGTGCCGCCAACCCGGGTTGGCAAAGCCTGCCGCGCGGAGGCAGCCTCAACGCGCCCACCATGTCCGACAAGATCCTGGCGCCGCCGGCTCTGCCCCCCAGCCGGAGGGCGCGCCGGGCGGAACTCACCGCCAGCGGCACCACCGAGCGCACCCGGAAGCAGCGCAGCGGCTTTCTTCCCTTTCTGGCGGCTATCCTGATGGCTGCCGCCTTGTTGGTTATTGTGGCATGGGAGGTCAAACCCACCTGGCTTCTCAATAGCAAGGGTTCGCCGGAAAAACCTGCGCCCCAGGCCGAATCGCCGAAGCCGCAAACGCCTGCGGTCACTCCCGCGGCGCCGGAGCCGGAGCCGGCGCCGGTCGCGGTGGCGCCTCCCGCCGAGACCAAGCCGAGCCCCATGCCGCCGGCCGACCGGCAAAAACCTACCGAGCCGGAGGCCCCTGCGCCGGCCGTTGCAAAGAACGCGCCGCCAGCCGATACACCGGTCCGCCGGCCCGCGCCGCCCCGCGTCTCCGCGGCGCCGCAACCGATTGTGGTGGTCAGCAGTCCGAAGGGCGCCATCGCCACGCTCGATGGACAGTTGGACACCGCCTGCACCACGCCATGCACGCTGGAAGCGGCTCCCGGCCGTCATTCCCTCGAGCTCGCGAAATCGGGATACGACGTGGAACGCCGCGACGTGGACGTGGGTTCCAGCGGCGTGGAACTTCCCGCGGTGGTGTTGAGGTCGGTACAAGGCACGTTGATGCTTTCGAGCGACCCCGCCGGCGCCACGGTACTGGTAAATGGTAAGCGCCAGCCGCAGGTCACTCCGGCGCAGATTCAACTGGCGCCCGGATCTTACTCCGTTACGGTGGAATGGAAAGACGGCAAGCAGGCCACCCGCACGGTGCAGATCAAGGACGGCATTAACTTCCAGAAATTCCTTCTGGGGCAGTAGGCTGCCGTGTCCGGTTCGGCGGGTGCTTATAACCGATCTGGTTTCTGTCATGAAACTCCGGCTCGTAACGGCAAGACCGCTCCCTGGCGGTCGCGGCTCAGTAACAAGTCCCGTGGAATCATCGCGGCGTTTTCCGAGCCGCGCGCGCAAGCAAGCGGTCCTTGCCACTTGAAGGCAGTTTCATGACAGAAACGATCTAGGGATTTCCCACGCCCTCGCCAACACCACCGTATTGGGCGAGAGCTGCACCGCTTGCCATGCCGCCGGCGAAGAATTCTCCGTGGATCGAGTCCACCAGCGGATCTTCTAAACCGGCATACGCGGGAAGACAACCAAGGGACCCCACCTGCGGGCTCACTGCAAATTCCACGACATCAGGAGTTCTGTAAGTGTTTACCGGGCCGGGCCCAGAGGGCGCCCCGCGAGGGAGCGGTTGTGCAAAGACGTGCTTTCAGGAACCGCTTACGCACCCATCCACCACCTGTGCCAACCTGTAAGGATGGGCTTTCGATTGGCGGTCAACTACCGGCCGCGCGGCGACCAGGAAAACGCGATCGCCGAGTTGACGCGCGGCGTACGGGAAGGCGAACAACATCAGGTTCTGCTGGGCGTGACGGGGTCCGGCAAGACGTTCACCATGGCCAAAGTGATCGAAGCCATGGGCCGGCCGGCACTGGTGATGGCGCACAACAAGACCCTGGCGGCGCAACTCTATCACGAATTCAGATCGTTCTTCCCCGACAACGCCGTCGAGTACTTCGTCAGCTACTACGATTATTACCAGCCGGAAGCCTACATCCCGTCGAGCGACGTCTATATAGAAAAAGAGGCCACCGTCAACGACGAGCTCGACAAGTTGCGCCTCGCGGCCACGAAGTCGCTGTTCGAGCGGCGCGATTGCGTGATCGTGGCCAGCGTCAGCGCGATCTACGGGCTTGGATCGCCGGAAGCTTACTACGGCATGCTGCTGATGCTCGAAAAGGGGCAGAAGATCTCGCGCAACGAGATCGTCTCCAAGCTGGTCGACATTCTCTACGACCGCAACGAAGCCGATTTCCGGCGTGGAACGTTCCGCGTGCGCGGCGACGTCATCGAAGTCTATCCCACCTATGACGACTTCGCCTATCGCATCGAATTGTGGGGCGACGAGGTGGAAAGCCTGGCGCAGATCGATCCGCTCCTGGGGCAGGTGAAGCAGACCTACCAGCGCCTCCCCATCTATCCCAAGACCCATTACGTGATGAGCGACGATACCAAACAGAGCGCCATGGACAGCATCCGCGTGGAACTCGACTGGTGGCATAAGGAGCTGGAAAAACAAGGCAAGCTCATCGAAGCGCAACGCCTCTATCAACGGACTATGTTCGATCTCGAAATGATGAAAGAGATCGGCTACTGCC
>PLRZ01000260.1 GCA_003164075.1 Bryobacterales bacterium | reverse complement strand
TAGCCAGAGGTGAATATGTCGAAAACGGCAGTTGGTTTGTTTGAGCATCCGAGCGTGGCGGAGCAGGTCGTCCACGACCTTGAGGTCAGTGGGTTTCCTCGGAATGAGATCCGCGTTCTCGGAGAGCCGCGGGAGATGTCGAGCGACGGGGCCACGAGTACTCCACGCACCGACTTCGAGGTGGGTTTAAACAAGGAGCTTACGGCGATCGGGGCAAGCGATCGGGAGGCGGACGCTTATGTCCGAGGAGTGCGGCGGGGAGGCGTCCTCGTTTTTGCGACAGGACACAATGAAGCGGTGGACCACGCGGCTGGGATCATGAATCGCCACTATGCGATAGAACTTGACGAGTTCATCGGCAGCCGGCCGGAGGTTGCAAACGCGGTTGGCCAGAACATGACTCCCGTATTCGAAGGCTCCCTCCAAACCGGGCGGATCAGCCAACGCGGCGGTGGCGCCCGCATGTTTGTTTGGTAGCCAACACGGTAATCGGCTACAGAACGGAATCTTGCCGCCCGCGTCGTTTTGACAAGCGGCCTTCCGGTGCGGACTTTGCATCCGCGGCGGCAGATTCTGCACTTTCCGTCCTTAGGGTCTGTGTGGAAATAACCTGTTCAATCGCCACTGCCATGGAGGGCAGAAGCAATGTTAACGAATAAGCATTTGAAGGATTTCACGATTCACGCTACGGACGGCGAGCTTGGATCCGTACATCAACTCTATTTCGACGATGAGACATGGGCCATCCGCTACCTCATTGTAGATACCGGCGGCTGGCTGGGCGGCCGGCGAGTTCTGATATCGCCGTTCTCCATCATCCGGACGGACTGGGATGCCAAGCGATTGGATGTGGCGTTGACCAGGAAGCAGGTTGAGAATAGCCCCGACATCGACACACACCGGCCCGTCTCCCGGCAACACGAAGCCGCGTACCTCGGGTACTACGGATTTCCCTACTACTGGGGTGGTCCATTTCTATGGGGCACTGCATATTACCCCACAGGCGTGGCTGTTTCCACAACTCCTTCCGCGGAAGCGTTGGCGGAAAGGATCAGGAAAGAGTCGTCGGATTCGCACCTGCGGAGCACCGAGGCAGTCACTGGCTATCGCATTGAGGCGGATAATGGCGAAATTGGCCATGTGGACGGGTTTGTTGTGGACGATGAAGCCTGGGCGATCCGCTACATTGAGGTGGCAACGCGGAATTGGTTGCCGGGCAAAAAGGTGCTGGTTTCACCCGCATGGATTGAACGGGTTAGTTGGACGAATTCTAAAGTCTATGTCGGCCTCTCCTCCGAAGCCATCAAGGCCGCCCCGGAGTACGTCGAGTCCATGACGGTCACTCGAGAGTATGAAAACCGGATTTACTTTCACTACGGCCGGCCGCCGTATTGGCTGCACGAACCCGAACGCAGGTCCTCGTATTCCGTGAGCGGCGTCTAAGCTAAGGAACCACGCAATAATAACGCTTCCTCAGCAGAATCTATGGGTCGATTCCGGTTCGGGGAGCCGCCCCAAGTTGTGATAGAGGGCGATTTCCATAGCATCGTACGTGCGAAAGCCGTAGGATCGTCTGGTAACCACACGGATTTTGTTGTTGAGGTTGCCGATTGGACGTCGACACGGTTAAATGAGTAATGGAGCTCGGCGAAAGCGTTACCGAATGGTTGCAGTTGTGGCGGGACGGCGACGAGGACGCTATGAGCCGCGTCACCGATCTGGTGTATCGCGATTTGCGCCGCCTTGCCGCCTTCTATCTAAATGGCGAGTCTCAGGCCAACACGCTTCAGCCGACCGCGCTGGTGCACGAAGCATATCTGCGAGTCTCCCAGATCCGCAAAATCGACTGGCAGAACCGTGGTCACTTCATCGCCATCGTAACCAACCTCATGCGGCGCATTTTGGTGGACCATGCGCGCGCCCGTCGCGCAGCGAAACGGGACGGTGCTTTGGCGGGCGAACTGCCCATTTCCCAGGAGCCGCGGCATCTGGATACGCTGGCGGTAGATCAGGCTTTGGTACGAATGTCGGAACATTATCCGCGTTGCGCCCAGATCGTCGAGTTTCGCTTTTTCGGCGATCTGGATTTTCAGGAGATTGCAGAGGTTATGAATCTCTCCCTGACCACGGTGGAACGCGACTGGCGTTTTGCCCGCGCATGGCTGCAGAAAAAGATGGCGGGCTCCATTGACGAGCGATAGGCTGCACGATCTTTTCGGACGAGCGACTGGGCTACCGCCCAGCGCACGCGCGCAGTTTCTCGCGTCGGCCTGCGGCGATGACCGGACCCTGCTTGAGGAACTCCACGGGCTACTCGCAGCCGATGCCGCCGCGATGGAGGATGAATCCTGGCAGCGCTCAGCCATCCGAAATCAGGCAATCGCGGAGAAGCATTCGGCGGATTCGGCCGCTGGAGAGATTGTCGGCAACTATCGGCTGGTCGAGCTGGTGGGGAGTGGCGGCATGGGATCCGTTTATCGTGCCGTGCGCGTCGACAACGAAATTGAAATGAGCGTGGCCGTCAAGCTGATCAAGGCGGCTTTCTATTCGCCCGAAATCATCGCAAAGTTTCGCGCCGAGCGGCAAATCCTGGCTAACCTGCAGCATCCCAATATTGCGCGCGTGCTCGATGGCGGCGCGAGGGCCGATGGCCTGCCGTACCTGATCATGGAGTTCGTCGACGGCGTTACCCCCGGCGACTATTGCGGCCAACACGATCTCGCAATCAATCAACGCCTCGTGCTGTTCCGGCAAATCTGCTCCGCAGTGCACTACGCACATCAGAACATGGTGATTCATCGGGATCTGAAGCCGGCTAACATCCTCGTGACATCCGAGGGCACAGCGAAACTGCTCGATTTCGGAATTGCAAAGATTCTCTCTCCCGATCCTTCGCAGCAGTCGGACGCGGCGACCGAACCGCTGATGGCCAGAATGACCGTCCGCTACTCAAGCCCGGAACAGGTCCGGGGAGAACAGGTGACGACGGCATCGGACGTCTATTCTCTGGGCGTCATCCTGTACGAATTGTTGACTGGCCATTCTCCGTATGGGGACGTCGACCAGGCGCCGCACCAGCTCATGTCGGCGGTGTGTGAAGAGGAGCCTTCCCGGCCAAGCGCGTTTGCGCCGAAGCTCAAGGGCGACCTGGACAACATCGTTCTGCAGGCCTTGCGGAAATCGCCTGCTGAGCGTTACGCTTCGGTCGCGCAGTTTTCGGATGACATTGGCTTTTACCTTGACGGGCGCCCGGTCCAGGCCCGCGGCGACGCTCCGCTATATCTCGCCACCAGATTCATCCGTCGCAATCTCGCCATGGTTTTGGTCGCCATGCTCCTGCTCTGTTCGCTGATCGGCGGTCTGGTTGAAGTGACACTGGCGCGGGGGCGAGCGGAACGGCGCTTCAACGAACTCCGGCAACTGGCCCATTCCGTCATGTTCAACTATGCGGATGCCCTCGATAGTGTGCCCGGTTCCACACCTGTCCGCGCGCAGATGGTCAAAGACGCGCTCAGCTACCTGGATAATCTGTCGAAGGAGGCGGACACTCCGCAATTGCAACGCGAGATCGTCGACGCCTACGCCCGCGTGAGCAACGTGCAGGGCAATGAGTATCAGAACAATCTCGGCGATCCGGCGGGCGCGCTGGCCAGCGCACGCAAAGCCGTTGTCGCGGCTGAAAAGTTGCTGCGGGAGGATCGAACGGCACCCGCCCTGAATTCAGTTGCGGAAGCCTTCTCGACTTTCGGAGATCTGCTGTTTTCGACCGGAGACCTTGCCGCTACGGACCGCGCCTACCAGCGCGCCATTAGCCTCCGCCAGGAAATCGCTGCGAAGTCTCCTCATGATACTGACAACAGCCTCGCCCTTGTGACCTGCCTGAAGCACATGGGCGATCTCTACGGCGGCTATGGATGGCCGAATCTCGGGAAAACCGCAGAGTCCCTTGCGTACTATCAGGAGTCAAGCGCACTGGCAGCGAAGCTGGTTGCGCAGTTTCCGGCGAGCATAGACGCGGCAAAGGGAAGCTATAAAGCTCTTATGTCGCTTAGTTCGTCCGAAACCACGATGGGAATGCGCAGCGAGGCTGCGAAAGACCTGTCTGAGACCTTGCGACAGATCGACAAGGTGCGTGCCGAAATACCGGGAGACACCCATGTCGATCTGGAACTCGCCAATGCAGAAGCCCGGTTCGGACAGATGCTGCTCGATGACAGAGACGCCGCCGGCGCGATTCCGCATTTGTCGCATGCGGTCGACCTGATGAGGAACTTGCTCAATACAGATCCCGGGAACGCCATATACCGCCGCCGCGAGGCGATGATGCAGAGCCAATGGGCTGCCGTCCTACGGGGCTCGGGCCGAATTTCAGAAGCGCTTTCACACAATGAGCGCGCACTTTCTCTGGCACAGGCTCTCCACCACGACGCGCCGGGCAGCGCGGAGTATCGCGTCGACGTCGGTGTAATTGAGCGCAATGTTTCAGAAGGTCTTCTTGCGGCCGGGGACGCCGCTGCTGCGCTGCGCCACGCGACGCAGGCAGAAAACATTCTGTGCCAGAATGCTCCCGTGCCTGCCGATCCTTTCACTGCGGCGAATTGCGGCCGCTCCCTGTTAGCTGCCGGGAATTCGGCTTTGGCCCTCAACGAGCCGTTGGAGGCGGTGCAGTCTTTCCACGAAGCGGAGATAATCGCGTCCACGCGGTCGCAGCTCGAGCCCCTCAATGCGATTTTTCGCTCCGATTGGGCCCGGTCGGAAGCGGCGCTCGCCGCCGGTCTGGCCAAGGTCGCCGATGATCCGAACGCGAGCGCTATGTACGAGGCGGCGTTGAAGAACTGGTCTCTCCTGCGAAATGCAAATTCCCTGTCCGCAGAAGACGCGCATCGGGCGGAGGAGGCTACGCGGGCTTTCGCGGCGTTTGATTCGCGGCGTTGAGGCTTATTGGTCCAGCCCCAGTTGTTTGCGCAACTCATCCACGTCCGCACGGCCTTCGTCCGCAGTCTCTCCCTGAGGCGCCAGACCCAGGTACAGCCCCTTTTTTGTGATGATGTGAAATGCGCCGGCTTCTTTGGCTACTGCCGTATTCATCCGGATCTCCAGAATTTCCGATGCCGGGATCACCAGCGGCGCCTCGCCGCCTGTCGGGGTGAACGTCAGGCTGCCATTCTCCGCCAGGAGAAGCGCTCCGCACGGTGGTTCGAAATAGTTGATATCTCCTAGCCGCGACCGTAACATGGGTTCAATCCGTCGCCACCATGGCCCAGGGTGCTTTTCGCATTCTTGCCTGTCCCTGCATCAATTGGCTCCCCCGTTCTCATCTGTCCAAATAGGCGCAAAGCGCCGGCTGTAACCTTCATGTTTTTTGTTGGGCAGGGGGCATGAGAGCCGGCATTGAAATCAACCCGCGAATGGCGCGATGCAGACGACCGCGCTGCCGCCCGATCTGCGGATGTGCTGGTAGCGGCTGCCGGAAGCCTGGAGTCCATGGCGACAAAGATCAGCCCCGGTTTCCATCAATGAGGCTAACGCTTCTTGTAGACCATGCCATCGATGTTCAGACTGCCGCCCGCGACCGGAAAGATCATGTGCTGTTCGGTCGCGCCGTTTCTGACGAGCGTCAGAACGTTGTTGCCGACGGTATATGTTCCGGTAGATTGAGTCTGCTGCGAACTGGTGATGTTTGCGCCCTGCACCTTTGATGTGGCGTCGATCCCCGTTACGTTGAGAAAGGTGAAGGTGCCATCCGGCCTGAAAGTATAGAACGTGGGAGACGTAATTGTTGTGTTTGAGCCCGGCAAACCGTGGACAGTGGCCGCAAATGCCCGATCCCAGCTGCCATTCAATCTGGCGCCAGCCGGATATTTTTCGACGGGCGTCAGAATCAGGTAGTTCAGCTGAATTCCGCCGTTGAGTGGCTTGTAGCTCCAGATCTCGGAATTGCCAGTCTTGTACTGGAGCGTAAGTTTGTCACCGTTCAGCGTGTAGTTGCCGCAGGATCCGGAATGTTGCTGGCAGGCAGCATCGAATTTGTCGCCAGTAAGGCCCTTCGGCAGCGTATCGCGCAGCACGCGGCCGTCCGGGAGGAACCACCAGTACACTTCCGCGAAGCCCCGCAGGTTGTCGAGTCCGAAGTAAAGGCCGTTGAGCGGCGCCGCCTGCAATGACGCGGATACCGTCAGCAGTAGGATCAATGTAGCTTTCGTTTTGAGGAGCATGTCACTTCAAAATGGCGTGAATGACATGCGGCGGCCTTCATTTTTGTCGAAGGTCTCTTCTGCGCATGCGTCCGCTTCGCATTGTGGCGCGCGCTGCAGCCAGACGATGCGGCCGGGAACGCCAGTTGGCCGGGATTTCGCAAACCTGGCCCGCAGAAAGCGTTCCCACCCAGCCCGTTTCGGTGTCTTCACTGACTACCAAGCCGGCAAGTACCATGTTTTCATCCGGTTCTGAGTTTGTGCCGGGCAAAGCGCTGCACCGATGCGGCCCGCTTTTAAAAAAACTGAAGGCTGCGAGCCTTCTTTCCCGCCTATTGGAACAGGAGGCAGTACAAAATGAATCAACAACGATATGTAAAGTTCCTGACCGCTGGCGCCATCATCATGGCAGGAATTTTCGTGGGGCGTAGCAGTGGGAATGTGGCGGAGGCTCAGTCGACGTCGGCGGCAGGGGTTTCCGGTCCGCCCGTTATGAGTGCGTTCTGGGGAGCCCGCATGCCGCGTGTCTGCGCAGCCGTTACCTCTCCGCCGAACGCGGCACGAGCCACCGCGCTCATCCAGTGCTACATGGACCATGCGACGCGCGAGAACCTCTTCCTCATGCAAAACGTCAAGATTCAGATGACCGACAGTCGCCCTGGGATTCAGGTGAATTTGCACCCAGACAATTTCGACGTCAGCGCCAATGTCTATTTTCTCCATGGCAGCAATGACTATTACAATTGCGCCCCCATCAATGAAGCCGTGATGCACAATACCGGCAGGAACTGCTTCGTTACGCACAGCGCGGGTACCGATGGCGAGTGCTGGAGAGTCCACGATGGCACCTACCACTGCGAACTGCCGTTTCTGGTTGGCCCGGAGGGAAGGGCAAACACCCTTGCCAACCAACCAGGCCCCACGACCTTCTAACCGGCCTGTACCACTGTCTGGTTCCGGCCATCTGAACCGTGTCGCATCGAGCGCAAATGAACGATTGTTTGGTTGAAGGGCCAGCATTCGTTCGACGGAAGGCCGCAAGTGCCATGCGCCAGGCATAGGGCCGCACCAAATGCGGCCCGCTTCAAAAAAAACTGAAGGCTGCGAGCCATCTTTCCAGCCTGTTGGAACAGGAGGCAGTACAAAATGAATCAACGACGATATGTAAAGTTCCTGACCGCCGGCGCCATCATCCTAGCCAGTACTTTCGTGGGCTGCAGCAGCGGGAATGCGGCGGCTTCTTCGCCTGACAATCCGCTGATCGGCAACTGGACCCTAGCCGATACCGACAAGGACTACTGCGCCACCCACGAGGAGTTTAAGAAGGGTTCGGTGATCGAGGTGAAAAGCGGAAAGACAACCGCCTACACCGCCATCTACCTCATCAAGCCGAACTACGTGGATGTCGCGATGAATGGGGATATGCTCCACTACGGGCAGTGGGACGAGACCGCCCCTAATGAGATTACCTTCCGCATCAACAGCCTGTATGTCGCCGCCAGTTGCAAGTACCACCGCGACTAAGGAACCTATGCGCAGGTGTGCGATTTTGTAGCGACAGCCCGGCCAACTCATCGAGTCTGCGCCACAACATTCACTCAGCTGGTTCGAACCGCAAATCAACGATTGCTTTCAGTTGAAGGACGAGCTTTCGTCCGGCGGAAGGCAACAAGTGCCATGTTTTCAGCTGGTCCTGAATTTGCGCCAAGCACAGCGCTTCGTCCAATTCGGGCTGCTTCAAAAAGACTGAAGGCTGCGAGCCGTCTTTCCCGCCTATTTGGAACAGGAGGCCGTACAAAATGAATCAAAAACGATATTTGAAGTTCCTCGTCGCTGGCACGATCATCCTCGCTAGCTGCATCCAGGTCGGAGTAGCGCTCGCGAGCGGCCCGGGATCTACACTTTCTGGCGGCCGATCGCGGGAGAGACTGCACCATCGACGCGAAGGGCCGGATGACGATTCATCGCGACCTTCTGGCGATGTTCGCAGGCACGAATCCGAAAGCTGTGCTGGAGTTCTTCCGCGGCCGTGTGAACCTTTATATTATACAGAGGCCGCATTGGGGATCAGCTATTTTTCATGATCGGGGAGAAGATTCGGGCGGCCGGAGCCGCCCGCCATTCCGGCGCTTGAGTCGGCGCTCGGGTCGCATTCCTGCGGGAGCCCTATCCTCCGCTCAAGTGCCTCCATTGTAGCCAAACCAAAACCAACCATTCTGGCCGAAAAGCGGTAAATTCCGGGGGCTTGGGGGCAGAGCCCCCAAAACAGAAACGTCGTTCCTCCTTATTCCACCCCATTCCTACCCACAGATTCTGCTATAGAGCCGTTTATTTCTTAACAGCTCCTAAGGAACCACGCAATAATAACTTCACATTGTCCGCGGTGGCAATGTGGCGCAGACACTCGTGTCTGCAAGGGTCGAGACTCNNGGGGTGCCCCCTGGGCCAGTCTCGGCGCAGCAGACTGAGAGTCTGCGCCACGACGCTTGCTGCGAAGTTATTCTTGCGCGCCTCCTAAGGGCGTGCGCATCCCTGCGTGCTCTAACGTCTAAAAGAGCTACATCGGATTCCGCTGAAAAGGTTAGCTCGGCACTTGTTCGGCCAATTCGCTTTGAGGCTTTCGAATGCCGACCCCATCCCACCAGTGTTGCAGGCTGTCGAAGTATAAGTAGACTACGGGCGTTGTGTATAACGTCAGCAGTTGGCTCACAATCAGCCCCCCGATGATCGTGATACCCAGCGGACGACGTAGTTCGGACCCGGTGCCGCTTCCCAGCGCGAGCGGCACGGCTCCGAGGAGAGCGGCCATGGTTGTCATCAGGATGGGGCGGAAGCGCAACATGCACGCTTCCACGATGGAATCGTGTGAGTTCTTGCCTTCGTTCCGCGCGGCGGCTAGAGCGAAGTCGATCATCATGATGGCGTTCTTCTTTACGATACCGATCAGGAGTATGATGCCGATGATGGCGATAATGCTGAGATCGGTGTGCGTGAGAAAAAGCGCCAGCAGCGCACCGACGCTTGCCGCCGGCAAGCTGGAAATGATGGTGATGGGATGGATGTAGCTCTCATACAGCATCGCCAGAATGAGGTAGACGGCCACCAGCGCGGCGGCAATCAGGATCGGCTCGGTGGCAAGCGATGCCTGGTAGGCTTGTGCCGTGCCGGCGAATTCCGTCTGAATCGTCGCCGGAAGCCCGACCTTCGCCGCCGCCTTTGTCGAGGCGTTTACGGCGTCGCCCAGCGCGACGCCTGGCTTCAGATTGAACGAAACGGTCACCGCTGGAAAGAGACCCTGGTGAGTTACCGTCAGCGGAGCGGTGGTGGAAGCGAATTTGGCGAAGGCGCTCAATGGAACCTGTTCTCCGCCCGGCGAATCCACATAGATTTGGCTCAGAAATAGGGGGTTTTGCCAGAACTCCGGCGATGCCTCCATCACCACGTGGTACTGATTCAGCGACGTATACATGGTCGATACGGGGCGCTGGCCGAAGGCGTCGTAGAGCGTGCTGTCGATGAGTTGGGTAGTGATACCGAAGCGCGCGGCAGTTCCGCGATCGTACTGAATCATGGCTTGCAATCCCAGGTTTTGCTGATCGCTGCTCACATCCGAAATGATCGGAATAGTCTTAAACTCCGCAAGCATCTTGGGGGCAAACCGATTGAGATCGTCCAGATTGTCGCTCTGCATGGTGAATTGGTATTGCGCGTTACTCTGCCGGCCGCCGATGCGCAGATCCTGCGAGGACTGCAAGTATAGGGTGGCGCCGGGCAGCTTGGCCAACTTAGGCCGCAGGCGCGCGATGATGAGGTCGGCCG
>PLRZ01000006.1 GCA_003164075.1 Bryobacterales bacterium | reverse complement strand
ATCCTGGGCAAACTCAGCCTCCACCGCTTCGATCTGCTCGGAAAGCCGGCCCGCGGCGGGATTGGTCCGGTAGAACAGGGCCTCTTCTGCCGCCGATTCCGCCGGGTCGCGCAGCAGCCGGTCCACCTCGGCGTGCGTGATCGCCAGGCCCGCCAGCGGCTGTTCGAGCGACGCGGCCCACTCGGACCGCATCCACAGGACGCGGAGCTGGGCCCGCAGGCGCACACGGGCCAGCAGGAGGGCTGCGCTGCCGCGCCCCACCACCGGTTCCGCGATCTTTACTTCCTCAGTCATCCTGTCCTAGACCTTGATCCACAAAGCGGGCGGCGAATCCACGCCGTTGACGCGAACCCGTATGCCGTACAGCCCCGGAGGCAACCCGTCTGGCCTCTGGAACGAAATTTGCGAGATGCTGCCCACGGTGAATTGCCCCGGCTGCGGTGGTGTCGCCACATAAGTGAGCGGAACGGTCTCCAGCAGCACCTGCGTGCTGCCCGCGATGAAGCCCATGCCGGTGATCGTGTATGTGCCCGCCATCGCGGCCACGACCGGGCCGGCGGGCGATGCCGGCACATCCACGCGCGCCGCTATGTGGAAAGGCGTCGAGTTGGTGCGGTTCGAAATCAGGTCGGGCGGCGAATTGCTGCCGGCGCGGATGGCGTAGACCCCCGGCGGAGGGGCGTTCGCGGGGGCCGCTCCCACCGTCGCAGGCAGGTCCAGCACGATTCTGCTGGCGGTTTGGATAGGGCTGGCCGGCAGCACGTCCTTCGCCTTCCAGGCCGTAACCTCCACCTCCGTCTGGTAATCCGCCGGCAGCAGCAAATAGACCCGAAACGAGGTTCCAGGGTTGGGAACCACGGGCACATCCGTTCCCTGATTGAGGCCCGCACCCAACAGGGTGAAGCGCTGGCCGGGCGCAACGGTTGCCGGTGAATAGTCCACGCCGACAGTTGGAGGAACGCCCGACGGCGGAGCGAAATGGGCCGTCGATGTAGTGCCGAACACCTGTCCGGCGGTGGCTACCGGGAAACTGGCCGGTTCCACCGCCAGCCCGTAGCGACGCACCGGCGGCGCCGGCCCGGCCGCATCCGGAGGTGTCAGGAATGCCACCGCTACCCGGTATAGCAGCGACAGGCGAAAGGGCGAGGTGATGGCCTGCCACAGGCGCGAGATGGAGTCCGCCGTCTCAATCTCCATGGTGACCGTGAACTCCTCCGGCGTCGATTCCGGCGGCGAACCCGGAACGATCACGTTGGTGCGAATGATCGGATTCTGGTGGAAGCAGCGCAGCACCACGCTCATGGCCTGCTGCTCCTGGTGATAGTTGCCATCCGAGTATGCACTGATGAAATAGTAGAGATCCAGGCCCAGCGGAAGGTACGGAATGAGCTGCGCGCGCGGCGGCGGCACTTTGCCCGCGGGCGGCGGAGGCGGAGGAGGAGACACGAAGTTCCGGTTGAACTTGTTGGGCTCGACGTGAATCAGGGAAATGGTCACCTGGCATCCGCCGACCGTGCGGACCGCGTCCGGCGTCAGGCCGGAGATGGCGGGCGTGAAGAAGGATTCGTCGGGAAGCGATCCCCAGAGTGGAGAGGTGTTCCAGGAGTTGGTCAAGGTTTGGATGAGGAGATCGGTGACGATCGAGAGGTCGAGAACTCCTAGTTGGCTCAACATGATTTCCCCGATCACCCCTGCCTGAGTCCGAACGGGGCCGTGAATCCGCGCGCCAGCGCGGACACCGGCGCCGGTCTGCCCGGCGCGGGCTTGGCGGGCGGCGCTGCGGGCGGAGCAATATGAACGTCGACCCTGCCGATATGGATGGCGCCACCGGATTCCGATGCCGTGCCGCGGGGCGATATCCGCGAGGCCGGCGGCGGTGGCGCGGGAGAACCCGGCAGTAGCGTCGATGGGACAATCCTGTTGGCGTGCACCGTCTCGCGCGAAGGCGCGAGTGGCGGGGGGAGCACCGTCTCGGGACTACTCGGAGCGCGGCCCTCGGAGCGCGGCGCCGGCGATGGCGGTGTCTGTTCCGCGCCGGCGCGAGCGAAGGCGGCTTCCGGTTGCCGCCCACCGGTATGCGCCGCGGGAGGCGGCGGCAGGATGACTTCCGCCTGTGCCGCCGCGGGCGCTACGGTTCGGGATGCGGCGGAAGCGTGCCGCGACTGGAGAGGCCCGGCGGCGCTGGCGGCAGTCTGAAGGGCCGGCTCGCTGCGCCCCAGGTCGCGATTCTGTGTCGCTGCGCGTGGCGGGCGATGGGCCAGCGGCGGGGGCGCGGCCGGGAGTGGCGCGGTTTCGGCGACGGCCTGCGGAGGGTCCATCTGGCGCGGTTGCGAAGGCTGCGCCGGGGTTTCCGGCTGTCCGGCGACGGCGGGAGTCGGACTCTGCGCATCCCGCCGCTTTGGCGACGGATCGCCCGGTTCCTGTTGGGCGGGCTTGGCTTGGCGCCGCGGCGATGGCTCCGGCCCACTCGGGACCGGTTCGCCGGCCGGCAAATGCGGCAATCCCCACTGCGGCGTGTGAGGCGGCAGAAGCATCGGCAGGCTTCCCCTCCCCACGCCCGCGATTGTCCGCAGATAAGACCGGCGCGCCATATCTAAGCCGCCACCCCCTGGTCGCGGAGCATCTCCACGTATTGCATCCGCCGGTTTCGCGGCAACGCGAGAATCCGATCTTCCGGCCATTTGTAGTGCAGAGCCAGAAGGTGAACATCCTGGTAAATGCCGGCGGCGCGATCGCTCAACTCGCGCAGCACATAAGTCTCGACATCGAAGTAAACTTCCACCGGGCGGCCGCACTCCGGACACTCTCCCACCAGGCTCCGCGACAACGGCGGCGCCAGCGCCTCCATGGCCCGCTCCATTCGTCTCCGCAGGGCGGCCGGGATTTCCACCGGCTCCATGCACAGGCGCGCCAGTTCCCGGTCGGGCAGGCGCTGTCCTTCAACGGCGCGCAGATCCAGCACGCTCGGCAGTCGGAAGCGGGCGGTTTCGCCGGCGAACTGGAACCATCCCGGCTCGCTCGACGCCAAGCCTCGCGGAGTGCGCACCGGGTGCGACTCCAGGTACTCGGAGATGCGGAACGCGATGTCTACGCGCGCCCGGCACTGGCCCGAGGCGCAGGTCACCTCTGCCTGAATCATATCCCCCGCTACCACCTGGCGGAGCCGCAGCAGCAACGCCTGGAGGTCGGTCACGCACAGCGCGTCCGCATCCAACGGTTGGCCGTCGGCGGTCCGCGCCAACCGGGCCGCCAGGGTTTGTGCCAGCACATGCTGAGACATCCGCCACTCCCGCAGCACAAGGTCGTCCTCACCCGTGGGCTGCCGCAGCATCACCGCAAACCCGCTGACGGGGAGCCTCACGCTCCCGGTATTATGTCTCGGCGATTTCATTCACGCTCAAATCGCGCTCCCAACCCTCGTTCTCCAGCTTGATGTGCTCGATGGCGATGGCGTTGGAGCCGGCATCCAGATCGGGGAGCGCCTGATAATCGGAGACCCAGCAACGATGGACCAGAAACCGCAGCACCG
>PLRZ01000043.1:2426-2984 GCA_003164075.1 Bryobacterales bacterium | reverse complement strand
ATCCCCGGCCGACATCAGGAGTTCTCGCATAGGATCGAGCGAAGGCGAGCACCGCCTGCCCCACCAGCGGGCTCGTTGCAAATTCCACGATCTCAGGTGCTCTTATATTCAACCCCATTCTCCCGGGCGCACTACCACGCCATGCTTGGTCATTTCGCGGCGGGACGTGTGCAGAATGTGATCCATGGTGATGCGGCTGCCCTGCGACCGGGCTAGAAACGCGGCGTTCAGCGCCGCCATGGTGATGTCCGCTCCCGTCATGGTCAGCTTGTGAGCCAGGAAGTCCCAGTCGATGCCGCCCAGGATCTCTTCGCACCCGGCGGGCCGCGAGTCCAGGGCGCGCCGCCAGAGGGCCATTCGCTCCGCCGGCCCCGGTGGCAGAAAATCGACGATGAAGCGGATGCGGCGCAGAAATGCCTTGTCCAGATCGCCCTTGCGATTGGTGGCGAGAATGGCCACCCCCTCGAACTGCTCCATGCGCTGCAGCAGGTAGTCGATTTCGATGTTGGCGAATCGATCGTGCGCATCCTTCACTTGCGTGCGCTGGCCGAACAGGGC
>PLRZ01000043.1:0-2379 GCA_003164075.1 Bryobacterales bacterium | reverse complement strand
GCCCGCAAACAGCGCGGTGATCCCGCGCCCCATCGGGCAGAGGCGCTCAAAGCCCCATTCTTCATATACGGCCGGACGAAGACGCACCTGCTCCTCGAGTTCGCGCAGGTGTTCGCGCACGGAGTTGTGCAGCACGATATCGTCCCAGGTGTAGGGGCAGGGCAACGGCGTGAAGAGCGCATTGGGCGTCCGGGCGTTGTCCTGGCACAGTTCCATCACCGCTCCCTTGCCCGCTGGCGCCAACTGTGCCGCCTTGACGATATCCGCCGGCTTGAAGTTGCCGTCGGCCACGGCCCTCGGAACGGGCTCCCCGGAGAATTCGGCCCACAGCGCGATTCGCGCCTCGCGGCGCAGCGGAGGGAGCGTGAACGAGCGCCGCGCGGCCGGCGACTGGGCCTCGGAAACACTCGCCGAGGGAACGCCGAACAGCATTACCCCGGAATAGCCTCCGGTGGCCTGCCACACCCGCAGGCTGGTCCGCTCGCCGCCGTTCCAGTACAGGATGGCGCCCACCAGCCGCGCAATGCGGACTGCGTGTACAATCCTCTCCGCCGCCGCCGGTGGCGGCAGGTCGTGCGGCAGGAGCTGATCGGCCTCTACGGCGATCAGACCGCAGCCGAGAGTAGCGGCAAATTGCGCGGCCAGCGTTCGCTTTCCGGCGCCCTGCGCCGCCACCAGCTCGATCTCCACAGCCCGGCCCTGCGCGGACTGCAGAAGATCCGCCATGGACGCCAGCAGTTCCGGGTAAAGGCATGCGGTATCCGCGGTGCGGGTCTGGGGCACGAACTCCGCGGCGAACTCCAGCGCGGGATCGTTCGTGGGGCGGCCCAAAAGCCAAAAGACAATGTACGGATCCGCCGTCCACGGCGCATGCGCCGCCCAGGCTCCCGCGCCAGCCTCGGTGGTGTGCGCCAGGCGCCACTGCACCAAGGGGGACTGCGGATCGAGCAGGGCCGGCCCCTCTCCGTGAAACAATGTGGACGCCAGCCACGGTGTGGCATGCCCCGCGGCGGCATCGTCATGCAGATAGGCGTAGACGCGCCGCAGCGGCGGGTCGATCTCGGCTGCGACGGCCAGCGCCAGCAGATCGGTCTCGAAAGGCGATAGCGCGAACTCCCGGCGCAATCGGCTCCACGCCGCATCCTGGGCAAACTCAGCCTCCACCGCTTCGATCTGCTCGGAAAGCCGGCCCGCGGCGGGATTGGTCCGGTAGAACAGGGCCTCTTCTGCCGCCGATTCCGCCGGGTCGCGCAGCAGCCGGTCCACCTCGGCGTGCGTGATCGCCAGGCCCGCCAGCGGCTGTTCGAGCGACGCGGCCCACTCGGACCGCATCCACAGGACGCGGAGCTGGGCTCGCAGGCGCACACGCGCCAGCAGGAGGGCTGCGCTGCCGCGCCCCACCACCGGTTCCGCGATCTTTACTTCCTCAGTCATCCTGTCCTAGACCTTGATCCACAAAGCGGGCGGCGAGTCCACGCCGTTGACGCGAACCCGTATGCCGTACAGTCCCGGAGGCAACCCGTCTGGCCTCTGGAACGAAATTTGCGAGATGCTGCCCACGGTGAATTGCCCCGGCTGCGGTGGTGTCGCCACATAAGTGAGCGGAACGGTCTCCAGCAGCACCTGCGTGCTGCCCGCGATGAAGCCCATACCGGTGATGGTGTATGTGCCCGCCACCGCGGCCACGACCGGGCCGGCGGGCGATGCCGGCACATCCACGCGCGCCGCTATGTGGAAAGGCGTCGAGTTGGTGCGGTTCGAAATCAGATCGGGCGGCGAATTGCTGCCGGCGCGGATGGCGTAGACCCCCGGCGGAGGGGCGTTCGCGGGGGCCGCTCCCACCGTCGCCGGCAGGTCCAGCACGATTCTGCTGGCGGTTTGGATAGGGCTGGCCGGCAGCACGTCCTTCGCCTTCCAGGCCGTAACCTCCACCTCCGTCTGATAATCCGCCGGCAGCAGCAAATAGACCCGAAACGAGGTTCCGGGGTTGGGAACCACGGGCACTTCCGTCCCCTGATTGAGGCTCGCACCCAGCAGGGTGAAGCGCTGGCCGGGCGCGACGGTTGCCGGTGAATAGTCCACGCCGACAGTTGGAGGAACGCCCGACGGCGGAGCGAAATGGGCCGTCGATGTAGTGCCGAACACCTGTCCGGCGGTGGCTACCGGGAAACTGGCCGGTTCCACCGCCAGCCCGTAGCGGCGCACCGGCGGCGCCGGCCCGGCCGCATCCGGAGGTGTCAGGAATGCCACCGCCACCCGATATAGCAGCGACAGGCGAAAGGGCGAGGTGATGGCCTGCCACAGGCGCGAGATGGAGTCCGCCGTCTCAATCTCCATGGTGACCGTGAACTCCTCCGGCGTCGATTCCGGCGGCGAACC
>PLRZ01000363.1:1826-7569 GCA_003164075.1 Bryobacterales bacterium | reverse complement strand
CCATGAAGATGGTCTCGGCCGCCAAACTGCGCCGCGCGCAGGATCGCGTACTCTCCGCGCGTCCCTATGGCGCGATGTTGCGCAAACTGCTGGGCAACGTGGCCGCCGCGGTGGCCGCCGACGAGAATGCCGGCGGCAATCCGCTCCTGGCGCAGCGCCCCGAACAACGCGTCCTGCTGGTGCTGGTCACCAGCGATAAAGGCCTGGCCGGCGCTTTCAATACCAATCTCATCAAGGCCGCGCAGCGCTTTGCAGTCGAACGCCCCGGCGTTGCCGTGCGCATGGTGCTGGTGGGCCGCAAGGGCCGCGACTTCTTCCGCAAGCGCGGCGCCCTGGTCGAGAGCGAGCATCTCAACATGGCCGCCAAGCTGGTCTACGCCGATGTGGCGGCCATCGCCGGCAAGGCCATGGAGCTTTACCGCAACGAAGAGATCGACGCCGTCTACCTGATTTATAACGAGTTCAAGAGCGTGGCGGCGCAGACGCTGCTCACCAGCAAGGTGCTGCCCATCCAACTGCCCCAGCAGGCATCCCCGGTGGACTACATCTTCGAGCAGTCCCCGGTGGCGATGCTGGATGCGCTGCTGCCGCGCTACGTGGAAACGGAATTCTATCGCGCGCTGGCGGAATCCACCGCCGCCGAACATGCCGCCCGCATGACGGCCATGGAAGCGGCCACTTCCAACGCGGGCGAAATGATCGACAAGCTGACGCTTTACATGAACCGCGTGCGCCAGGCCAGCATCACCAAGGAAATCATCGAAGTGGTGAGCGGCGCGGCAGCCGCGGAGTAAACGAAGGATTGACATGGCAACTACCAACCAAGTCGTGATCGGCAAAGTGGTCCAGGTATCCGGACCGGCCGTGGATTGCGAATTTCCGGAAGGACAGATTCCGCTGGTATATACGGCGATCCGCGTGACCAGCGAAGGGTTCACCTGTCCCGCCCCCATCGACATCATTTGCGAAGTGGAGCAGCACATCGGCGAGGGCCGCGTGCGCACCATCGCGCTGCAGCCCACCGAGGGCCTGGTGCGCGGCATGCAGGCCGTCAGCCTGGGCCATCCGGTGATGGTGCCGGTGGGGCCCGAAACGCTGGGGCGCGTGCTCAACGTGATCGGCGAACCGGTGGACGAAATGGGCCCGGTGAACGCCAAGCTGCATTATCCCATCCATCGCCCGTCGCCATCGTTCGAAGATCAGTCGACGCGCCTGGAGATGTTCGAGACCGGCATCAAGGTGATCGACCTGCTGGAGCCCTACCTCCGCGGCGGCAAGATCGGACTGTTCGGCGGCGCCGGCGTGGGCAAGACCGTCATCATCATGGAGCTGATCAACAACATCGCCCAGAAGCACGGCGGCGTGTCGGTCTTCTCCGGGGTGGGCGAGCGCACCCGCGAAGGCAACGATCTATGGCTCGAAATGCAGGAATCGGGCGTCATCGATCCGCACGATTGGAAGAAGTCCAAGTGCGCCCTGATTTACGGGCAGATGACCGAGCCTCCCGGGGCGCGTCTGCGCGTGGGCCTCACCGGCCTGACCGTGGCCGAATATTTCCGCGACGAGGAAGGGCAGGACGTGCTGCTCTTCATCGACAACATTTTCCGTTTCACGCAAGCCGGCTCGGAAGTCTCGGCGCTGCTCGGCCGCATGCCCTCCGCCGTGGGATACCAGCCCAACCTGGCCACCGAAATGGGCGAATTGCAGGAGCGCATCACCTCCACCAAGAAGGGCTCCATCACCTCCGTGCAGGCCATCTACGTGCCCGCCGACGACTATACCGATCCCGCGCCGGCCACCGCCTTCGCGCACCTCGACGCCACCACCAATCTGTCGCGCGAAATCGCGTCGTTGGGCATCTATCCCGCGGTGGATCCGCTGGCCTCCACCAGCCGCATTCTCGATCCGCTGATCCTGGGCGCGGACCACTACGGCGTCGCCCAGATGGTGAAAGGAATTCTGCAACGCTACAAAGACCTGCAGGATATCATCGCCATCCTCGGTATCGACGAGCTTTCCGACGAAGATAAGCTGAGCGTGGCGCGCGCCCGCAAGATCCAGCGGTTCCTCTCGCAGCCCTTCCACGTGGCCGAGCAATTCACCGGCTACAAGGGCAAGTACGTGAAGCTGAGCGACACCATCCGCGGCTTCCGCGAAATCGCCGAAGGCAAGCACGACGATATTCCCGAGCAGGCGTTCTACATGCAAGGCACCATCGAAGAAGTGTTGGAGAAGGCCGAAGCGTTGAAGAAGGCTTAAGTATGGCCGAGCAACTGGACCTGGAAATCGTCACGCCCGAGCGCCGATTGGTGCACCAGCAGGTAGCCGACGTGCAACTGCCCGGCAAGGATGGCTACCTCGGGATTCTGCCCGGCCACGCCGCCCTATTGGGCCAGCTCGGAGCCGGCGCGCTCTGTTACACCGCGGCCGGCCAGCCGCACTATGTGGCGATAGACGGCGGCTTCATGGAAATCCTGGAAGACCACGTCCGCGTCCTGGCCGACTCGGCGGAGAAGGCCGAAGACATCGACGTGGAACGCGCCAAGGCTGACTTACGGAAGGCGCAGGAGCAGTTGGCGACTACGCCCGATCCGGATACCGCGCTGGCCGCCGTCAATCACGCGCAAGCGCGAATCAACGCGGCGGAACATAAGAGCTAAGAAGGCAGAGACGCCCATTCGCAGTGTGGGGGCTGCAGGTGCCTAACCGTTTTGGGGATTGCGTGGCACAGGTGCGGAATACGCTCCCTCACGGTCGCGGCTCGGTGTGCGGCAGTGTCGCCTCATTCCCAGACCGCCGCCCTACCTTAGTTGCACCAGTCCCTGGCCGGTCTGTTCCTCCACCCGCGAGGGCGTCAGATCCTGCTTGCCGCGCCAGAAATCGATGTAACAAACCTGGTGCACGCACGCCACCGTGCAGCGTGGAGCGCAGCTCTTCTCGGTGCGATACTCGCGGCGGATATCGGCCACCGTGTACTCGGCCAGCGGCTTGGCCGGATAGCCCCGCTGCTGCGAGCAGTAGTGCACCAAGCCCTCCTCGCAGATGTACAGGTAGCGAGCGCCGGCGCGGCATCGCCACCGGTTCTCTTTGCCGTGCGCGATGTTGTCCTGGAAATAGTTGAAGCGCGCGTAGCTGCTCTTCTCCATGGCGCGCATGGCGGTGTAAACTTCGCGCTCGCGTTCACCCAGCGGCTGCAACTGGCCCTCGCCATCGTGAATGATCCCCACCGTGGAAGTGAATCCCAGTTCGATGGCGCGCTTCCCCACCGTCAGCGCATCCTGTGGCGTGCTAATGCCGCCGCCCACCACGGAATTGATGTTGACGTGAAAATCGGCGTGTTCGGCCAGCAGTTGCAGCTTCCGGTCGAGCACCTTGAGGCTCTTCTTGGAAACCTCGTCGGGCATCACGTTGTCGATGGAAATCTGCAAATGGTCCAGCCCGGCGCGGTTCAGCCGTTGGATCCGCTCCGCCGTCAGCAGGTAGCCGTTAGTGATCATCCCGGCGATCATGCCGCGCTTGCGAATATGCGCCACGATCAGGTCCAGGTCGGGATGGAGCAGCGGTTCGCCGCCGGAGATGGTGATGATGGTGGTGCCCAGCCTGGCAAGCTGGTCGAGCCGCTGGTACATCACGTCGATGGCGACGGGCTTCGAAGAGTCGTCATACTCGTTGCAGTAGGTGCACGAGAGATTGCAGCGCCGCATGGGAATCACGTGCGCCAGAATGGGGTGGTCTTTGGAGGCCAGCCCCTTGCCGATCATCCGCAACTCGCGCAGCCGGCGGCCGGCAGCTTTCCACGCCCTGCGGAGATGTTTGGAGGAATCGGGCATACGGTCGAAGTCCTTCCATTACAACACAGGCGCCCGGCGCCGCCGAGTAGACGGAAGCGATTGGCGCGGAAATGGGGTTGAACGCGCAAGGCTGGCGGTTCTATGGTATGAATGGCTTACGGAAATGACTGGCGGTTTCCAGCCCGGCCTTGGTATTCTGCCCCCGCCGCAGCGCCGGCTATGGGACGAACTGGCGGCGGTTCCCGGCGAGTTCGTACTCTATGGAGGAACCGCGATCGCCCTGCACCTCGGCCATGCCCTTCGACCCGGCCGGCCTTTTCGCCCGGATACCATTTCTGACTTCGGCAACCATCACCCAACAGGCGCCCAACACCTTGTCCGCCACCGTCGATCGCGACGGGCCGGTCATGGTTTCCTTCTTTGGCCTTCCCGGCATGGCCCGCCTGCGGCCGCCGCATATCGCCCCGGACAACGGTCTGCGGGGCGCCTCCCTGCTCGACGTGGCTGGCACGAAAGCCGCCATCGTGCAGCAGCGCGCCGAGGTCAAGGACTACCGCGATCTGGATGCCCTCTTCCAGGACGGCCGTGTGGACCTGCCGGCAGCACTGGCCAGCGCCGGCGCGATTTACGGCCCGAAGTTCAATCCCAGATCACCCTCAAGGCGCTGTCTTTTTTCGGCGACGGCAACCTTTCCCTTTTGCCGCGCGGCCCGCGAGGTGGATCTCGACCGGTTGCCCATCCTTACCCGAGGGCCTGCTCAATGAGATCGATCCCGCTGAATTCCGAGACGGAGACGGTCGCGCGGCGTATCGTCTGGTTCGAATCCCCTGAAGAGGCGCTGGCCGATCCCGTGCGCTTCCTGGCATATGCCATGGCCCGTGCGACGCATGAAGAGATGAAGGTGATCCGCCGCTACGTCGACGACCCGGATTTCCTGGAAGCTTTGGACAAAGCTCCGCCGGGGATCATCGACCGCCGTTCCTGGGCTTACTGGAACTCGAAGATGGGCCGTTATCCCGCCCCGCCGGAACCCAGGCGGTGCCTGGAGTAATTGCGTGGCGTCCCAATAGCGGACACGGAGAGGTCCGAAACCGGACGCCAGTCCGCCCTGGTCCCGGTGAGCTTCGGTGGGGCAGGCTTTCAGCCTTCCCCAGAGGGGACCCCGGACTTCAGAGGCACTTGCAGAATTCGAAGAAACCGCTTGCTTGCGCGCGCGGCTCGGAAAAGTCACGTTGAAAGGCAAGCACTTACCAAGCCGGGCACAGAGGGCGCCCCGTGAGGGAGCGGGTTCAATACCGAATTTTGAGTCCGCCCGCCGCTGGTTTCACATCGTTCGCGGGACAAGGTAAACAGTATTGGGGCGGCCCTGGCATCCCAGTTGCATACTGAACAGAGAACATCATGCGCAGCCTTTACGAGGATCTGCGCTATGCCATCCGCGTTCTTCGGGGCAGTCCAGGGTTCACGGCGGTAGCCGTGCTCACGCTGGCACTGGGCGTAGCGGCGAACGCAACTGTCTTCGGCTGGATCGACTCACTTCTGGTGCGGCCGTTCCCCGGCGTGCCGGGCGGCGGACAACTGGCGGCTCTCGAAACCGTGTCGCCGAGCGGGGAATATTCCACTACCTCCTACCGCGATTACCGCGATTATCGCGACGGCGTGAAGTCCTTTTCCGGACTTGCCGCCTCGCTTCTGAACGCGTTCAACGTTGGCCCGGCCGATAACCCGCGCCGCGTTTACGGAGAATTCGTCTCCGGCAACTACTTCGCGGTGCTGGGCGTGAAGCCCGTACGCGGACGCGCATTCCTGCCCTCCGAATATGGCGACCAGCCGGATGCATTTCCCGTGGCCGTCATCAGCTACCGCCTCTGGCAGAGCCTCTTCCAGGGAGACCCGGGTATAGTCGGCAGGACCATCCGCGTGAACCGCTACGAATTGACCGTGGCCGGCAT
>PLRZ01000363.1:0-1810 GCA_003164075.1 Bryobacterales bacterium | reverse complement strand
GCGTGCGCGCGGCGCGTGGCGGAGCAATCGCCGCGCACCAGCGCCGGCTTCCATGCCAGCCTGATGCCCGTGTGGAAAGGGCACATCGGCATGCAGTCGGTGCTGCTTGCGCCGCTGCGGATTCTGATGGCCGTCTGCTTCGTGGTGTTCCTGATTGTGGGCGCGAACGTCTCCAACCTGCAGCTTGCCCGCGCCACCGCGCGCCGCCGGGAATTCAGCGTCCGCATGGCCCTGGGCGCGGGCCGCTGGCGTGTGGTGCGGCAGCTTCTTACCGAGAGCCTGTTGCTGGCGGCCATGGGCGCGCTGGCGGGCATTCCGCTGGCGGGCTGGCTGGGCAGCTCGCTCCTCTGGATCCTGCCGCCCATCGGCTATCCAGTGGACTTCGATTTCAGCATGAACGCGGACACGCTCGCGTTCACCGTGCTGTTGTGCTGCGCCGGTTCTCTGCTGACAGGCCTCGCGCCCGCCGTGCATTCGGTGAAAAGGGACCTGATGGAGGCCCTGAAAGAAGGCGGCCGAAGCGGCACGTCCGGCGCCGCCCAGAACCGTACCCGCGGCCTGCTGGTGGTCTCGGAAGTGGCGTTGGCCCTGGTGGCGCTGGTGGGCACCGCCCTGTTCGCGCGCAGCTTTCAAAACGCGCGGTCCATCGATCCGGGCTTCGACGCCGGCCACGTGCTGTTCGCGCAATATCACCTCGATACCTTCTGCCAGAATCCCGAGCAGCGGGCGCAATTCTGCTACCGCCTGCGCGACCGCATCCGGGAGCTGTCCGGCATTACCGCGGTAAGCTTCGCGAACTCCGTGCCGCTGGCCATCGGGACCGGGCAGCGGTCGGGCATACAAGTGGAAGGATACGCCGCCGGCCGGGACGAACAAATGAGCGTATCGAGCGCCACCGTGGCGCCCGGCTTTTTCGACGCTCTGCGGATTCCGGTGCTCGAAGGGCGCGACTTCACGGAACGGGACGACCCCGGCGCCGCGCCGGTGGCCATCGTCAACCAGACCTTCGCCGCGCGCTACTTCAGAGGCGGCAACCCGGTAGGGCGCCGCGTCATGGTGGACGGCGTGTGGTCCACGGTGGCCGGCCTGGTGAAGGACAGCAAATATTACCGGCTGACGGAGCCGCCCACTCCCTACATTTATGTACCGTACCTGCAGCGGCACAGCAGCGAGTTCTGGACTGCTTTCTTCATCCGCACCGTGGGGCCGCCGCGCGCGTCCGCTGGCGCGGTCCGCAGCGAGGCCGCCGCCATCGAGCCGAATGCCGGCGTTGCGGAAGTAGTGGAGTTCCAGGAGACGGTTGCCGGCTCGCTCTATGCGCAGAAGGTGGAAGCGGCGCTGTTGAGCGTGCTCGGTGCGGTGTCGCTGCTGTTGGCGGCGCTGGGCCTCTACAGCGTGCTGGCGTACTCGGTGAGCCAGCGCGGGCACGAATTCGGCATCCGCCTGGCGCTCGGCGCCGCGCCCTCCGATGTGGTGCTGCTGGTACTGCGCCAGGGCATGGCGCTGACCGTGGCGGGCCTCGTAATTGGGTCGGTGCTGGCGGTCGCGGCGGCGCGCATGGCGGCGGGCCTGCTGGTGGGGTTTAATCCGGGCGATCCGCCGGTAGCGATAGCGGGTGCGGCGCTATTCCTCGGCGCTGTCGCGCTGCTGGCGAGTTACGTGCCGGCGCGCCGCGCGACGAAGGCCGATCCCATGGTGACACTACGCGAGTCGTGAGCCGTTCCTTCGGCTAATTCGCGGACCGGCGACGGAACTCAATTCAGGTGGCTTGTTACCGAGCCGCGACCGCCAGGGATCGGTTTCTTGAGTC
>PLRZ01000327.1 GCA_003164075.1 Bryobacterales bacterium | reverse complement strand
TAGTTGAACCTGAGGGATATCGAGTTCCCAAAGATACTCGCCACGAAAACCGGGAATACGCGGCTCCATACCAGTGGCGGCGCTACGCCAGCCCCGACCGTTCCAGAAGCGCCTTCGGATCGGGCTCCCGGCCCATGAAGCTGCGGTACAACTCCGCCGGATCTTTACTGTCGCCGCGGGAGAGAATCTTTTCGCGAAAGTCGCCGCCCACTTCGCGGCTGAAGATTCCGCGCTCGCGGAAACGCGTGAAGGCGTCGGCATCCAGCACCTCCGCCCACTTGTACGAATAATACGCGGCGGCATATCCCACCGGGCTCGAGAACAAATGTGTGAAGGCCGCCAGCATGGCATGCTGCGGCGGCAATGGCGCGGGGCTGTATTCCTGCAGCACGCGCCGGCCGTACTCCACCGGGTCGCCGTCGCGCTCCGGTGAGTAGCGCGTGTGCAGTTCCAGGTCCACGAANNTCGGGCACCGGCTCGCCCGTCTCCCAATGGCCCGCGAACAAATCCAGCGACGCCCGTTCCCAGCACCAGTTCTCCATGATCTGCGAGGGCAGTTCCACGAAGTCCCACGCCACGCTGGTGCCCGCCAGAGAGCGGATTTGCACGCGGCTCAAAAGGTGGTGCAGCAGATGGCCGAACTCGTGAAAAATGGTCTCCACATCGCGATGCGTCAGCAGCGCCGGCTTGCCGCCGATGGGCTGGCTGAGATTGCCGCAGATCAGACCCAGGTGCGGTTGGAATCCGCCGTCGGACGGGCCGCCGGTGATGAAGGCATCCATCCACGCGCCGCCGCGCTTGTTTTCGCGGGGATACCAGTCGGCATAGAAGCCGCCGATGAACATGCCGTTTTCGTCGTGGACGTTGTAATAGCAGACCTGCGCGTCCCACGTGGGCACGCCTTTCTCTTCGGTAACGCTGATGCCGTAGAGCCGGTGAACCAGGTCGAACATCCCGGCCACTACTTTTTCCAGCGGGAAGTACGGCCGCAGCGTCTCCTCGTCGAAATCGTAGAGCGCGGCGCGCTGCTTCTCGGCGTAGTAGGACACGTCCCAGGGGTCGAGCGCGGGCGCTTCCGGTCCCTCCAGCGAGCGCCGGTACTCCAGCAGTTCGCGATTCTCTTCGCGGAAACGCCGCTCGGTCTTGGTTTTCAGGTCTTCCAGAAAACTCAAGGCGCGCGCGCCGTTGTGGGCCATACGGTCTTCCAGCACCAGATCGGCGAAATCGGCGAATCCCAGCAGGCGCGCCCTCTCCCGCCGCAGTTCCAGAATGCGCACGATCAGCGGGCGGTTGTCGCGTCCCTCTTCGGTGGCGCGGACGGCGAAAGCCTGGTACAGATGGCGGCGGGTGGCGGCGTTATCCATATAAGTCAGCACCGCCAGATAATCGGGCGCCTGCAGGGTAAAGCGCCAGCCTTCCAACCCCTTGCGCACGGCGCTTTCGCGAGCCGCGGCGATAGCCGTGGGCGGCAGGCCGGCCAATTCCGCCACATCGGTAAGCACCAGTTCGAAGGCGTTGGTGGAATCGAGCACGTTCTCCCCGAACCTGGTGGTGACCTGCGTCAATTCGACGTCGATCTCTTCCAGCCTTTTCTTTCCCGCGGGGTCCAGATCGGCCCCATGACGGCGAAAGGCGTCGATGGTCTTATGGAGGAAGCGCCCGCGTTCGCCTGTCGCCGCCTGGCCCTCCGCGGTGGACGCGAAGGTCTTGATGCCCTGCCACAACCCGTGGTTCAGCGGAATCCCCGAGTAGAAGGCGCTCACCTCCGGCTGTACCGCATTGAAAGCCGCCCGCAGCTCGGGGTAGGTGGCTACCGACTCCAGGTGCTTCACCACTCCCATGGCGTAGTCCAAAGGCTCCGTCAACCGGTCGAGTGCATCCATACTGTTCCGGTAGGTGCGTTCGCCGGGCAAGCTGGCGATGGCATCGAGGCGCGCGCGTGCCTGAGAGAGTAATTCGGCGGCCGCGGGCTCCACGTCAGTGGCGCGTATGCGGTCGAACGGAATTCGGAATTCGACCGTGAGGAGTGGATTGGGCGATTCGGGGCTGGACATTCTCCTTCAGGGTAGCAGCAGAGGGCTATTTCGGGGACAGGCTACATAACCTCGAAATTCAGTTTGGCTTCGTTTCGAGGTTGTGCAGCCGGTCCCCGATGTCCCCGAATTAGCGCAAACGTGAGCGGACCGGCGCAAAATGGGTACCATAGAGGGTGAATGGGTTCCGATTCGATCGAGCGGTCAGTCCGCATCCCTCCCGAGGAGCGTCTGAACGTCTACGCCCTGGTGATCTACGTTCCCGGCCCGCTGGGCAAGTTTCTGGACGATCTGCGCCGGAAGTTGGTCCCCGGGTGTAATCCGCACGCCCACGTCAGTTTGCTCCCCCCGCGGCCCCTGGCGGTGGATTGGGCCGTGGCGTCGGACCAGGTTCGCGCCGTCATGGACGGTTGGACTCCGTTCGAAATCGAATTGACCGGCATTGAGATCTTTCCCGTGACCGATGTGATTTATATCCGGATCGGCGACGGCGCCGCGGAACTCGGCCGCATGCACGCCGCCATGAACGCCGACTCGCTGAATTTCCGGGACCCGTTCCCCTATCACCCTCATATCACCCTGGCCCAGGAACTCCCGCCCCAAACGGTGGCGCCCACAAATGAACTGGCCCACCGCCTGTGGCGGGAGTATCCCGGTCCGCGGCGCTTTGCGGCTGAACATGCCGCATTTGTGCAAAACAGCCTCGGCAACTGCTGGATTGACCTGGCGGAGTATTCGCTGGGAGGCAGTGCCGTGAAATCCTGAGATCTCATTGATCCCAAACACACTAAGGTATTCGAGTGATTCGGCCGATCTGTATAGAAGAGGCGCGCGCATCGAGCGTGCGATCAAAGTGAACTAGTGGATACCGTCGCGGTGTGTGATACGGAGCCAATTGCCATAGAGGGCCTGCGGAGCCTGTTGGAATCGGCTGAGGGGTTGCGCGTTGTCGCCACCGAGACATCTTTTGCGGAGGGTCTGGAAGCCGTCAGAGAGCTGCAGCCCAGCATATTGGTGGTGGACAAGGCCTTCGGCATTCACGCCGTGATGGACTGTCCCAAGGCGTTGCGGAAACTGGACTGTCAGACGGCTGTGGTTGTGTGGGGCGCTGCCATGCCGGAAGTCGAGGCCCTGCGCTTCCTGCAGGCCGGCGCCTCGGGGGTGCTTCGTAAGTCGGCAAGACTGGAAGTCGTGCTCGCCTGTCTGCGGGAAGTGGCGGGCGGTGCAACCTGGATGGAAGAAGACCCTGCGCGCGGAACCGAACGGCAAGTCCGTCTGACGCACAGTCCCTTGACAGCGCGCGAGTTGCAGGTGATGGAACTGGTGGAGCGTGGCATGAAGAATAGGGATATTGGCGACGTGCTGGGTATCCGCACCGGCACCGTCAAGATTCACTTGAAACACATCTTCGAGAAGACCGGAATCCGCGGGCGCTATGGCTTGGCGCTATCCGGCCTGAAGGAAAAGGGCTTGCTGGTGCCGGCGCTGATGGAGGTGTAGGCCTGTCTCAAGCCGACACGAATCGCCAGGTTCAACCCGAAGACGAAACTCCCGGCGCCGGACAGCCCGCTGACCCGGCAACGTCAATCCCCACGCCAACAGTAGATTGCGCAGGGCGTTAGCTGCCGCGAAAAAATATCCTGTGCATTCAGACCCAACCGCTTGCTCCCGCGCGCGGCCGGGCATGCGCATTTGACAGAGCCGCGNNTTAGGGAGCGATTGCGCACGTTCGAGACAGTTGGTCAGCTTATTGTTTCGCGGCCCCTTAGCTGCCATGGTTCCCGCGATCCATGGGTGCTGCTTACCGGCAGGTTCACGTTGTCGGCGGCCAGAATGGTCGTCACGGCTACCTGTTCCGCCGAGGCGACGCCGTCCTGTCCCCGCTCCCGATTTTCCCGGCGGTACTCGCCATCCCGATGCCGGGCATCGCGCCCAAGCATTGAAATACCCGGCCCGACTCCCATAGAATGATTCTCAGTGTCGGATAATGAGACGAAGTCTTCCCCCTACCGCGTGCAGGTGCTCGACCGCGCCATGGCGATCATCGACACGCTCGCCCTCGCCAAGGAGCACGAAAATCTCAGCTTGATGGAAGTGGCGGCCAAACTTCAACTCCACAAAAGCACGGCGCATCGCCTGCTCATGATCCTGGAGCGCCACCGCATGGTGGAGCGCGAGCCGCGCACCGGCCGTTACCGCCTGGGACTGCGCCTCTTCGAATTGGGCGCCATCGCCATCGCCCGGTTCAACATTCGGGACTGCGCGCGGCCCCACCTGGAGCGCGTGCTCTTCGAAACCGACGAAACCGTACACCTGTGCGTGCTGGACGCTGGCGTTGTGCTCTACGTCGACAAGGTCGAGCCCAGCCGTAGCGTCCGCATGGCTTCCAAGATCGGACGTCTGAGTCCGGCACACTGCTCCGCCGTGGGCAAAGCCATGCTGGCGCACCTCGCCGAACGCGAAGTGGACGACATCCTCAAGCAACATGGACTCCCTCGCATGACCGCCAAGACCATCGTCACGCCGGCCGACCTGAAAGCCGACCTGAAAGCGATTCGGGAACGCGGTTACGCCATCGACAACGAAGAGGCCGAAGAGGGCGTGCGCTGCGTGGGCGCCGTGGTGCTGGGCCCCAACGCCCGTCCCGTGGGCGCCATCAGCACCTCCGCCCCGTCGTTTCGATTGCCCCTGGAGCGGGTACCGGCCGTGTCCGCGTCGGTTTGCCGCGCCGCCCGCGCCATCTCCATGGAATCCGGCTACCGCGGATCTGCCCCTTGCGAAGCGGCGGGGCTTGCAAGGTAGTAAAATCTGGATTTGGCAATGTGAAGATAACGTCTCACCACATGAGATAGGAGACTCCGTATGTCACTGGAAACGAATACCGCCGCTCGCATGATTTTTCGCAAAACCAACGCTGGCGTGGGGCGCCACGTTGCCGTTACACCGGCCAACAGCACCAATCGCCATCTTTCCTACAGCCGCATTATTTTGAACAGCCAGATGCCTTCCGTCGGTTTCCGCAACGGCGGCCAGGAAACCGGCTTCATACTCCTGTCGGGAGCCGCGAAAATCTCGGTGGATGGCCGCGATTTCGAACTCACGCAGTACGACGGCATCTATATCCCCCGCGATTCGTCCGTCGAAGTGGCCACCGGGAGCAATGTCGATATCGCCGAGTTCTCCTGCGACGTGGAGCACCGGTATCCCTTGCAGGTAGTCCGCTATGCCGACGTCTCCAAGGATCCCTCGCTGAAATTCACGGCAGGCGTTCCCACCCAGCAGCGCCATCTGAATATCGTACTGGGCAAAAACGTGGAAGCGGGCCGGCTGGTGGCCGGCTTCACCATGTCCGAGCCGGGCAACTGGTCCAGTTGGCCGCCGCACGAGCACGCCGCCATGCTCGAAGAAATGTACGTGTACTTCGACATGCCCGAGCCGGCTTTCGCCATTCAGATGGTTTACGAAAACACCGAATATCCCGAACTGCTGACGGTGGTGCGCGACGGCGACGCGGTCCTCATGCCGGCGGGCTATCATCCCAACGTTTCGGTGCCGGGACACCGCATGTGCTTCCTGTGGGCCATGGCGGCGCACCGCGAAAAGCTCGACCGGCAATTCGGCGTGGTCCACGTGCAACCGGGTTTCGGCGCGGGCGGCTCTGGTTTGGAAGCCAGCCACAAGTAAATGACTGCCATACCCGGCTGTTTCAGCCTCATGGGCAAGAACGCCCTGGTGACCGGATCGCGCGCCGGCCTGGGCGCGGGAATGGCGATCGGCCTGGCGCAGGCCGGCGCCAACGTGGTGGTCAACGGACCCACGGATGACGGCATCCACGAAGTGTGTCAAGCCGTGCGCGCGTGCGGCGTGAAGGCGGTATGTTCGGTGGCGGACGTGTCCGACCCCCAGGCTTGCGCCGACCTGGTAGATTTGACGGTGAAGGAACTCGGCTCCATCGACATACTGATCAATAACGCCGGAATCATTCGGCGGAGCCCGGCAGCGGATTACTCCGCCGAAGATTGGGCGCAGGTAATGGAGATCAACCTCAACGCCGTTTTCCGGCTCTGCCAGTTGGCGGGGCGCAGAATGCTGGCCCAGGGCAGCGGCAAAATCATCAACATCGCTTCGCTGCTTTCCTTCCAAGGCGGCGTGTTTGTGCCGGCCTATGCGGCTTCGAAGGGCGCGGTGGCGCAACTGACCAAGGCGCTGGCCAACGAATGGGCGCCCAAGGGGATCAACGTGAACGCCATCGCCCCGGGCTACATGGCCACCGACAATACCAGCGCCCTTCGGGCCGACCCGGCGCGCAGCCGTCAGATCCTGGATCGCATTCCCGCGGGCCGCTGGGGTACGCCCGAAGATCTGGCTGGGGTAGCCGTTTTTCTGTCATCCGCGGCCAGCGACTATATGCACGGCCACGTCCTGGTGGTGGACGGCGGCTGGATGGCCAGATAAGGAAAAAAACAAGATGCCCCTGACAATCAAACCGAAAAAAAACTGCCGTTACGACCTGGTGGCGCTGGGCGAGATCATGCTGCGATTCGACCCGGGCGACCGCCGGGTAGCCACCACGCGCTCCTTCGATGTATACGAAGGCGGCGGCGAATACAATGTGGCGCGCGGGCTGAAGCGTTGCTTCGGCCTGGATACTGCCGTGGTTACGGCGTTCGCCGACAATCCCGTCGGCCGCCTGTTACAGGACCTGATTTACCAGGGCGGCGTCGACCAGAAGTTCATTCGCTGGGTGGAGTACGACGGCGTTGGCCGTTCGGTGCGCAACGGCTTAAATTTCACCGAGCGCGGATTCGGCGTGCGCGGTGCGCTGGGCTGTTCGGACCGCGGCCACACGGCGGCATCGCAGCTCAAGCCCGGCGACGTCGATTGGGACGAAGTATTCGGCCGGAACGGAGCGCGCTGGTTCCACACGGGCGGGATTTTCTGCGCACTTTCGGAAACCACGCCGGAGGTGGCGCTGGAAGCCATGCAAGCGGCGCACCGGCACGGCACGATGGTTTCTTACGACCTCAACTACCGGGCGTCGTTGTGGAAGGCGGTGGGCGGAAAAAAGCGGGCGCAGGCCGTAAATCGCCGGTTGGCGCCGCTGGTCGATGTGATGATCGGCAACGAAGAGGACTTTTCGGCCGCCCTGGGGTTCGAGGTGGCCGGGCTCGACGAAAACATCACCAACATCGAGACCGCCGGATTCGAGCGTATGATCGAGACGGTCGTGAAAGAGTTTCCGTTTTCCGTGGTGGCCACCACACTGCGCAAAGCCACTACGGCGTCGCGCAACGATTGGGGCGCACTGTGTTACTGCGACGGCGCGTTCTACCAGGCGCAGAACCGCCGGGACCTGGAAATCTACGACCGTGTGGGCGGCGGCGACGGCTTCGCCTCAGGCCTGATTTACGGATTTCTCACCGCACAGACCCCGCAATGGGCAGTGGAATGTGGCGCCGCGCACGGTGCGCTGGCCATGACCACTCCCGGCGATACGACCATGGCGACGGTTTCCGAAGTCCTTCAGCTCATGAAGGGGAAATCGGCCAGAATTGTGCGATAAGGATAAGGATCAGAGGGATGGGCAAGCTAAAAGATGGCTTGCCCTCCCAGGGGGCCTATTCTTCTTTGGCGCTGCGGCGTCGGAAAAAAATTACGACCCCAAAGACCACCACCAGGGCCGCGCAAATCAGACGAATCATCGAAGTATCCATAACCGTGCTCCTTTCTGTTTACTTATCGGCTGTTTACATCTTTTCGATCATAGGGAACAAATCGCGCACCAGCCGGGTAATCACCGGTCCGATGGTCACCACGAACAGCGAGGGCAGCACGCAGAAGAAAATCGGGAAGACCAGCTTCACCGCCAGCTTGGCGGCCTGCTCCTCGGCCCGCTGACGAGCCATCACGCGCAAATAGTCGGCGTGTCCCCGCAGGCTGGCGGCAATGCTGGTGCCAAAGCGGTCGGTCTGCACCAATACCGCCACCAGCCTCTTCAGATCCTCGACTCCGGCCCGGTCCGAAAGATTGTGAAGCGCTTCCACTCGCCGTTTGCCGGCGCGCATCTCCAGATTCATCATGGCGAATTCGCCGCACAACTCGGGATGCGCCACGCGCAGTTCCTGGGCCACCTGAACCACCGTCTGGTCCAGCCCCAGGCCCGATTCCACGCATACCACCATCAGGTCCAGCACATTGGGCAGGGCCTTTTCGATGGCATGCTTGCGGCGCGCCACACACCATGACAGATACTGCGAGGGCGCCAGGAAGCCGGCCAGGGTGGCGCCGGCGGTCAGCAGGAACAAATGGTCCGACGAAACGTTCAGACGCAGACCGAGCAGCAAAGCGCCCGGTCCCAGGATCGCCGTGGAACAGACCCGCGCTCCGTAGAAAAAACGCACCGCCTGCGGATTGCGGAACCCGGCGCGCATCAGCCGCCGTTTCAACAGCGGCAGACCTTTAGGGGTGGCCGGCACCAGCGCCCCGGCCCATTTCACCAGTTCCTGCCACATCAAGGTAGACGACGGCAGGAACTCCGACACCACCGGCGGCAGCGCCTGCAAACGGTCGAGCGCGCGCAGCCGTGTACCTCCGAACCGCAGCAGCAGGAAGACCGTCCCTGCCGTTACCGCTAAGAACACCCAAACCGCCGCCGCCAGTTCCAGCACGTCACACCTCGATGGTTACGATTCTCTTGATGATCATGTACCCCACGAATTGCAGCCCGAACGCCACGGCCAGCATTTCGTGCCCCGCCGGATCGTCCACGAAGAACTGCGCATAAAGAGGGTTGACAACGAACATTAACACTCCCACGGCGGCCGGGATGGAGGCCAGGATTCGCCCCGACATCAAGCCCTGCGCGCTGATGGCGCGTATGCGGGCGCGCAGCTTGAAGCGATGGCGGATGATGTCCGCCAACTTGTCCAACAGTTCCGCCAGGTTGCCGCCGGTGCGCTTCTGCAGCAGCACCGCCGAGACGAAGAACTGCGTATCCATCGAGGGCATGCGATGCGCCATTTTCTTGAGGACGATGTCCAGCGGCTGCCCCAGGTTCTGTTCTTCGAACGTGCGCCGGAATTCGCCCGCCAGCGGTTCGCTGAATTCCTTATGCACCATTTCGAGCGCCACCGAAAAAGCGTGGCCGGCACGCATCGAGCGCGAAATGAACTCCAGGCACTCCGGGAACTGCTCTTCGAACAGGCGTACTCTGGCACGCGCCCGCCGCTGGGCCCATTTAGTAGGCACGGCGGCGCCGACCACCGCGGCCGCCAATGTCAGCAGCGGCATGGAATTCCGGGTGGCCAGCAGAACCGCCGCCGAAGCCGCCAGCGAGACTGCTGCGGTGCGGTGAATCAGTCCCGCCGCGCCCCATTTCAGGTCCGCTGTCTCCAGCAGCCTTTCGGCCCTCTCGCGCAGCTTGAGCCGTAATAGCAAATGCTTAGCCATGCGGCCGCCCGCCTCGCCCGGCGCCTGCATCAGGGCCGGACCGGCGGCGGCCCGCGACGGTTGTCGGGACGGCTTCCGGCCGGTCAGCCGCCGCAGCCCCGTGGCATGCTCGCGGCGCGTCACCCAGAGCGAAATCAGCACCATGGCCGCCATCGTGGTCCCCGAGGTGAGCAGAAAAACCGCGATCATGAAGGCTCCACCATTACGATCTCGTCGAACAGATCCACCGGCAGCCGGATTCCCGCGGCCACCAGCTTCTCGTTGAACTTGGGCAGGATGCCGGTGGCCGCAAACCGCCCCATCACCTTCCCTCCCGGCGAAAGCCCCAGTTTCTCGAACACGAAGATATCCTGCAGGCAGACCACGTCCGTCTCCATGCCGGTCACCTCGGTGATGTTCATGACACGGCGCGTCCCGTCGCTCATGCGCGATATCTGCACCAGGATGTGGACCGCCGAAGCGATCTGCTGCCGGATGGCCGTCAGGTGCATATTGGCGTTGGCCAGCGAGACCATCACTTCCAGCCGCGAAATGGCGTCGCGCGGGCTGTTGGCGTGTACCGTGGTCAGCGAGCCGTCGTGGCCCGTGTTCATGGCCTGCAGCATGTCCAGCGCCTCTTCCCCGCGGACCTCGCCCACGATGATGCGGTCGGGCCGCATACGCAGCGCGTTGATCAGCAATTGCCGCTGGCGCACCATGCCGTGGCCTTCCACATTGGCCGGACGCGTTTCCAGACGGGCCAGGTGGGGCTGCTTGAGCTGCAACTCGGCGGCATCTTCGATGGTCACAATTCGTTCCCGCGGGGAGATGAACGCCGAGAGGCCATTGAGCAGGGTGGTTTTGCCGGCGCCGGTGCCACCCGAGACGATAATGTTCAAACGCGCCCGCACCGCCGCCTCCAGCAGCCGCATCATGCCCGCGGTGAGCGAGAGACGGTCCACCAGATCCGCCGGCATCAGCCGGTCGTTGCCGAAGCGCCGGATCGAAAGCAGCGGCCCATCCACCGCCAGCGGCGGGATGATCGCGTTGACGCGCGATCCATCCAACAGGCGAGCGTCCACCATGGGGTTGGACTCGTCCACGCGCCGGCCCACCTGGGACACAATGCGGTCGATGATGCGCAGCAGGTGCGCGTTGTCGTGGAACCGCACATTGGTCACCTCCAGCATCCCGGCGCGTTCCACATAGACCTGCGAATAACCGTTCACCAGGATGTCGGAGATGGTGTTATCCTGCAGCAGCGGCTCGAGCGGGCCCAGGCCGAAAACCTCGTGCAGCACCTCTTCGCTGATCTGTTCTTTCTCGCTGGCCGTGAGCAGGGTCGGTTCCTGCTCCACGATCGTCAGGGCAGCCTGCTTCACCTCCGCGCGGATGCGATCGTTTTCAATGCCTGCCAGCGCGTCCAGATTGATCTGGTCGAGCAGCTTGCGGTGCAGCGTGAACTTCAGTTCCTGGTATTCCGGCCGCGAAACACCCTTGCGCGACGGCTGCCGCAGGCGCTCTTCCCAACCGGTTTCGGCGGTAGTCATGGCGTGGCCGCCCCCACAATCGTCTTATTTGGAGCCTTCATGGTTTCTCCCTTCCACAGGAAAGGTTTCGATCGTCTTCTGGTTTCCGCGAATCAGAACGATGGTATTGACGGCCGGGGGCGAAGGCGCCACCGGGTTGACCAGGGTGGGCGCCGGCGCAGCCACGGGTACCGGTGCGGGGCGCCGCGTTACCGCCGCCACGGGCCGCGGCACGGGCACTTCCTCCACCGGCGCCCCATGGACATACAGATCGCGCCATTGACGCCTCGCCGTGGCCTCCACTTTCTGATCGTTGGAATTGCGCAGCACCAACTGGATGTGGCCCTCGCTGGCCGCCAGCGTTAGGCTCTCGGCCTGCAGCGGATCCACCAGCAGAGTCACCACCGGAACGCTCATCGACTGGCTTTTGCCATCCGTCTCCACGCTTTGGCCGGCCGACAGCACGGTCACATTCTGCAGTACTGTAAAGGTAAACGTGTCATCCGTCCCGGGCGGTTTGCCGGTCACCAGCACGTCTACGCGCATGCCGGGCAGCACGAACCCCGCCACGCCAGCCACGTCGTTGACCCGCACCGATGCCGCCCGCATCCCCGTGGGGATCATGGGGGCAACGCCGAAGCCGCTGCCGCGCGCGGCCAGACGCGATTCGAGCACCGGCTCGTCCGGCCCGATGGAGCTGATCACCGGCCGGCCCACCACGTCCTCCACGCGCGAATAGCCCCCCTTGGGGAACAGGTTCTCCGGGACGCGTTCAGTCCTGATCGCGTCCGCCGAGATGGCCCCACCCGGCGAGAGCGGTTGCGACGCCACCACCAGGTTCTTCTGCGGCGACTCGTTCCGGCTGCCCGTGGCCATCCGGTAGAACACCAGGGACACGATCGCTCCCCACGCCAGGCTGAACCCAACAATCATTAGAAATCTGCGATCCAGATGCATGGTTTATCCTCTTCCCAACAATGCCAGCCACGCGCCCAGGGAGAGCGCCGGCGCGTAGGGGATGGCGCGCGCCCGCCAATGCCACGCCAGGCAGGCGGTAGCCAGGACCGCGCCGATGGGCGCCGCCAGCAGTGCGGCCAGCAGGATCCCGGAGGGTCCCAATAAGGCTCCAAAGGCCGCCGACAGTTTGAGATCTCCGGCCCCCATTCCACCCAGGAGGTAGAAAATCAGGAAAACCGCGAACCCCACCGCCGCTCCGCCCGCCGACCAGGCCAGCCCCGCCAACCCGCGGTCGGCCGTGTGGTAAACCAGCCCCGCGGAAAGGCCCGCCAGGGTGATCCAGTTGGCGATGGCCCGCCGGCGCAAATCGTCGAAGCTGGCGGCGCATCCCAGCAATACGGCAATTGAAATCAAAAGGCCCATGACTTATCTCCCCTCGCTCCGCACCAACAGCACCGCCTGCCGGTCGCGGTATGCCACCCGCCAATCCGCGTCGCGCTCCAGAATCTGGCCCAGGGGCCAGTCGAGCGGCAGCAGCGCCGCCGTAAATCCGTAGCGCGCCATCACCTCGCGGCTGCGCCGTCCAGCCAGCAGCAACGCCCGGTAATCTTCCCCGATGGCTTCGCCGTAGAAATCGCTGCGGCCGTCGTAAAACACGCGCGCCCGCGGGTACAACCGGTAGATGAGATAGTCGCCCCACTGGTCGGAGGTCAGGATGCGCGCCGCCGCGGACGATGCCAGCAGGCCGGAATTGCGGCTCACTGCCGCCACCGGAAAAAACTGTTCCGGAAAGTCCGCCAGCCCCGCCGCCGGAAGCACCGCCAACACCGCCAGTGCTCCCAGCAGCGGCATCCACACGGTGACGCGCCAGTGCTCTCCCAAGGACTGTGAAGACTCCCACAGCAGCCGCAGCGCCGACCGCGGCGGCGCCTGTTCCGCCTTTCGCGCCCACCAGCCGGCCACATAAGAAGCAATCAGAGGCGCCGCCACCACCGCGAATAACGGAATGTAGCGTGCCGAACGCAGGGCCTCAAAACCAAAGGCCAACACCAGGGTGGCCTCAAACCACTGCGACCGCCGCCACACCCTGGCCGCCACGGCCACACCCACCAGCAGCAAGCAGGCGAAAATCAACGTGTTCTCCTCGCGGATCTTGGGCGATTGAAACTCCTCCACGTGCTCCGCAATCCATTGCGATCCCAGGAAACCGAATACATGGCGATGCAGTTCCCACCCGTAAGGATTGATCAGCGTGGCCAGCGTCGAAAGTGCGGCCAGTAGACCGTAACGCCCCAACGCCGCGCGATTCCGCTGGACCGCGCTGACCACCACCAGCAGCCCCAACGTCCCCAGCCAGGCGGCGAAACCGCCGTGCAGATTGGCCCACAACCCCGCCATGGGGACCAGCGTCCAGAGCCACGGCGTGGGCGAGCGCCGGTCTTCGTCCAGCATCCACAACCCCGCCACCAGCAGAACCAGAGAGAAAAGGTGCGGCCTCGCCAGGTAGTGGACGCTCGCCGCACTGGCTGCCGCGAGAGTGGCGGCCAACGCGACCCAGGCGCCGGCGCCCCGCCGCAGCAGCCAGGCGAACAGGAGCGCGGCCGGCAGACAAACCAGCAGCGCCCCCAGCACCGTTACTCCTTCGAGCCCCCACCACCGATGAAACTGCGCGAAGATCACTTCCGACAGCCACTCCCAGGCGAACCAAGGCTGCCCTGCGCGCGAGAAGGAGAACAGATCGTGTGTCGGGATACCGTGACCGAGGATATATTCCCCGGTGCGGATGTGCCAGCCGGTATCGCCATCGCCCAGTAGCGCCTGCCAACAATAAGGCCGTCCGAAGACCGACATCAGCAGCAGCGCGAAGAGCAAATCGGGAAGCGTGGGCGCCAGCCGCAGCTTTCGTTCCGCCGCTCGCCATACCGAAAGTGAAGCTGCCGCTGACATAGGTGTCATCAAACAGATCGGCAGTTAGCGGGATTCCATGAAGGGGCTGGTAACGAAGTACTAAAATATTCCGCCACCGGCGTGCTCCGAAGCTGTAGCTTTCGGCCATCGGTGCCGATGTGAACAACAGGAAGAGTCATTTTGCCGGCACCCGTCGACGCACCTTCGGCCCATCAGATCTGGAGACCGCTGCTGGTGTGCCCGCACCGCGATCTCTCCAACCGGGTCCGCATGGCCTTCACGGAATTGGGCGTTACCGCGGTGACCAACCTGCCCGAGTACCCGCGCATGGGCTCGCTGGCCGGGTTGGCTGCACAGGGCGGGTGCAACATCTGTTTCCTGGACGTGGCATCCAACGTGGAGCACGCCCTGCTTCTGATCGGCGAGGCTGCTCCCACCATGCCGGTAGTGGCCCTCTGCACGCGCAAAGATGCCGACCTGATCCTGCGGTGCCTGCATCGCGGCGCGGGAGAATTCCTGGCCGAGCCGACGGCGCAGCAGTTGCGGGTGGCGCTCGATCGCATGGGGCGCCTGCGCGGCCCGGTGGCTCCGGCGAAACCGTGCACCGTATATTGCGTCGTCCCCGGCAAGCCCGGTTGCGGCGCCAGCACGCTCGCCATGCACCTGGCNNTCACGGCGTGGACGTGCTGCTGGCGCCCGACAACCCCGCCGCCACGGTGGAAATCGACCGTACGGTGGCCAGCGATCTGCTGAATTTCTGGCAGGCCCAATACGAGGCCATCGTGCTGGACACGGCGGGCGCACAACCGGGGGCCGTGGATTTCATCCGTCTGGCCGACCAGATCCTGCTGGTCACCACCAACGAACTGGTGGCGCTGCACGCTACCCGCCGGTCGGTGGAGTACCTGGAGAAGAACGCCATCGATCGCCGCCGTCTTCGCCTGGTGGTGAACCGCTATTCTCCGGCCACCGGCTTGAAGCGCGAAGAAGTCCAGTCGGCGCTCAAACTCGATCCCTATGTCCTGTTGCCCAACGAGTACGAGACCGTTCAGCAGGCGGTGCTGGAAGGCAAACCGGTAGGCCCCGGCACCCGCTTCGACCGTGGCTTGCGCGCGCTGGTGGCGCGGTTGACCGGCAGGGAAGCTCCCGCCGATAAGAAACCGGCATGGCTCGGCCTATTACCGAGGCGGACTTCTAAGGTATAAAAATGCAATTACTCAACGGCTCCCCCAATATCTTAAAAAACATGCCGCTGATAACTTAGTTTATGCAGATACTCTGGGCTCCCCAGGGGAAGGTTGGCGAATGAAACGCTCGATTCGAAATTTCTGGCAGGATACGCAAGGACAGGACCTGGTGGAATACGCTCTGGCTGCGGGCATGGTAGCGGTAGCGGCGGTGGCATGCATGCCCTCGCTGAGCGCCACCGTGAGCAACGTTTTCACCAGGATCGGCGGCATCATCAACAACACCGTCCAGTGAGGCGCGCGTCGGACCGGCGGTGTCCGCCGCCGGAGTACTGCCGCGCGAAATGGCCGAGAAGTCAAGCTGGCAGGGCTCGGGGCAGTGCCCGCCGCCCGAATTTGCGAAGAGCCGTTGGGCATCTTCCTCTGGCAACCAAACTAACTGACCAAGGCACACCGGTCTTCCGGCCGGCGCGTCTGAAGAAAGGAAACAAGAAATGAACTGGCTCAATAACCGGGTTCTCCGATTGCAGGTATGGCAGGACACCAGCGGGCAGGATCTGGTGGAATACGCGCTGGCAGCAGGCATGGTCGCGGTAGCGGCGGTAGCATGCATGCCGACTCTCAGCACGACGGTGAGCAACGTATTCACCAAGATCGGGGGAATCATCAATAACAACGTGCACTAAGAAGTCCAATTGTGGTCCTCCGCTCGCCAAAACGGCCGATGTCCGCCGGATGGCGGCGGGGGACCGCCAGCGGAACACGGCAGCAGACGGTGAAGCGGCTGCGGAGTGGCGGCCTCCACCGGCGGTGAGGCATGATAGATAGTGAATGAAAGCCTTACTGCTCACCGACTACATGCATCTCGAACTGGCCGAAGTGGCCGTACCGGCGATTGGCCCCCTGGATGTGCTGATCCGCGTCCGCGCGTGCGGAATCTGCGGCAGCGACGTCCACGGCATTGACGGTTCCACCGGCCGCCGCATCCCACCGCTGGTGATGGGTCATGAAGCTGCCGGCGTAATCACCGAAGTCGGTCGCGATGTGGACCGCTGGAAGCCCGGCGACCGGGTCACCTTCGATTCCACGATCAGTTGCGGCGACTGCGCCTTCTGCCGCCGCGGCGAGATCAACTTGTGCGACCATCGGCAGGTTATGGGAGTCTCGTGCGGCGACTACCGCCGGCACGGCGCCTTCGCCGAATACGTGGCCGTCCCCGCCCGCATCCTGTATCGCCTGCCGGACACTCTCTCGTTCGATCACGCCGCCCTGATCGAAGCCGTCTCGGTAGCCGTCCACGCCGTCAGCCTGACCCCGGTCGCGCCCGGCGATACCGCCGTGGTGGTGGGTTGCGGCATGATCGGCCAACTTACCATTCAGGCCGCCAAAGCGGCCGGTTTCGCGAGCGTCATCGGCGTGGATGTCGACGATGACCGATTGGCCACCGCTCGTGCCGCCGGCGCCGATGCCGTCCTGAATTCCCGTACCGCCGACGCCCCCGCCGAAATCCGCGCCCGCACGGGAGGCCACGGCGCCGATGCGGTGCTCGAAGCCGTGGGAATGACCGCCCCCATCCGGACGGCCATCGACGCGGTCCGCAAAGGCGGTACGGTCACCCTGATCGGCAATTTCAGCGCGCAGATCGAACTCCCGCTGCAACAGGTAGTGACCCGGCAGATCCGCCTGCAAGGTTCCTGCGCCTCCGCCGGCGAATACCCCAAATGTATCGACCTGATGGCCCGCGGAGACATTCGGGTCGACGATTTGATCAGCGCGTGTACTCCGCTCGAAGACGCCGCCGCCTGGTTCGACCGCCTCTACCGGCACGAGGCCAATCTGATGAAAGTGATTGTGCAGCCGTAACATGCTAGAGTCGTGAATGTGGTGTCTTTGCCGGCCTCACGGAGTGTCAATCTATTGGGCGGTTAGCTCAGTTGGTTAGAGCGCCTGCCTTACAAGCAGGAAGTCGGGGGTTCAAGTCCCTCACCGCCCACCATCCCCATGCCGACCGGCGCTATCATAATTCGCAAATGCGTCTTTCCCGGATTGCCCCGCTGCTTTTCCCCCTCCTGGCATGGTGCCAGCCCTCCGCCCCGCCCGACGACCTCGAAGCGGTGGTGACTACCGATCTCGGCGCCTTCCGCTTCGAATTCGCCGCGGACAAGGCGCCCAAACACGTGGCGCAGTTCCTCACCTTGGCCCGCCAGGGGTATTACGACGGCAGCGCCTTCTTTCGCGTGGTCCCGAACGGCATCATTCAGGGCGGCGATCCGTTGCTCAAGGACCCCAAAACGGCCCGCACTCTCTGGGGCACCGGCGGCCTCAACCTGTTGCCCTCCGAAATCGGCAGCCTGAAGCACGAGCGGGGCGCGGTTTCCGCCGCGCGCATTCCCGATAAGCCCGATAGCGACGGCGCGCAGTTCTTCGTGTGCCTCTTTCCGCAACCCACGCTCGACGGCCAGTTTTCCGTCTTCGGACACGTCACCGAGGGCATCGACGTGGCCGAACGGATCTCCCAGGTACCGGTCGGCGCCGACGGCATGACGCAAACTCCCGTCCGCATCCTCAAGGTGACTATCGAGAAAAAGAAGGTCGAGCCGTTCCTCAATGCCACACCCGACGAGATGCGCAAGACNNTTTCACCGCCTGGTGAAGGATTTCGTGGTGCAGGGCGGCATGCCCAATACGCGGACCGGCAGCGCCGCGCACCCCGCCGACCGCTGGGTGCACCCGCTCAAGGGCGAGTTCCGCAACGACATCAAACACGTTCGCGGGATCGTCTCCATGGCCCGTACCGACGATCCCGATTCCGCCACCACCAGCTTCTTCCTGATGCTCGCCGCCGCCCCCAGCCTGGACGGCCAATACTCCGCCTTCGGCCGCGTGGTGTCCGGCATGGAGGTATTGGATGCCTTCGAAAAGGAGGAAGTGGACGGCGAGACGCCGAAGCGCAGGCTGGAGTTGATCGAAGCGACTGTGGACAAGTGAGCTTGCAGCTCTCCGGAAACTGCTCGCAAGTTCTTGATTCTTGGTCGGACCTGGGATGACTCCCCGAGGTGGGGCAGGCGGTGCTCGCCTGCCCGCCCGCGCCGAATTAGGCCCGCTNNTTGCGGGCCGACATCAGGAGTTCGTAAGCTATCGATCCTTCGTCAGCCCGATCCCGCAGTTTCAGACTTCCATGGACCGCGCCTCGACGCGGCACCCGCGCTGAAAGCTTGCAACTACCCCGTCACCGGAGGCACCAGCGTCTTCAGGAACTCGTGCGCCAGGCGGAAGCCGCGTTTATACTGCTCCGTGAAGTCGGCGCCGTTGTACGCGGGATAGTAGAACTCGTCTTCGCCTTCGATGTTCATCGCCCCGGTATAGCCTACTTCGGAGAGCACGCTGAAGAAACCTTTCCAATCCATCGAGCCGTTTCCAGGCAGGCGGAAACGCCACCAGCGGGCGCGGTTCACGGGTTGAATGCCGCCGCGCTTCAGCACGTGCCAGAGAATCTCCGTGTCCTTCAGGTGGACGTCGTAAATCTTGTCGGCGAACTCGCGCGCCGCCGCCACCGGGTCCATGAACTGCCAGACCAGGTGCGACGGGTCGAACTGCAGGCCCACGTTCGGGCTGTCTTTGAAGGCCTTAAAAAGAGCTTCCCAGCCCACCGGCCCGGTGGCGATGTTCGGCCCGCCAGCGTAGGGCTCCCACAAGATGCGCACTTTGTTCTTCTCGCAGGAAGCGAAATATTTCTCGGTGTAAACCTTGACGATCTCGTCCACCTGTTGCTCGAAACCCATGTTCGGGATCGTGCCGCTCTGTCCGCCAATGTTCGGAATGCCGAGCTTGCCGCACAGATCCAGGCATTTGAGCGTGTAGGTGTTCTGGCGATCGCGCCGGGCCGGGTCGGGATCGATGTGATTGCCGTCCACCCCCAATGAGGAGATGTAGATTCCGCTCCTCGCGATCTTGTCCTTCATGGCGGCGATAGCGGTATCGTCGAGTTGGTCGGGATTGAGCCGGAGTTGCGCGCTGGTAAAGCCTTCAGCTTTGACGAACTCCAGGTTGGAATCGGAGTACTGCATCAGCACGCCGAGCTTGGGTTTCCAGTTCGGCGGACGGTTGCGCTGCGCCTGGGCGGCGGCGGCCGCGGAGATTGCGGTGAGAACTGTACGTCGCGTAAGGGTCACGAACGTACGGTACTCCCGATCGAGGTGCGCGCGCAAGCGGCAGAACTTTGGCGGGTGCGCGCCCCATGCGGGTTGGCGTCAACTACGCCGCTCCCGGTAAGAAGCCGCGAAATAATATCCTGTGCATTTCAGACCCAACCGCTTGCTCCCGCGCGCGGCCCGGCATGCGCATTTGACAGAGCCGGGCCCAGAGGGCACCCTGTTAGGGTCCCTGTTAGGGAGCGATTGCCGCCCGTTCGAGACATTTGGTCAGCTTATTGTTTCGCGGGCTCTAACTGCCCTTCAGCAGAGAGAGAACCGCCTGCGGCGCGGAATTGGCCTGGGCCATGGCGGCGACCGAAGCCTGCTCCAATACCTGGGCTTTGGTGAGGTTGGCCGCTTCCGTGGCCACATTCGCGTCGCGGATTCCCGATTCGGCGGCCGAGTAGTTGGTGATCTGCGAGTTCGCCAGACCGATGGCGTAATTCAGATCGTTCTCGCCGGCGCCCACCCGGCCCTGCACATTGCCCAGGGCCTGCACGGCGGCGTTGATGGCATTGATGGCGTTGAACGCGCCGTTGCCGCCGGAGGCACCCGCGGTAACCACGCCCGGGCCGGCGCCGGTTCCTACGGTTTTGACGTCCGTGAAAGTGCTAGAACCCTGCAAACTGAATTTTCCCGTCGCGCCGCTGCCGTCCGCCACCGCCGAGATGTCGTGAATCCCCTGCGCGGCGAGCTGCGAGTTGATGGATGCCAGTGCGGCGCCGTCGGTCAAACCCGTGCCCAAATCGATCGTCGCGGTGACGGTGCCTTCCGTTACCGTGTAAGTGCTCGCGGCGTCGCCCGAAGTGTAGCTGAGTGCTCCATTGTTCAACGCGGCGTTGAGACCATGGTCGCCATTTCCGGCCAGGCCGGCCCCGGCGATGCCGACACTGTACGCTCCGCTGGAACTGAATGCCAGCTTCCCGCTGGTGTCGAGGCTGGCCGAGATACCGTAGGCGCCCAGATCGCTGTTCAGTTCGGACAACTGGGTGGTAGCAGTGTCGCCGGCCTGGCCTACGATGGAAAACGTGGAGGCCCCGCTGGCCGTGTTTACCGTAAACGATTCGGTGGCGCCGGCTGCAATGGCGCCATTGGCGACGGTTCCGATGGTGACCGGAGCAGCCGCGGCCACGTTGGTTCCGGCCAGACCCAGAGCCCCCGAATCCACCTTTCCCTGCGAAAGATCGATCAGAACCTGGGAGCCCGTGGTGGCACTCTCGCCGCCGCCGATGTACACCGAAAGTTGGGTGGCATTGGTGGCGTTCGTGGAACTCAGGCCGATGTTGCCGGCTTCACGGTTGATTTCCCCTACCAGCGTCTGATACTCCTGGTCCAACGTGGCGCGGTTACCGGTAAACGTGGTGGAGGCCGACTCAGTGGCCAGCGTCTTCATGCGGTCGAGCATGGTGCTGATATTGTTGAGGCCGCCGTCAACGATCTGCAACGTGCTGACACCGTCGTTGCCGTTGAGAACGCCCTGGGTCAATTCGGCGATGTTACTGCGGAACTGATTGGCAACCGCCAGACCGGCAGCATCGTCGCCGGAGTTGTTAATGCGATATCCGGAGGTGAGGCGCGTGATGGTCTGGGTCTGAAAATTGTTATTGCTGTTCAGGTTCGTTGCCGCAATCATCGAGGCAATGTTCGTTTGAAAAGTAATCGACATCTGTCTTATATCCTCTTTGCGGAAAATGCCGCCGGACTAAGGCCTGACACGATCTGTCGTTTCGACATACAGCAATTTGTCGGCCAGACTTGCAGGCGACTATCTGGTTTCTGTCGCGAAACTCACTTCAGGTGGCAAGGAACGCCTGCTGACGCGCGCGTCTCGGAAGACGCCGCAGTGATTCCACGAGACTTGTTACCGAGCCGCGACCGTAAGGGAGCGTTGCTGCTCGTCCGACTTCAAGTGACAAGGACCGCTTGCTTGCGCGCGCGGCTCGGTAACGGCTCCATTGATTTCATGGGGCTTCGTACCGAGCCGGGCCCAGAGGGCACCCCGCAAGGGAGCGGTTGCTTTCCCGCCGCATGGCAGCTTCGCGACAGCAACCAGCTAACACGCCGGGGTGAAAGTGGCAGCGGATACCCATCCCCCGTTTTCAGGGGCCTCCCGTGGGAACTTTCGCCGCCCCCATCCACGCGTTGCGGCCTGGCAAAGCGCCGTCGCAAGATTGACGCGTCAACAAATTGACATTTGCGCCGCGCGGTTCGAGGGTGGAATGGACGATTAAGGATGGCATTCCCTACCACGCGCCGGAGCTGCTGGCAAAGGTGAAGGAGATGGTGGCGCAGGCCCGCGCGGCGAAGTAAGTCCGCGCCCTATTGTAGAAAGCTTAGGCATCTTGTTGTAGACTGATTAGGGGTGCCGAAGCCATGAGCAAGCCGTCCGATCTGATCCATGGAACGCTGGACCTGCTGATTCTCAATACCATCTCGCTCGAGCCGCAGCACGGCTGGGCCATCGCCAGACGAATCCAGCAGGTCTCGAACGAAGTCCTGCAGGTGAGCCAGGGCGCGCTCTACCCCGCCTTGCACCGCCTGGAACAACAGGGCTGGATCCGCTCCGACTGGCGCGTTACCGAAGGCGGCCGCGACGCCAAGTGCTATACCCTCACCAGGGCCGGCCGCACACAACTGCTAAAAGAGTTGGAACAGTGGGAGCGCATGTCGAACGCCGTGGGACTGGTGATTCGCATGGCGCCGGAGGCATCCCAATGAACCTGCGGCGCAGTTATGACATATTGCGGCTGCGTTGGCGCTCGCTCGTGCGGCGCGGCCAGGTGGAACGGGAACTCGACAAGGAACTCGCGTTTCACCTGGCGCAGCAAGTGGCCGAAAACATCGCCCAGGGAATGCCCGCGGACGAAGCTCGCGCGGCGGCGGAGCGCGCTCTCGGAGGTCTCGCCCAAATTCAGGAGGAATGCCGCGATATGCGCCGCACCAACCACATCGAGACCCTCGCCAACGACCTTCGCTACGCCCTCCGTTCCCTGCGCCGGACTCCGGCNNCGCCCGCTGCCCTATCCGCATCCCGATCGCCTGATGCGCATCTATTTCCAGAGCGACACCCAGCCGAAGTTTCCGCTGAACCCCAACGATTTTCGCGACTTCCGCGCGCGCAATCGCGCCTTTGAGAGCGTGGCGGCCGTGACTCGCCACGACGTGCAACTCTCCGGTTCGGGCGAGCCTGTCATGCTCAGCGGCTTCCAGGTAAGCGCCGGCTACTTCCACATGCTGGGCATCAGCCCTGCGCGCGGCCACGAATTCTCCACGGACGACGAACTCGATGGGCGCGGCCGCTCCGTAATCCTGAGCGACCGCCTCTGGCGTACCCGCTTCTCCGCCGATCCCGGCATCCTTGGACGCACCCTCACGCTCGACCAGCAGCCCTTCATCGTGGCCGGCATCATGCCGCCTGGCGCTCACCACCCCGGCAACAACTTCCACGCCGTGGCCGATGGCGAAACCGTAGATGTCTGGTGCCCTTTCGATTTCGGCGCAGACACGAATGACCGCTTCTCGCACTTCCTGGACGCATTCGGGCGCCTCAAGCCCGGGGTTTCGCGAGAGCAGGCTAATGCCGATTTGGCCGCCGTTCTCGCTCAAATGAAGATCGAGCAGGGTGGAAACGGCTGGCGCGTGTACACGCTCCCGCTGTTCCAGGAAACCGTCGGCCGCACGCGGAATATGCTGCTCCTGCTGCTGGGCGCCGTGGGTCTGCTGCTGCTGATCGCCTGCGTGAACGCCGCCAATCTGCTGTTGGCCCGGGGCAGTTCACGCGTTCGCGAGATCGCCGTTCGCTCCGCATTAGGCGCGGCGCGCGGCCGCATTGTCCGCCAGTTGCTCACCGAAAGCCTGGTGATCGCTCTGGCCGGCGCCACGCTCGGAACATTGCTGGCAGTGGGCGGTGTCCGCGTGCTGGTGGCCTGTCTTCCCGCCGGATTTCCGCGCGCGGCTGAGATTCGCCTCGATTCGGGCGTGTTCGCCTTCACTCTGCTGGTGGCCCTGCTCACGGGGTTGCTCTTCGGCTTGGTCCCGGCCATCACGGCGTCGCGCACGGACCTGCAGCAAAGTTTGCGCGAGAGCGGCCGCGGCGCCACCGGCAGTGGGCGTCAGTCGCGCTTGCGCAATTTGCTGGTGGCCGGTGAGACCTCGCTCGCCTGCGTGCTGCTCATCGCCGCCGGCCTGTTGCTCCATAGCTTCGTAAATCTGCTGCGCGCCGACCCCGGTTTCCGCCCGCAACAGGTCCTGACAGCGTCAATCCTGCTGCCCCCGGAACAATACCGCGACGTTGCACGGCGCGTCCAATTCTTCGAACGGTTGGTGGCCACCCTGGAGGCTTTGCCCGGAGTGCCGGCTGCCGGCGTGGGGTCGGACCTGCCATGGACGGGCTATGACGGAAACGCGGACGGCTACCGCATCGAGGGGCGCCCTGCCGATTACCAAACCATGGCCCGCTACCACACCGCTTCGCCCGACTATTTCCGGGCCTTAGGAACTCCGCTGGTGCACGGCCGCTTCCTGACGGTGCGCGATACCGCCGATTCTCCCGCCGTCATCGTCGTCAATGAGGCCATGGCAAACCGCTACTGGCCGGGCGAGGACGCCGTCGGAAAGCGCATTTCCTTTCGCGGCAAGCCGGAGGAAAAGGACTGGATCCGCATTGTCGGAGTGGTGAAAGATGTCAAAGACCAGCCCGACAGCAGTTGGGTGCGCCCGGCATTCTGGCTAGCCTATGCGCAAGAGCCGGATAGAGGCATGTCCGTAGTGGTCCGCTCCACTTCGGCTCCTTCGGTTGTGGCCAGTCAACTCCGTCAGGCGGTGCGGCAACTCAATCCCGATCTGGCGGTCGGCGACCTGCGTTTCATGGACCAGATCGCCGATGCCGCTTTCTCCGGCCAACGCTTCGCTTTGTTCCTGGTGGGGCTGTTCGCCGCCCTGGCACTGGCTCTGGCCACCTTCGGAATGTATGGCGTGATCTCCTATTCCGTCAACCGGCGTATGGGTGAATTCGGACTGCGGATGGCCCTCGGCGCCCGGCCCTGGGACCTGATGCGTCTGATTGTCGGCCAAGGCGTGGCTCTTGCCGCCGCGGGCGCGGCCGCCGGCCTGCTCTGCGCCGTAGCCTTGAGCCGCTGGTTGGCCAGCCTGCTCTACGGCATTCGAGGGGCGGACCCGGTAACGTTCGCGGCGGTGGCGCTGCTGGCGCTGGCCACTGCCACGCTCGCCTGCTACCTGCCCGCGCGCCGCGCCACGGGGGCCGATCCGATGCGCTCTTTGCGCTCTGAGTGAGGTCGTAAGCCATTCATTCAAAGATCGTTACGAGGATTACAGAACTCCTGATGTCGGGGAATTTGCAGTGAGCCCACAGGTGGGGCAGGCGGCACCGCCTGCCCCACCCGCGAAGCTCTCGCCATCGAAAGGAATGGCTCAGCCCATTTTCCCCGCCAGGCTGAAATTGCGGGGAGACATCAGGAGTTCTGAGAGTCAAAAGGCTGAATTTGCGGCGGTGGGCGCCCACACGCCGCTCGCCGCATATTCCAAGTTCACCTGGGGCATTTCTATTCAGCCGGGCTTACCCCCAGTGCATCGCCTGGCGCGATTCGATTTTGGCATCGTCCAGTTCAATGCCGAAGCCAGGGCCCTCCGGAAGCGCGAAATGCGCGGCTTGCGGCGCGGGCCCATTTTTTTCGAAGTGGTAGTATTCCCGCATCTTCAAAATAAGATATTCCGCCAGCGGGCAGACGGCCGGCGACTGGCTGGCGATCAGGTGCAGGGCGGCATGCAGACTGTGGCCGTGCGGAATCACCGGTACGTCGAAGACGGACGCCACGGTGCAGATTTTCTGCAATTCGGAGAGCCCGCCGCACCATTCCGGATCGCACTGCACCACGCTGAGCGCGCCTTCCTTCAGGTAGTCGTACACTTCCCATCGGCCCTGGATGTGTTCCCCCGAGGCCACCGGGATGGACGTGCCTTTGCGGAGTTGCGCGAAGCTGTCGATCTTCTCGGCTTGCGTGGCTTCTTCGATCCAGCGCGGGCGATATTGTTCCACCCGCTTGGCCCACGCCAGCGCGTAGCTGAGATCCCACCCGCTGTAAACGTCGAACATCAACTCGGTGTCGTCCCCCACCGTCTCGCGCAGCACGCGCACCAGGTCGACATTCTTTTTCATGCCCTCGGGACCATCTCCGGGACCGTAAGCCAGGAACCATTTCTGATAACGGTAGCCCTCCTTCTTCAGCGCCGCGGCGCGGGTCTGCACCTTGTCGAGTTCGAGGGAGTAGCCCAGGCAACTGGCATAAGCCTCGATGGACTGGCGCGTCGGTCCGCCCAGCAGCCGATAGACCGGCGTCTTGAAATGGCGGCCGCGCAGGTCCCAGAGCGTGTTATCCACCGCGCTGATGGCCATCAGAAAAAAGCCGCGGCGCGAGTGGCGATTGGAGCGGTAGAGCTGGTCCCAAAGCTCCTCCTGGGCGAGCGCGTCTTTGCCCATCAGGAAGGGGCGCAACTGCTCGTCCACCACGATGGCCACCTCTTTGTCGATGGGCCCGTACAAGCCTTCCGCATCTCCATTGGTTTTGATATTCAGATAGAGAGCGGTCACCGCGCTGTTCTGCGAGGTGGGGTTGGGGGAATCGGCGTACGGCTTGGGCCGCAACTCGTCGTAGATGTAAAGCGGGTTGACCTGGTACTGCTGGTCGACGCCGCGCAGGGACTGGGCGTGTCCCCGCAGTTCCCAGATCTCGACCGCGGTAATCTTCAGTGGCTTCGACTGGGCGATGGCGGCGAAAGCCGGAAGCGTTGCCAGGAACTGACGGCGGGTGCGCGCGTATTTCATAGGCTGATGGTTATTTTATCCCGTCTCCCGGTAGCCGGCATCGGGCCACTCGTTCCGGCTACTGGCGAGATCTCCGGGTACTGCGCCACCGGCAGCAGAAAGATCAGAACTCCCGATGTCGTGGAATTTGCAGTGAGCGCGCAGGTGGGGCAGGCGGTGCTC
>PLRZ01000396.1 GCA_003164075.1 Bryobacterales bacterium | reverse complement strand
CCTACCCGCCGACGGTGGGACAACTGCTGGTGGCGCTGGCCCGCCGCGAGATCCGGCCGTACGAGGAGTTGGCCGCGCAGGTGCGCCACATTCTGGACGCGGGCATCCGCGCGACGCACCTGGACACGCACAAGCATACTCACCTGGCGCCTCCGGTACTGGATGCGGTGGCGCGGTTGGGCGAGGAGTTCGGCATCCGTTGGGTGCGGCGCCCGTTCGATTTTCCGCTGAACGGCCTGCGCGGCACGGTGCCGCGGTTGAAGCGGCTGACGAGCGGGGCGATGGGTCTGTTGCGGCGCCGCTTCCATGGAGTGCTGGAGAGGCACGGATGCCGGACTACCGACTATTTTGCGGGGTTCCAGATCACCGGCCGGTTCCGCACGGCGGAGCTGGTGGAATTGCTGGCGTGGATTCCGGAGGGCAGTACGGAATTGATGTGCCATCCGGGCCACTGCGGGGAGGCATTGCGGGGGGCGCGGACGCGATTGAAGGAGAGTCGCGAGCATGAAATGGAAGCGCTGATGGCGCCGGAGACGCGGGCGGCGTTGGAGCGGCATGGCATCGAGCTGGTGCGATATGCAGGGCTGGAGTAGCGGGCCAGCGGGAATTCAGGTAGACTGGTTTTTTGGCCCGCCATTTTAGGGCGCGTAGCTCAGTTGGTTAGAGCGCCTGCTTCACACGCAGGAGGTCACAGGTTCGAGTCCTGTCGCGCCCACCATTAAATCAACAAGTTACAGCCCACGCCAGCACAAATTCGCTCGGGTGTGGCTTATGGTGTGGCATCGACCTTCTTCTTTGGCCGCTGCTGCTGCCCTCGTTTCCGTCTTTCCCTAGTGGCAGAGACGAAACCCAGCCCAGTCCCTAATGTCGCGACGGCCGCCTTCTTGGCCTCCATACGGATGTGACTGTAGTGCTCCATCATCTTGCGCGACAGGTGCCCGGCCAGTGCCTGGAGCGTCGCATCGCTCGCTTTTGCTTCGGCAAGCTCCGTGATGGCTTGATGCCGGAGATCGTGAAACCGGAAACCTTTCAACCCGGCGGCCTCCGTTAGCTTTCGCCATGCTGTTCGCCAACTTTTCTGATGCCTCGTGAAATCGAACTTGTTGTGTTCACATGAGGGGAAAACGAAATGGTCGGGCTCTCCGTCACCGAGGAGTTCCGCCCGCTGACGCAGCAGTGATAGCGCTGCCAGTGATTCGTCGTTCAGAGGTATGAGCCGATGTCCTGCCTCGTTCTTGCTGCGATTAATATAAACTACGCATTTCGCGAGGTCGAGATCCCGCCACCGAAGACTGCGAATCTCCACGCTACGGCAGGTCGTATTTACTGCAATCACAGCTGCGCAGTAAGCGGCCACCCATTCATCCCTGCTCGCCGCCGTTTCGAAGAGGCGCAACTTATCTTCAGCAGCAAGCGCCTGGCCCACCACAGATTGGTTTTCTGGCAAATTGTGGACGTCATCGGCGATCAGGCTCCAACGTTTGGCGCGCTTCAACATCCCGCGGAGGACATTGACCTCCATGTTGATGGTCCGTCCTGCCCTCCCTTTTGAGAGACGATGGCGCTGGTAGTCTCTGATCTCCTTCGCGCCGATCCGCCTCAGCGACTTGCATTTCAGGAATTCCAAAAGGGGCTTGGAGCGTTCCCGATCGATTTGACTCGTTCGCTCAGCGACGCGTCCTAGTCGTTCCTGGATGTACTCCTCGACCGCCTTGGAGAAATCGAGATCCGCGAAGCTGCCTTTGCTGGCAGTGCCGGGCTGCTTCCCGGAGACAACACGGGCCTCGAACTCCTTGTGCAGATGGAGTGCATCCTGCCACTTTCTTGTTCCCAAGGATGCCCGATGCCGAACCTTGTCGATCGTTACATCGGCGAAGTACACGCCGCTTTTCGGGTGCTTGTAGATTGCCATTCAGTGAACCTCCATTTTCGCCCAGAGTCGACCGGAAACCAACCAGCGAGAATCACCATCGTGTCCTCTTCTGAGCTGCCACCGGCTCCATACACGCCCCACAAATCTTCGCTCGCGGCGTCGTCAGTGGCTTCCCACAACGCCGGCATGGCGGGCCGAACATTTTGACCTGATGGTGGTAGAGCGCCATCGGGTTGGTTTCGTGGAATCCGGTGATGTGCTCGTATTCGCGGAGAGCAGGTCCCCATTCGCGTTGGAACGGATCAGCGCTCTCACCGGTGTTGACCAGCCCGAACACCCGATCCACTTCGTCCGGCTCAAGCATCGGGATTTCCATCTTGCACCTCCAGCACCACAGCACCTTCATGGCTCAACCCCGCACGGAAACACCTCGCCCGCGCTCAAGCGAAGCGGTTGACGCCGGCACCGGCACCGGGGCGTTCGCCTTGGGACCCTCAGCGAAAGCGCGAGTTCAGTTGGGCTTCTCGGGCTTGTCATCAACCTCCGAATCTGTGGTTTCCCGGCCCAGTTCCATGAGGTGTCGATACAATGCCTCTCCGTCTTCGAGTGCTCGGAGTCGGGCGGAGTCCACTAATCCAACTTCCAAGTCGTCTCTGGCAATTTCAGACTCCATTGCAGTCATTGCCTCACGCGCAATATGTAGGATGATCTGGGTATCGAACCCGCATTTATGGGCCATGAACCGCGGATCATGCCGAACGTCTTCAGCTGGTCGATCCCGCCATGCTTCACTCAGTTCCGGCTGATCCTTCGCGAGCACTTCGGAAACGTACGTCGAGAACACCTCGGGCCTCAGCAGCTCAAACCGGGCCAGCCTGGGATCAGTTTGTTCGCGGAGCGGCCCGTAGCGGAACTCCATTGGCAAGATCAATCCCCGGCAGTGAAAGTACCGGAGTGCCTCCCAAGGCCGCTGAACCTGACGCCAATCCGGGATTAGGTACCCCGGCTCCCCAATGTAGGACGCACGTCCACCCACGAGACGTTCGCGGAGGTTACCGCAAAGCAAGCCAACGGGCTCCCCATCTTCGTCTTCCGTCTGGATCGGCCGCGTGAACGGGTCACGTCGCTCTTTCGTAGTCCTGTCGTTGGAGTATGATTCCCGTTCCAGGTCCTCCAGACAATCGGATCGGTCGGCCAGCACCCTGGCACTCAGGACGATCCAATCGTGAATCGTCCGGAAGGCCACAAACCGCGGATCGAGTTCGATAACCGAAATCGGTAGCTGCGGCCAGGCCGTGTTCCAGGCAGCCTGGTCGCTATCGGCCGCGTTCAGGGCAACCCGCGATGCGAACTCCGCGAACTTCGAAGTCGTGCAGTACTCGGCAACATTCCCGGCATCGAGCACTTCGGGATAACCGCTCGCCTTGATGCCCTCCAGTTCGAACAGCCAAAGCGAGTCGTACCAATTGATGGTTAGCCAGTCGGGAGCGAGCAGGGCGGCGCGCTGCTCGATGCAATCGGCCTCCAGGTAGCGCTGCGACAGAATTCTCAAATTGAGAACGTAGTCGTCCAACCATGCCATTAACGATTCTCGACTGGTCACACCATCCTCCTTCGCAAGCGATCTGTTCCCTCCATCCGGGCGCGAACCTTGGCCGGACAGGGCTGCGACTCCACCCGCCCAACGCCCTGCCCGCGCTCAAGGGAAGGCCTTCCTTGCGTCGCCGGCTCTGGGTCGGGGCGGTTGGCCCACCGAGCCAAGGGCCGACTCTGCCAGGCCTCCGTCGAGCCTTCTTCCGACGCCTCTCCTGTCAATCAGATTCTGCAAGTGCCTGCTCCAGCTTCGTGCAGAAGGCCCGTTGATGCTCCGCCGCTACTTGTAGAACGAGGTGCAACGCCAGCCGATACACCTCCACGGTTGCTGGAAGCGGGTACACCTGACCCACGACCTCCAGGCGCTTCACGACTTTGATAAGCTCAATGCCCATCTCTGGACCGATGATCGGAACGTGATGGGAGGCAAGGAAGTCCCCCGCGCCTGTCTCGTCAACGTCATTCACCAAGCCAGGTATTGACAGGGTGGGGCTCAGGCCTTCGTGACCAATCCCGCGGTTGGCTGCCGAGATCAAATCCGCGAACTTGGCGGCATTGAGCTCTCCTAGCAGGACCTCGATGCGGGCAACAGCCTCGCCGTCCACCATAATGGCCTGCTCGTCTGCCGTGTATTTCATCGCAAGTGTCCTTTCCTCCGTCCGTTTCACGTGTCAGTACGGGTCCGCCAAGGGCCCTCTCTTATCCCACTCCGCTGATGTGTGTCACGCATCCCCCGCCTGCATCAGTAAGTTGTCGAAATCCTGACTCATCGCCCGGAATACCTGCCGGATCTTCTCGCGGACCGAAGCAGTGAATGCCGTCTCCTTCGAGCCGGGAACCAATCGTTGGCTGTCTAGTTGCTCTGCCACGTCGATGTTCCAAGGGAATGATGTCTTCCATCCCGGACAGGCGTTGATGCCTTCTCGCGGAGTAAAGGCTCCAAGCATCGCGGTTCTCTGGGTCTCTTCGACAATGCCTGCCTTGACCAGAGTGCTCCACCATTGTCCGGCCTTGGATTCCCTCGACATATTCCCGCAAATACAATCGGGGTTTTCTCGCCAGAAATCAAAATACTGACGAAAATCGGCTACGATTTTTGCCTCGAACTTCGGGGTTGCCCCTCTAACTCTGAAGACCAGATGCGGAGCGATGTCCCATTTCTGATCAGGCAGCGCCAGGAAGGTGTCCGGGTTCAAGCCTGGGTCCCGATAGAACTCTCGCGCTTGTCCGGTCATCAGTGCCGGAAACATCCGGAGACGAACCTGCTCAACTGGCAGAATGCGGGTGTCCTCCCCAGGATCGGGTCCGAGATAAATCTTGGTCACAGGCCCAGTCCCGATCGAAATGTAGTAGTCCCTGATCCCCTCGCGCTCGACGCGGTCGGGGGCGATGAGTTTCAGAATGGCTCCACACCGCTCGCGGAGCGGCCCGACGGCCCGAACACACGATCGTATACTCGAATACGGGAATAGGTCTGGGAAGATTGCTTGAACGAGTTCCTGAAAATCCCGGAGGGCTAGACGTTCCGATCTCTGGAGCGCATCCGAGTCGGCGAGCCTCATCCATCGCTCCAGAATATCGGACCACAGCACGTTGACAGCGAACGGATCGATAATAAACTGCCCATCCGCTGGCACGTTCGGGCACATCTCGTGTTCCAACAGACTCGATATGGCCTTCAGTTGGCCTTCGTCCTCCCGAGGTTTGTTCTCAATGATGATGACCGCCTCATCGCCGTAGTACACAACCCCGTCGTACCTCCGGCCGTTTTCCGTTGGGTGTACGCACAGCTCAGTCCCCCAGGGCTCCCGGGTCAACACCACGGAAAGGAGTCGTCCGCCCTCACGCCGAACGTGGCACTCCTGGGTGGCAAACTCAACCGGGTTGCCGAGGAGCTCGGAAGGCGAGATTCTTGACGCACTACGCTCACCCTGCCGCTCGCGGATCAGGTCCAAAAATGTCATGTGCGCGACTGGAGATAGCCGCAACTGCGTCAAAAACGCTCTGGAGAGCTGGTCCTCCTCAGGGTCTTCTCCCCCTTCGTACCTGGAGAACAAATTGATTGGGTCCATGGAGGCCTCGGCAGTCAGGATTGAAATAGTCGAAGTTGGACTATTCCAACACTGACTATAGCCTAAGGCTTCGTGAAGCTGAAGGGCCTGCATGGAGAAATCGCTACATTCTGAGGGGTATGCCCTCTTCCTGCGACAATTCCGTGCTGCCCGGAAAAGCGCAGGCGTAACCCAAATCGAACTGGCGAAAAGGCTCGACGAGACGCAATCATTCGTAAGCAAATGCGAGCGTGGAGAGCGGCGGATTGACGTGGTCGAACTCCGGGAATTCTGCCGGGCCCTGGGCATTCCCTTCAGCGAGTTCACCCGGCGGCTCGACGCCAGCATGGCGCGAAAACGGTCCGCGCCGGTCAATCGAAGGGCCTGAGGCGTGCACTCCAAGCTCACCCTAAGCCTTGGCACAGCGAGCGAAAGGCCCACTTTATCCACCCTCCGCCGGCGTCGTTGTCGCACCTCCACCGCCTGATTCCAGTGCCAAGTCCGCCAACGTAGTCGCCGCTGCAATCCTCTCCACGTTGACAGTTGCGCTGTTGCCTGTCTCGTTGGACCAGTAGACATTGATCCTGGAGGCGACCTGCTTGAAGACCGACCGAAGATCCTCCAACCCACCGATGGCCTCCCGCAAACAATCCTGGCAGAGGCAGCCATCCCGGAATTCGTGCGGCTGGTCGGAAGCGTACTCCTCGTCTTCGTTCAGCGCCGCCACCACTGCCCGCTCGTAGTCACGCCGAACCCAGTTGTCCCAGGCTTCGTCTTCTGCCTCCCGCTCAACATCAGATAGGACCTCCTCGCAGATCACCGGGTAGTTGCTCAGAGCCGTGAAAACCGCGACCATCCGTGACGTAATGCAGTCGAGCCGGATCACCACGCCGTAGGTATCGAAGTCGCCGTGGATTTCGTGCACGCCAGGCAGGTCACCGAATTCCTCCAGGAAGACCTTGTGGTTGGCAACCTCGACCGAACCGCCAGAATAATCGGAGCCGCCCATGTAGTTCGGTTCGAAGTAGTCGGTGAGGCCTGGGGTCTCCGTGTCTCTGATCGGACAGAGATCACCGCTGGAGATCGATGCGTTGTCGAACGGGTCCGGCGGTGTGTAATCCCAGATGCCGTTGCCCTGATAACGGGACCCTCGCCAGCGGCAGACCTCGCCGCTCACCTGGTTAAGCCGATCCAGGATGGCGGCGAGGCGATTCTCGGGATTTGGCATCGGCTTGGCCTTGGTCCCGCACCAGCATTGGAGCGTCCAGGTATCGTGGGGTCCGACCTCGTAGCCGCAATGAACGCAAAATATCGACTTGAGTTCTGGCATAGATTGCACTGGCGACCGCCCTAGTGCCGGCCGAACTGCCGGGCTACACTCCAACGACCGGATTGGCACGTACAATCGCAGTCCGATTCATCCAGATCCACTTCGCTCACGTTGCCGGCTGGGTCGCGAACGGTGAAGCAAGGCATCGTCGAAAGACGGCGGAATGCATCTGCCGTCTTCGCAGCTTCTCGTGGGGAATCGGCCTCGATATCAATCTCCCAAACAACCCGATAGGTCATACCGTGCCGCTGCTCCTCTCCGCAACGATCCGACCGACACTCGCCCTGGAGACGCCGAGCCGCTGGCTGATGTCCCACTGGCTCAAACCCTGCCCGTGAAGTTCCAGGACCTTGGCGCGATCAACTACGATCTTGGGCCTGCCGACAGCCTTGCCCTGCGCCCGCGCCCGGTCCAGACCCGCCTTGACACGTTCCGACAGGCGAACCCGCTCCTGCTTGGCGATGGTGGCCAGGATCGAAAGCACCGCGTCGCGGAACGGACCGATGCTGCGGAGATACTCTTCCTTAAGTGACCACCAGTCGATCCCGTTCCCGGTGAGCCGCTGAAGATGCTGGAGGGTCTCCAGGACGCCCTCCCTGGTGAAACGGTCCAGCGACCAGAACAGAACGAGGTCGAACTTCCGTTCGGCGGCATCGCGGAATAGCCGCTGGAACTCGGGACGGTTGGCGTTCTTGCCGGTGGCGTGATCGACGTATTCGTCGGCGAGGGTCCAGCCTTCGGAGGACTTGTTGACGACGAACTGGCGAAGTTCCCGAAGCTGATTCTCGGTGTCCTGGCCCTTGTCGGTAGTGGAAACACGAGCGTAAATCGCAATTCGGAGCATTGAGTCTGCTACCCCTTAACGTTATCGCTCGGAATGATCGGCGATTACCACAGCAACCACGCTGATTGTCTTATCCCGGAGTCACGTGTCAGCCGATATCTGCCGAAACTGAACTGCCACAAAGAGGGCTGCCGTACGATTCGCAACAAAACGCACACAACTCCGCCGACGAAGAGACGAAGAGGTATAATGAACCTGTTCATTAGGCTACGGATGCCCTACCTCTTAGAGAACACGCAACTTCGCACTGTGCGCTGGCTGGTACGGCTAGCGGAAAACGATGCTCTACGTCGAGCACGTCTGATCATTCTTGAACACATACTCCCAACGACGGTAGAGTATATCTCCCACCTGAAGAGCGTAGATGTCGACATTTTCGCCCTATTGGCAAAACCCTATTCGATTGATGACGCTGCCGCCAAGTTGTTGGAGTCAAGCGGCACGAAACCAATCCTTATCACTTATGATCAGCTAGAAACCTCGACCTTCTTGGATGACCTTCTCAACGAAGCTATTCATGCGTCAAAGAACGATACCAGGCCGATCCTGATTCTTGACGTAGGCGGCTATTTTGCAGAGCCACTAAAGCGATTATCTCCGGAAGCACCACAGTACATCTCTGGTATCGTCGAGGATACGACGTTCGGCCACAACCGCTACTTAAAGGCAGTTGGCGACATTCCAATTCCGGTGTTCTCGGTGGCCAAGAGTGCCCTAAAGGAGATTGAGGCACGGTTTGTCGGCAGAGACGCGGTCGCTGCTGCCGAGTCTGTGCTCAGGGGTCTTGGAGTTTCGATCGCTGGGCGCAATGCTCTCGTAATCGGGTACGGCATGATAGGTTCTAATGTAGCCCGAGCGCTTCGAAACCAGGACGTGATCGTCCAGGTTTATGACAAAGAGGATTTCAAGAACCTAAGCGCATTCATTGATGGATTCCATATCAATGCGAAGCGCAAGCTCCTCGAGCACGCTGATATAATATTTGCGGCTACAGCAGACCGGGCTTTGGTGTTCCGTGAAATAGAAGAGTGCAAGGACAATGTGATCCTGGCCAGCGTGGGTTCCAAGAACACGGAGTTCGACATGCATAAGCTTGAGGAGCAGGCCCTCAGCCGCACTCCGATCGGTCGTCACGTTGCAAAGTATTGCCTGGCAAATGGCCACACCGTAATGGTCATAAAAGAAGGAACGGCTGTTAATTTCTTATTGCCCAGCCTACCCGTCGAAATTTTGGATTTAGTCTTTTCGGAGATCCTGGTTTGTATGACGACACTTCTCACGAGACCCGCCGACTATCCGGCTGGCCAGAAGGTCTATGAAGTGGGCTCTGCGGATCTCAGCGATATTTCTAAGAAGTGGTTGCGGTTCGTCAATAACTGACTAGCGGAGGACGGTATGCCAGCGAATATCGAAGTGAAAGTACGACTCCATCGACCCGAAGAGATGGCTGCACGCGTGCGGGAGGTTGCTGGAGAACCAGCCCGGGTCTTCTCCCAAGAGGATGTGTTCTTTCAGGTTCCACGGGGCCGTCTCAAGATGCGTTTGGAATCGGACAGCCAGGCAGAGTTCATCTATTACCAGCGAGCAGATAAGCCAGGGCCTCGCTTTTCGAGCTATTTTAGATACCGCCCGTCGAATGCGGTCGAAGTTGAGGCTGAACTATCCTGCTTGTTTGGGAAGAAAGGTATCGTCAAGAAGACACGAAAACTGTTTTGGCTAGAAGGCGCCAGGATTCACCTGGACGAAGTGCAAGGACTTGGACAGTTTCTTGAAGTAGAGGTGCCCATAAGCAGACCTTCTGAGATTCATCACGCGAGCGCTCTTGCTTACAGGATAATCTCCAGCTTGAGAATCGAGAGGTCAGATTTTGAATCCAGGGCTTACGAGGAACTACTGGCATCCTAATTCTTGTAACACTTTTGCTCTCTCGAATGGCTCGGAGATCAGACGTGCTGAGCGGTTGAGTGCGGCTCGGTCTTCATGTGCGGGGTTACAGGAATTCGTCAGCCGAGTTTGCGCTCGAAACCGTCAGGTTTGGAGCCAGGTGCCTCGGTGTCGTTCACGTCCGCGAATTGAGCCCCCGTTCAATCATGCGTGATGAAGGGTTTAGAGCCACTGAGAACTGGTCCTGTACGCCACGTGTTGCAGTTCATGGCCGGCGCAGCCACAGAAGGACGACATCTTCCGTGGTCGGCGAGACGGCACGGTCGGGATGGGTTCCATCTCGAAGGCCGGTGAGGCTCGGAAGAAAATCGCCTTGTGGGGCTCCCGGATTGGGACCGGCACACCGGCAATCCGTCGCTGGGTGGCGTGTTCCCCGGGTACGATCCGAAATTCCTAGGCCTGGTGTAACGCCGCAGTTCGCTATAATTCTGTGTGTACGTGCCGATGTGGCGAAATTGACAGACGCGCTGGATTTAGGTTCCAGTCCTAGAAATAGGGTGTGGGTTCAAGTCCCTCCATCCGTACCAATGACTTACGGGGAATTTCAGGAAACGGCAAATGGTCATCGGTGGACTTTGGCGATGGCAGTGTTCAGTAGCGGTCGGATGCGGGTGGAGTCGAGCACTTGACGGTCTGGTGTTGAACCAACCTTCCGATGCTACGGCTCCGATCACGACAGCGAATCCGTTGCCAGCAGACACAGGAAGCTCACAGCGCCCTTCCGTTGCGCCCGGTGAACCCACGGCATCCCCGGCGACGGAGGCGGCTTTAGCGCCTCAATTTCGCTTGCCGGATTCAATGCTGTCACCTGCCGAACCCGCTTTGCGGCCCACTTCTCACCCGGCGCCACCAACTGAAATGGACCGTCGTTGTCCGAAATCTACTTCCGATCACGACTGGCGAACCAGCCCGCCAAACGAGCGCCACATAAACCGACCCACAGAATCGTGCAGGGAGGTGATCTTTCAGGAAATCAACTCTCAAAGGGAGGATCTCGCCTGGCTCGCACGGCGAAAAGGGACATGTCGGCAGGACCCGATTGTTGACGTTTACGACTCTCGTTACGCTGAGAGCCTCCGAGAACTGTTTCGTAAGCTTGCTGATCATTACTCGGGCGGGGAAAGTTCAGAGCCTGGCCTGCTGGTTGAGGCGGTGGTGGAGCTGCTCAACCATGTCCGCAATAACCTATTCCACGGCGTCAAGGACCCGGACGATGTCGACGACCGAGATCTCCTCGGACGGCTGAACCCCATCCTGTGCGCAGTCCTGAGGGGATCAGGATGCTGACATGGAGGCCTTGAGAAACGCGGGGACGTACCATTTTTGACAGGGGGAGCCGTACAAGCGCGGACGCTACATCCCCGGTGTAGCCGAAATTCAATAGCTGGGAGTTATTTGATTGACGCTTGTCGGGAGCGGCAGTCGGGTCTGCGAAAATGCCCTTTACCCTTGCTGTCACTCATTCCTGAACAACACCGCAAAGATCCCTCCAGCCCGACCATCCCAATGAAACCAGTCAGCGCGGATCGCTGCCGTGGTGCCGATGTCAACAGGCCCCCCATGGGCTGGGACATTCCTACGGGTGCGCACCTCCTCCAAAGCCTTCAGAAGAGCCGGGAGGTCGAGACCTTTGAGCCCGAAGAACTCACAGATCGCGGGATGCGTATGTCGGAGAACCCACACCATTTCACCAAGTGCGTAGTTGTCGGCCTTCATGTCAAGGGTCCACACGGGTCGTCGATCGGCGTCCGTCGACTCTGGCGGGAGCTTCCTTATGCCTTTGAACTTCAAGAATGCAAACAGTTCACGGAGCACGGATTGCCGCATTTGGATCTCGAAGGCCGTAGCAATGGCGTGGACGATCATTCCGGGAGCAGCAAAACCCTGAGTCCGGTAGATCTGCTCCGCAGCCAACAATTGGCTCCGCACTTCAGGTTTGAGCCGCGAGTATACGCCGGCGAGTTCTTCTGACAGTACCGCTTCACAGGTGTACACGTCGCTGCTGGTCAGACGCTCCACAACGCGCTGGACTTGGGCGATCAGGGCATCTTGCCGTTCCTGAGACTCGCTGTGCGCGCTCATGATCGTGCGGAGCATCTCTTCGCTGCGGTTCGGCCGTTCCCGAGCGGCCGGAACTGCTCCTGGTTCATCTGGTCCGGCTTCGACCGCCTCCACCTGCGCGATGGCTGCCACGTGAGCCAGGTACAAGATTCCCAATGGGTTGAGATCCTTCGGTGGCTCCCCAAGGACTTCCTCCCACTCTTCGATGTCGCTAGTTACGTCCGTTTGCACAAAGCCGGGAACCGAATCAAGGTCTCCATCCGTGGGTACCCAAAGGACGCCTTCATCCTCGCTTGGCCAGGAGCGGACCAGCAATAGATTACGCGCCAGCAAGCCCGAGATGAAGAGTTGCTGGTCGATAGCACGTACAGGGTCGCACTGATGGAGCTGATTGAAACTGACCGCTTGGGAGCGCGCGGCGGCGTGGCCAGTTCGGCAAGCTGCTTCTGACTGGTAAAGGGCTGGGCCCCGGCACCCACGGCTGCTTCGGCGTGGTCCGGCGTCGGGAACGCGGTGATGTTGTTGTCGTTGTCGATAGTGAACGTTTTCATGTAAGTGGCTCTCTTTCTCACGGTTAACCGTGACGCTCACATTCATGGCTCTGTTCGCGGCGACAAGCAAGTCAATTCAGCGTCGGAAATTGGGGCGATGGGAAAGCGATGGTGTTCAGGACAAGGTTGGCCGGGCAGAGAAATACTGAGAGGAATCGGCTGTCAACCAACAGGTTCTGAGTTCGAAACCTGTTTGCCGAGCCAGATTCTTTTTATTACGAGATCCTCCGCGCTTCCGGTTGAGCGGTCAGACTTCGCGGCCTGTATCCGTAATCGTGTTTCAGGTTCGGCAGATGTTGGGGGCCGGGCGGCCGGCCCCTACGGGTTGCCGAGTTTGGCCAACCGGGCTTCAAGATCGGCTACGAAGCCTTGGATCTCCTGGGCCGACGCCGGCGGGTTGTTGCCGATCCGCGGATTCTCCCGGCTGACCTGGGCTTGGGCCTTCAGGGCTTCCAACGCCCGCTTCACCCGCTCGACGAGACCGGGCACTTTATGGCCCGCGGCGAGCACCTTGTAGCCGAAGTACGCTTCGGCGTGAAGCTTCCAGACTATGGCGGTGCGTTCCAACAAGGCGAGCCGCCAGTATAGGTCGTTGTACTGCTCCGGCTTCAGTTGCGGCTTGGCGTTCTGGAGGTGTTGGAGCGATCGTTGGGCCAGCGCGATGGCCGCGTCTTTTTCGGCCAGAATCGCTTCCAGCAGCTCCGGATCGGGGTTGATCAGGCGCTCTTCGAGGTCCTTGTATTTCGGCTCGCCGGGATACCACTTGGCCATGGTTCGTATGCGCAGGTGCTCGTCGGCGTAACTGAAGCGGGGAAGCGCGGAATGGTTCGTGATCCAGAACTGCAACGCGAAGAAGGACTGGTTCACGACGTCGAAGGTGGGCTTCAGAGCTTTCTCGACTTCGAGCGCGGCGCCCGCGCCGTACCGCTTCTCGGTCCACTCTTTCCAGATGTCCGCCGCCGTGACTTTAGGGTCCGCCGTGAACCGCATCATGGCGTAGATGTTAATTTCGTTGGGGGTGTGAAGGGCGTCGTATCCGCCATGGTCCACCCGGATGTTATAGCCGGCCACCCCGGGTTTGGAAAGGTCGTAGCGCCAGCGGCGCTCGACGTACTCGGGCTGGGTATAGGGGATTCGGTTCTCGCCCGTGAATTCCGAGGAGCCGTCGAACTCGATGATCTGCTTGCGCCCGGGGAAAGCGCCGATCAAGAAATCGTTGGGGTAAAACGGGTCCCAGTCGTGCGGCTCGCACTTGGTCTGGACCATCACGTGAGGGCCGGCCTTGGCGTAGCCTTCTTTAAACCAGACCATTTCCTCGGGTTCGTACACAAAAGAGCGCACGATGAAGTCCTTGTTGTAGCGCACCGCCGCGGCGTCGATGGTGGTCATCACTCGGGCGAACCGGTCGGGCATCGACAGCGACGATTGCACCTTCGTGGTGTCGAAGACCCGGTAGGGCGTTTCGTCGAAGGTAAGCATCAAGCCGTCGAATTCCGTGTACTTGGCGAATAGCTCGTCGTACCGGCTCGCCAGCCATTCCCAGAACCCGGGCCGGTCCAGTTGCACCACGCCGTTGGCCATGAACCGTTCCGGCACGCCTTCGAACTCGCGCACCCAGATCCAGACCTTCAACTTTTCCGCGTGCGCCGCTTGGGCCAATTGGGTCAGTTTCTGGCCGCGGTCGCTGCCGTCGAACAACTGCGAGGCATAGCCGATCATGTCGTGCGAGAAGACGACGGTGTTCACGTCGTAATTCCGGGCCAGCTTCAAAGAATCCAGGACATATGGCATGTCCAGCTTGTGAAACTGCCACGCGCGCAAGGCCACGAGCGGCTCGGCGCCAAGGGAAGAGGCCGCCAGCAGGGCGGTGATCGCGACTGTTTTCAAGGTTCTCATGGTAGTGTCAGTTCCGATCGACGTCCATCAAGCGCCTGGTATCGTCCAGAAGGCGCGCGTCCTCCGCCAAGGCGCGGCTCCGGTTGGCCATGCGCCAGCGCATCTCGAGCACGAAGCGGTCGATGTTATACCGGTGGCCCGTCTGGCGGTTCCGGCCGTAGGTTACGCCCGGCGCCTGGTCCAGGGCTTCCAGTTTGGCCAGGGCATCGCGGACCACCTTCTCGCTCTCCGCGTTGGGACTCTTCATCCACATGCGCATGGCCACGAAGGCCCGCGTCCACTCCTTCTGAACCTGCGCGGCATCCAGAAGGTAGCGGAAGCCTTCCTGGTAAGGCGCCACCTGTTCCGGCGTCATGGAGCGCGCGGCGTTCTGGATATCCGCCATGCCGGCGCGAACCTGCTCGATGACCTGGTCTTTCTCCGCCACGAGCCGGTCGAAAAGCGCCTGATCGGGAGTATACAAGCCCTCCTCCAGTTTCTGATCGGCGGGGTCATGGCTCCACTTGTAGCGGGAACGCAGCAGAATGTGGCCGAAGTAGTAAGGATAGTCTCCCCACTCGGCGCCCAGAGACTTGGTGAGCCAGAACCCTAGGAACCAGCGGCCGTGGAACTGGATGAACTCGGTGCGTTTCATGGCGGAGACGATGTAGGGCGCCGCCTCGGCGGGGTAAAGCCGCTTCCTGGCCCAATCCTGCAATACCTGATCGACGCTGAGATTCGGGTCCTTCATGAAGCGCGAGTAAGCGTAGAGGTTGATCTCATGGGTGTCCTCGAAGGGGTGTTCCCACATCACCTGGGCGCGGCCCACCGCGCCGGCAAGTCCGGTGTCGCGGGCCCGCTCGAGATCGCGCTTGATGTAATCCGCCTGGCAGTAGAGGCCTTGCTGGTTCCAGGCCTTTTCGATCCCCAGGTCCATCTCCATGATCTGGACTTTTTTCCCGACCTTGCCGTGGAGCGGATCGAAGGGATACCAGGGGTCGAAATCGTGGACCACGTCCTTACTCATGATGATGATGTCATCCGGCAGCTTGGTGATGGCCTGCGCGAAATAATCCATTTCCTTCGGCTCGTAAAAGAAATTGCGGAGGATCAGCTTCTTGTTGTGCTTCTTGACGACGTCGTAGATGAGCTTGGAAATTACGACGATGCGCTCGGGCACCGTCAGCTTCGACTGGACTTCGGCGTTGCGGAAGAGCTTGTTGTCGCTCTCGTGCAGGGTCAGGACCAGGCCGGCGGCGGTGGGACACTTGGCAAGCAGGCGTTCATAGCGATCGCGCAGGTAGTCCATCAGCGCGGGGTCGTCCATGTTGACCCGGCGGCCTAGCCGGAAGGAGGCGGACGAACCCTCGCCCGTTACCGACTTCGCGATCTGCTCATCCGCGGCGCCTCTCGGACCCACCTTGAACCGGTCCGGAATGTCGTCGAACTCGTGCAGCCACAGGTACCACGGAATTTGCTCCTTGTCGGCCAGGGCGCCGAGCGCCAGCACGTCCCGCTGCCGCTCGGGTGAGTTCAGAAACGGGTCGACGTGATCGAAGAGCGCGTGGGAAAAGATGAAGAAGTTCACTCCGTATTCCGGGGCCTTTCCGATGGCCTCGCTCACCTTGGCAACGTCGCGGGAGTGAAACTGCCAGCCATTCATGGTGAAGGGAGCCGCGCTGACAAGACCGCTCGTCAGCAAAAGGAATAGTGGTGTCGATACTCTCATAATTCTCCTTGGCCGGGGCACCGCTGAGGTGCCCCACTCCGATTCCCCAATCTCACCACAACAGCCGCAGCGCGAACTGAATTTCGCGGGTGTTGTTGGCCTGGCTGGTAATCGTGCCGAATGTGCTGGAAGTCGGCGAAAGATTCGGCGCGCTGAATTGCGGGTGATTCAGGGCATTGAAAAACTCCGCCCGCAATTGCAGCCGCAGCCGCTCGTGAAGCGTGAAGTTCTTGAGCATCGACGCGTCCACGTTGTCCGTTCCGTCAGCCCGCAGATTGCCGAACGTGGCGGGGAAGGTCCGGATATTGTCTGTCAGTTGGTCGGCCGACTTAGTGTCAAAAACAGCGGTGTTGAACGTATGGTAAATATTCGTTGGATTCACGTCCACCGGGCCGCCCAGGTAGATGACGTTGCCCCAGGAAAGGACCGCTCCGGATTGCTTCGTAAAGGTCGCGTTGACCACCCATCCGCCGATGATCTGGTCCACGACCCGCGGCGCGCTGGACGCGAACGGCTTCCCCTTGCCGACCGGCAACTCGTAACTGGCCACCACCGAGCCCCGCAGCGGGCGGTCGATGCTATCGAGGGATTTCTCGGGACTCGGATCGAACGAATTCAGGAGCGTCGTCTGATCGATCAACTTGGAATACGCGAAATTGGCCTGCACCGTCAGACCCTTTGAATAGCGTTTCTCCAGGCGCAGGTTCAAGCTTTGGTAGTAGGAACTGCCATCGTTTACCGCCTGATTGGTCACACCCGTAAACTGCGGGTACCGCATGAGCAATTGGCTCAGCGCGACCGTGGAGGCGGTTCCCAGGTTGACCCCCGGAATCAGGTTGTAGAAAGGATTGGCCACGCTGCCGCCCAGCAGGCTGACGGTCGCGTTTTGTGCCGCGTCGCGGTAAGGCTCCGTGCTCAGGTACTGCGGCGGGATGTAGTCGAGCGAGCGGTTCACTTGCAAGTGGACGTCATGGTTGCCGATGTAGCCCACCTGCACCAGCAGGTTCTTGATCACTTCCTTCTGAATGTCGAAATCCCAGCGGATGGAGTACGGTTCCAGCTCGTGCGGATTGTAGAAAGAGACGCTCTGCCCAAGGTAAGTTGCCATGCCCGCGGCCGCTCCGACCGGGTACTGAACGCCGGACGGAAACGGATTACTCAGAGTGGTGGCGGGCGTCAGATAGCCGTTATTGGTGGGATTGAAAGGCGTGGTGTAGTTGAAGCCTGTCAAGTTGTTGCCCGTGTCGCCCAGCGGGGCATACATCAGCCCAACGCCGCCGCGTACCACCATGGATCGGTGCATCACGGGAGGTGTCCATGCGACGCCGAAACGCGGGGCGAAATGATGGTTCGAGGTTTGATACAACTCGCGGTTTCCGGGACCGGCGAAAAGCAGGCCTCCATTCACCTGAAACTGGCCCACGGGGAGCTGCGCGATGGGATGCTGTGCGTACGCCGCCATCGCCGCCGCCGCGATGGGGCTCGCCGCGTTGCTGAACCCGTTCACCGTCCGGTTATAAACGTCGGTGGTGGGAGTCTCCTTTTCCCAGCGCAGCCCCAGGTTCAGCGTCAGGCTCGAAGACACATGGAAGTTATCCTGCGCAAACAGCGCGTAGTATCCCGCGCGCAAAGTGCTGGGCGAGTTCACGTCAATGCCGCCCGAGGTCGGAAGCCCGAGCAGGAACGAGGCTCCCTCCTGGCCGATGGGCGCTCCGCTGGAGGTGGCCAGCGGACCGCGCGTCCAGTTGGTGCTGAACGTATAGTCGCCGCTGGGGTAGCCGGGGCTGAGGGCCGTGAGGCGCGTTTGGCGCAGGTCGCCGCCGAAGCTGAGCGTGTGCCGGCCGGAAACCTTGGTGAGCGACGAAAAGAACTGGTAGACGTCCCAGTCCGACGGGCCCTGCCCCGACACGCCCAGCCCGCTGTAAAGGCTATTTGTGGTATAAGCACCGATGTTGACTTGCGGAAGCACGGCTTGCACCGCTTCAGTTTTCAATGCCTGCGGGAAACCGAGGGTGGTGACGTCGAATCCCAAGCTGTAGTTAGCGGTGATCTGGTCGTATTGCGTCCAGTTCAGGCGGGTGTTCAGCACGGTAGTGGGACTGATGCTATAAACATCGTCCACGGTGGCGCCAAAGTTAATGCGGAAGCTGCCGCCCTGCGAGTACCACTGGGTCAGCGGGCCGCCCAGAGCGCTTTCGCCGGAACCGTCACGGGTGTTGTGCCGGCCCATAAAGTAGATCTTGTGCCTGTCGCTCAAATTCAGATCGAGACGGCTGAGAACGTTATTAAAGAAATTGGCCTCCCCGTTGGCGGGGGCGAAGTAGTTGTTTTCGCCGTTCGCCGTTCCGGCGGTGTTCGGCAGCGGATACAATTGCTTGATGTAAGCCATGGCGACGGGATTCAACCTGCTCGTAGGGATGACGTTGTTCGGGAACGGCGTCCGCGCCACGGTCGAGCCGGAGACCACGCCGGTAGCGGGGTCGTAGATGGTGTAATTCGACCCCAGTGGAAGTAGCGCCGAGAAGTCGCCGTTGCGCTCCGGTGCCGTGAAGACGGTAGAATAAACCGGTTCGTCGACTCGATCCTTCACGCCTTCATAGGCAAAGAGGATGAACGCCTTGTTGCGCCCGTTGAATATCTTGGGGAAGATCAGCGGGCCGCTGAACATCCCGCCCCATTGGTTGAAGTAGGAAGGTTGCTGCCCCACTCCCTGGAGATTGTTGAAAAAGTTAACGGCCGTCAGCGTTGAGATGCGGTTGTACTCGTAGAGGCTGCCATGAAAGATATTGGTACCACTCTTCAGTACCACATTGACTGTGCCGCCGCTGGCGTGGCCGTCGGCGGCGTCAATGGGCAGGGTCTGCACCTGAACCTCCTCGACCGTGTCGAGCGGCGGATTGTAGGCGAGGCTCGAGCCCGATTGGTTGTTAGGGACCCCATTGAGTTCCAGTTCGTTGGCCCCACTCGGCGCGCCGCCGATCGAAATGCCTGCCGGAGTGGAGTTGTCGAACGGGCGGTCCAATTGTGTGTTCTGCGGGGCAGCCACGCCGTACGCCGTCCAGGCCAGCGCCATGGGAACCCGGCCGTTGAGCATCAGGTTATCTACTTCGCGGGTGTTGACGATCTGGTCGACGTTGGCGTCGCTGGCTTCGACCAGCGGCGCCTCGCCGGTGACCGTCACCGCCTCGGTGGTGTTACCCAGTTCGAGCTGCACATTGATTGCGATTGTCCGCCCCGCGGTTACCTCAATGCCGGGAGCGAGATATTGGTGGAAGCCGGCCTTCTCCACCGTCAGCCGGTAGACCCCGGGAGGTAGAAACGGAACTGTATAGAGACCCGCCGCATTCGATACCGTCGTGAAGCGGCTTTGAGTGGCGGCCTCGTCAACGTGAATTTGGGCTTGGGGTACGACTGCTCCTTGGGAATCGGTCACCGTGCCGGTGATGGTTCCGCGGAATTCCTGCGACCAGGCGGGCGCCATTGCCAGACAGAGAATGCCCGCGCTAACGAGAAAGGTTGTTTTCATCATCTTTTTCACTCCATGAAGGGATTGGGCGTCAGCCGCCCGCGAACGTCTTTGACAAATGAACGAATCGATTCGGGTTTTCCGACAACAATGTCCTCTCCAAACTCCCGTTCCTGAATGTCCGCCCAGCGGTCGAGGGCATCCAAGCTGCGCATCACGCGCGCCCGCATCACCGGGTCGGGATGTTCGAAGAACGCCTTGTAGCCGAAGAAAGCCTCATTGAAGTAGCGCCAGCGCGCCGCCAGTCGATTGACATCCCCGCCGCGATACCGATCTACCAGCAACTCGTCGGCGTACCACACCATGTGGTGAGAGAACTCGATGTGCGTGATGCCATAGCGCGGAGCCAAGTCGATCATGCGCTCCAGGTAGGGAAGGTTATAATCGTGTATCTGCCACGCGCGGATGGGAAGTCCCCGCTGGGGACCCCACGGGGCTCCTGCGCGGAAACAGGCCCGGTAAATAGTACCGCGGCGAGCAGGCACGACAAAACCGCCGCTCCCCGCTCAAGGCGGCTTTTCGTCACGTCAGAGGGCAGACGCTGCATCTCGAGACTCCTTCCAGGGTCTGAATAACCTACATTCTGGATCTTGCTTGGTCTTGCCCCTAGCCCGACAGGTTCTATTGTCTCAGATTTTCCGGCGCCGCATCCACAGAAAAACTGCGGGCGGCAAGTGACATCTTTGCCCCGTCTCCGGTACCACCGGCTGCACCGGACGCCGATTGAACGCCCGGCACTAGGAATGTCAGATCGGCGAGGTCGCGCCCATTGAGAGGCAGATCCACCACTCTCCGGCTGTCCACCGTGCCTTGTAGGGTCGCACCGCTGACGTCTACCGCCAGAGCAGTTCCCTGGACGCTCACGGTTGTGCTGACCCCGCCGAGCGCTAGCGACAGGTCTGCACGACGGTTGTCGTTCACCTGCAGGATGATGCCGGTCTGCTCCACCTTGCTGAAGCCTTCATTCTGAATATCGACGTGGTATTCGCCCACGAGAATGGCGGCAAACTGCCATTCACCGTCTTGATTGGACTGGGCGAGGCGCACAATTCCGGTGTCAACTTGGGTGAGAGTCACTGTAGCGGCGGCGACCAGCGCCCCCTGCGGATCTGTAACGCGACCGTACAGACTGGCCGTGTTTCGTTGTTGGCTCCAGACCACGCCACACAGCGCAAGGGCCAGGGAAATGCTGACAATATACCGTGTTATGCCTTTCAACATGGGGCTCCTTTTTCCTTCCATAACTCTGCTCCGGCCCGCAGTGGGTTTAAAAACGCGAGAAAAATTATCTTCTTAGCTTGAGCAAATTATGTGAACAATACTGTGGGGATTGCAATAGGGCCGGAATTGGTTCCTTTCAATTTGAAAAAATGACGTGGGCCGGTTGTTGCCGGTTTTCCAGGTCTTAATTGCAGGCTGCAAGGAACAGCGAGCGCCGTCTTGAATTCCCCGGCGTTACGTCGTTTAATGGTCTGGTATCAACTATGCATTCTAATCTGGAAAGCCACTCCAATGTTTGACGTCACACAGAAACTCGCGATGGATGGCGGAGAGCCCGCCGTCAAAACTCCGATCCCGCCCCGTAAGCGGCATGGTGAATCTGAGAAGCGGCATATCAATGAGGTGATTGATTCTGACGTTCTCTTCTTCTACCTTGGCACAAAGGTAAGAGAATTGGAGCGCCGCTTCGCCGCTCTGTACGGGAAGAAGCATTGCATTGCTTGTTCCAGCGGTACTGCGGCGGTGCACATTGCCGTTGGATCGCTGGAACTACCGCCCGGCACCGAAATCATTACTACGCCCATTACCGACATGGGCTCGCTTAGCGGGCCTTTGTATCAGGGCCTGATACCGGTGTTTGCGGACGTGGAGCCGGATACGTTAAATGTGGATCCGGCGTCGGTCCGCGCAGCGATAACTTCCCGAACGGGAGCTATCCTTGTCGTGCATCACGCCGGTCTTGCCGCGAATCTTGACGCCTTGCTCGATATCGGGACCGCGCATGGAATTCCGGTGATTGAGGATTGCGCGCAAGCGTACGGGTGTAAATGGAATGGCGAACTAGTCGGCCACCGCGGGGTGATCAGTACATTCTCGCTGAACCACTTCAAGCACATTTCAGCCGGTTCCGGAGGGATGGTCCTCACGGATGACGACCACCTGCGATATATGGCATCATTATTCCTGGACAAGTGCTACCAGCGTGAGGAAGGAATCCGGAACCCATTCTTTCTTGCGCCGAATTACCAAATGACGGAAATGCAGGGCGCGGTGGCTCTGGCGCAACTCGATCGCCTCGAGGAGTTCCTGGCAGCCAGGAGCCGACTGGGCGAGCGCCTGTCAACACATTTGCGCGGTATGGAAGGGATTTCGCTGCAGCGCATTCCACCCAGATCCGTGCATTCTTTTTTCCTCTCTCTTTTGGAGATCGACCCGGAGACCTTCGGTTGCTCGAGCGCAAAATTCGCCGAGGCGCTGGGACGGGAAGGTGTGAACGCGAAGGCAAATCTGATCACCGGCGGACGCCCAGTCTACCTCTATGATATTCTTCAGAAGCAATCCGCTTTCCCGGGTTCTCATTATCCCTTCCAGTCACGCGATACCGGAACGGATCGAACTTATCCACCTGGTTTGTGTCCTGTGGCCGAAGGTGCATTTTCGCGTTGGATCGTAGTGGAGTTGCTGGAAAATTACACCGAACAGAATGTCGATGAGATCGCGCACGCCGTGGGGAAAGTAGGCCATCATTTCAGGCAGAAGGTCAGCGCCACCGCCCATTCGGAGACACGTGGGTCCGCAAGAAGCTGACGGTCGGGCTCCCGGTTCCTCGGGACGCAACCCTTCCCATCGCCGAACGCGAGTGCGTTGGAGCGTCGGCGGACTTCTGTTTGCCTCTACGGTGATCAATTACATCGATCGCCAGACGCTGAGTGCTTTGTCGCCGATCCTCACAGTTCAGTTTCACTGGAGCAACTCGGATTTTGCGTCACTGCTGATCGCATTCCGTGTTGCCTATACGATCATGCAAGGGCTAGGTGGCCGCTTGTTGGACCTGGTGGGCTCGCGCCTCGGCTTCGCTCTGGTTATTTCGTTTTACTCGCTGGTTGCGGCGGCGACATCCTTCGCGCAAGGCCTAGGAAGTTTCCGTATCTTCCGTTTTTTGCTCGGCCTCGGCGAAGGACCTAACATGCCAGGTGCCGCGAAGACCGTAGCGGAGTGGTTTCCGAATAAGGAACGTGCCCTTGCCGTTGCCCTATTCGACAGCGGAAGCTCGATTGGCGGGGCCATCGCACCGTTTCTTGTTCTCTACGCCTACAAGTCCTTCGGAACCTGGCGGCCTGTTTTCCTGGTGACCGGCACTTTGGGCTTCATCTGGCTGTTCGCCTGGCTTCGCTTTTACCGCTCGCCCGACCGGCATCCTTCGGTGTCCGCGGCGGAACTCGAGTATATAAAGGAGGGCCGGCCGGCGGCAACCGAAGCCGGCCCGGCCGTTCGATGGCGCGATCTGATCCGCTATCGCCAGGCTTGGGGGATCATCCTCGGGCGGTTTCTGCTAGACCCGTTCTGGTATTTCATCTCCGAGTGGTTCGCGCTGTATCTGACAAGTAGAGGCTTCTCACTCGAAAAAAGCGTCCTTGGTTTCTGGATGCCTTTCCTGGGCGCGGATCTCGGAAACTTCGTTGGAGGCGGGATTTCTAGCTACTGGATATCGCGTGGGTGGCCCGTGGGGAAGGCTCGTCGCACTGTGCTGCTGATATTCGGACCCAGCATGATCTTGCTGCTATTTGCGCTGAAGACCACCAGCTATTTTGCAGCGCTCGGGCTGTTTGCCTATTGCGCTTTTGCCTATGCAGCCTGCTCCACCATGTTTACCGTGCTGCCAACCGACGTTTTCCATGCTCGTGCCGTGGGTACCGTCAGCGGAATGGCGGGCACAGGTGCGGGGATCGGCACCATGCTCTCCACTTACCTGATTGGACGCGTGACAGACGCCACCTCGTTTGCACCGGTAATCGCAGCGGCGGCTATTATTCCGTGTGTCGCAACCGCGATCTTTGTGACCATGGTGCGCGCCTCAAAGCAAGACGATCCACGTGGTTTGCTTCAGAGGTTCTGAGAGCTCATGAGATGACGGGCAATTCAGGTCTCTAGTGCCATTATGGATATGCCCTGCTCAGGGGTGAAAAAGTACTTGATATTTCTCCTTGCCGCACGGCTGGCAAAACAGCGCGTGCTGGTCATGCCCGCGGAGGTGATACAGCCTCCACGACACGTGACGGGGGGAAAACCGTACATGAGGAGTCTCTGTGTATACCTATGATCGCAAGTTGCTGTTTAGCGTACCCGAGCTGAAGACGCGGGGTTGGACCAGCTCTGGAATCAGCAAATTCTCGCCCGAGCCCGACGACATGCGCCCGAACCCGCGTTTCAGTTCAGCGGGTGGACCGATGAAGTTCTATCTCATTTCGCGCGTTGAGGCACTCGAACGCACGCCAGAGTTTCAAAAATGGCTGTCTAAGTCGAATCAACGAAAAACAGCGGCACTGCGGACCGTCGAAACGAAGGAACAGAAGCTCCTTGACTACGTCGACGAAATCGAGATCGAAGTGCCCAGCCTCACGCCGGAGGAATTGATCAACCGTGCCGTCGCACATTATAACGAACACTGGGCTGGCACAGGCAAGTTCGCGCATGTGTTAGATTCGCCGGAGTTTCTGGTGCGAATTCAGGTGAATTACCTGCGTCATGAGTTGACACGAACGGCATCCCGACGAAACAGCGGGCAAAAACCAGAGCATACGAGACCAGCATAGCTCTCCTCTCTGAGATCTATTTTGCGGATTGCGATTATGCCGGTAGTTTGGCCCACGTTGCCCCGGTAGAGGAAGCTGGTGCCGTAGGTCGGGTCGTGCATCAAGGTCGCCTGCGTCGCCTGCGGAGGGGGGTAATCGTAGCTATTCGTCACCACTGTAATGGCGCTTCCGGCCGCCGGCGTTACGGTCGCCGACGTCAGCCGGTTGTAAATATTCCGCGACGTGTAGTTGCTACCGGTCAGGTAGTAGTTGTTGTATGTGCGCGCGGGCGTACTCAGGTTGCCATAATCGTAGACTTGCGACCACGTGAGGTTGCCGTACGTGTCCAGCATTTGCACTGTCTTGGTGTCGGCCTCGGAGCTGGTGTTGGGGTTTAGCTTGGTGACCACCGCTCGCATTCTTTGAAACTGTGCGAACAAACTGTGCAGCAAGCAGCTCCTGGCACTTACGGGGATGTGGGGCGCAACGTGCTTGTCGGGCCCGGCTATGCGAACACAGACGTTTCCGCTTCACGTAGCTTCCTATTGCCTTTGCTGGGCGAGGCCGGCCGTGTGATGGTTCGTGCCGATGGGTTCAACGTATTCAACCGGGTGAACCTGGCGAACCCCGGTAACCAGATTGGTTCGGCGGACTTCGGAGAAATTACCAGCGTGGCGGGGCCGCCGCGGATTCTTCAGTTCTCCCTCAAGGTCATCTTCTGACATGGAGCGACCCTGTCAAGGCGGCTGAGGTTTGGCGGTGTTCAGTCTAAAATGAGGCCGGCTTTTCTCCGCAAGGAGGGAAGCCGGCCTCCTCCTCTTTGTGTGTTGCCCTGGCAGAGCGTAATGTTCCCGCCGGGGCCGCCCTCGGACAATCGAGTTGGCCGGAACGGCGCAGAGCAGGCAAGGGCATGCCCGTGTTTGGCGCGCGGGCCGAGGTCTTACCATGTCTCACAACGCCTCGTTTGACTTGGGATTAGCGGCTCGCCGCGGCTCGATCAGTCTGCATCCTTTCCAGTTGGAACGCCTTGTGCTCTACGTGCTTTCAGCACTACTCTCCCGCTGGCGTGCATCGACGACATCCAGCGCAGCCAGCAGTGCACAGCCAACCGGGGCTATATCTTTTCGAAAAGTCGCAACACGGATCTCGAGCCCGCGCGAAATCGTCTCGAAACATTGCGCCCGTACAGTTCGCGTCACCGCTTCCAGCAACTCCACCCGTGCGACATTCGCGAACTTGCCGGCGAGCACCGCCAGCGACGGATTCAGCAGTTGCGCTGCGTTCGCGATCCCAACGGCCAATGCTTCACACGTTTCAAGCAGCGCCGTTCTGGCG
>PLRZ01000398.1 GCA_003164075.1 Bryobacterales bacterium | reverse complement strand
ACAAGGAAATCGGCTTCGTTTTCCAAACTTTCAACCTGTTGCCGCGGGCCACATCGCTGCACAACGTGGAACTGCCCCTGATCTACTCGGGCATTGGTTCGGAGAAGCGCCTCGAGATGGCCAAGAACGCCATGCGGCAGGTGGACCTGGAAGCGCGCATGTACCACAAGCCCAACGAGCTGTCCGGCGGTCAGCGGCAGCGCGTGGCCGTGGCTCGCGCGCTGGTGAACAACCCCTCGATTCTGCTGGCCGACGAGCCCACCGGCAACCTGGATACCGCCACCGGCAACGAAATCATGGCGCTCTTCGAGCGGCTCTACCAGGCGGGCAATACTATCGTGCTGGTGACCCACGAGCACGACATCGCCTTGCACGCCCACCGCGTGATTCACGTCCGCGACGGCAAAGTGGAAAAAGACGAGAGGATCAGATAGAAAAAAGGGGCGGGGCATCCACCCCGCCCCTTTTTTGCCGCGAACTCCTTCCTACTGCAGAATCTTCACCGTCATCACCAAAAACAACGCCTCATCCTTGCTGATCCCCAGTCTTCCGATCACAACCTTTTGTCCCTCCTTGATGTCGATGTCGGTGGCCAGCGCGACCGTGCTTACCGGCGTCTCGATGTGCGCATTCAAGTCCGTGATGTGAATTGTGGCTCCGTCGCTGCCGATGCTCGTGGACCGGACCCTGAAAGCGGTGGTCACCGGCTTCGGACCACCTTGTACCGTCGGCATGGAGCCGCCGGAACTGGTGCTACTGACCGCCTGCCCGGTGCGCGTGCGTAATGCCAGAACATCCAGCAGGCTATAGCTCTTGAAGGCGAAGGCATTCTTGAGCTGGGTCACCACGCTGTCGAGATCCTTGGGCAGGGCGGAGCTTCCCGCCGGGCTTTCGCCCTCGTGGCCCACCACCAGATAGACCGTCAGATCGACATTAGTGGCCGCGGCCGAAGGCACGTCCAACCGTTTGATGGCGTCTTCGATCGCCGCCATGGTGGACTGTGCGGCGTCCACCGCCAAGACACGCATATCCCGATTGGGGACGATGCTGGCGTGGAACACTCTGAGCAGGTTGCTGACGTCTTGCGGATCCGCATACTTCAGCACGAACAGCTTCTGCACCGTGGGCGGGGCTGGCGCCTCAGCCTTCTTCTCTTCCTGCGCCGCCAGCGGTAGCGCCATCAAAAGTAATGCCAAAAAGAATCGTTTCATCTCACTCTCCTTTGCTATCCGTTATCCAATAGATGATCACGTTCGGGTCGTCGGTGAGAAGCTTCACCACCAGCGGCTCCGCCGGCTTCTCGGCTTTCACCACCACCTTGCGAGGCCGATGCCGATGCCGCACCGCCGGCAGGAGCGGCTCGGCCCGGGGTACCTGCGCCACAGCCACAACCGGAGCCGGCGGCACGGTCACCGCAACTCTCTTCGACGACCGCGGCCACACGGCCATCAGCAGCACCATCGCCGCCACCGCCATGGCGTACACCCATCCCAGCCGCCATCGCCGATTGGCGCCGCGTTCCAACTCCGACAGTACGCGTGCCCGCACCGCCGCCAGATGCGCCTCTTCCACCGGATCGGCATGCGCCTCTCGCAGCAGTCCCATGCTTTCCCGCAGACCGCTCAGCAGCAACTGGCACCCGGCGCATTCCGCCACGTGCCGCTCCACCGCCGGCGCCTCCGCCGGCGCCAGATCGCCGCCCGCGTAGAGGGCAATCCGTTCTTCCCAAGCGTTGCAATTCATACGCGCCTCCGGAAATAGCGCTCCACGAAATCCCGCATCTTCACGCGAGCCTTGGAGATTTGCGATCGCACCGTGGCCTCACTCGATCCCAGGACCCGCGCCACTTCTTCCGTCGACAGCCCTTCCAGGTCCCGCAATACCAGGGCCGCCCGCTCCTTCGCGGAAAGCGTCCGCAGGCTCATTTGGACTACTCGCCGCCGTTCCGCGCCGGTCGCGCTCTGTTGCGGATCGTCCCCGGTGGCGACCGGATCTGGCACATCCTCCATGGGAACGGACGGTCTCCGTTTCCGTCCCAGGTCGTAGCAGATGTTGACCGTCACGCGGTACAGCCATGCCTGTAAGTTGCTCTCGGCTTCCACTTTTCCCAGGTTCCGGTAGAGCCGTAGAAAGACCTCCTGGGAGACGTCTTTGGCATCCTCCATATTGCCCACCAGGCGGAGGGCGGTTACCAGGACCATGCGCTCGTACTGCCGCATGACCGTTTCGAACGCCGCCAGGTCGCTCGCGCGGGCCGCCGCGATGGCTCGCGCTCGGGCGTCCGGGCCTTCTACCGCTTTTGCCATCGCCAGTAACGCCAGGGCCATGTCCTTTCATAAGATAGAACTGATACAGCCCGCAAAGCGTGTATAGGAAATCGCGACTTCATGCCCGACAAACTCGCCCCGACTTCCCAGGAGTTTCGCTCCATGGCCGACGCTGCCGTGGACTTCCTGGCCGACTACTTCGACAGACTGGAAACCAGACCGGTCCTGGTCCCCACCACCTCGCGCGCCATCCGCGGGCGGATTGACGAGCCGCTGCCGATGGCCGGCGCCGATCTCGGCGCGCTTCTGGATACGGTGCGCAACGTCATCAGCGAGTACAGCCGCCACAGCGGCCATCCCCGCATGTTCGGCTATGTGGCGTCGCCGGGAACAGCCATTACGGCCATCGGCAATATGATCGCGGCGGCCATGAACATCAACGTCACTGCCTGGCGGTCGGCGCCCTCGGGGACCGACCTGGAACGGCTGACTATCGACTGGCTCAAGGAGATGCTGGGCTACCCCGCACCAGCCGGCGGCCTGCTTACCAGCGGCGGATCCATGGCCAACTTCGCCGCATTGGGCGCGGCCCGCAGCGCCAAGGCCGGGGCCAACGTGGTGCGCGACGGCGTGGCGGCGGCCGGCCGGCGGATGTGCCTGTACGTCTCCGAAGAGAGCCATTTTTCCATGGCCAAAGCCGCCGGCATGCTGGGCCTGGGAGAATCGAACGTGCGCGCGGTGAAGACCGATGAGCGTCTGCATATCGATCTGGCCGACCTGGAGCGCCTGGTGGCTGCCGACCTGGCCGCCGGCCATCTGCCCTTCTGCGTCGTGGCCAACGCCGGCACTACCGCGACGGGCGCGTTCGATCCGTTGGCCGAAGTCGCCGATTTCGCCCACCGCCATAATCTCTGGATGCACGTGGACGCGGCCTACGGAGGTTTCGCGGCGCTGGCCCCGTCGGCCCGCCATTTCTTCGCGGGAATTGAAGAGGCCGATTCCGTGACTCTCGATCCGCATAAGTGGCTCTATCTTCCGGTAGGTTGCGGCTGCGTACTCTATAAGGATCCGGCCGCCGCTCGCGCCGCTTTCAGCCATGGGGCCGATTACACCCGCCCCATCGGCCTGGAGCACGACGAGGCCTTCGCTTTTTGGGACTACGGTCCCGAACTGACTCGTCCTTTTCGTGCGCTGGATCTCTGGCTGCTGATCAAGTTCGCCGGCGCCGGGCGGTTGGGCAAGGCTGTGGAGGAGAACATCGCCTGCGCGAAGTATTTCGAGGAGTTAGTGAAGGCTTCGGACGATTTCGAAATGCTGGCGCCGGTGGAGCTCTCCGTCTTCTGTTTCCATTATGTGCCTAAGGGCTTCACAGGCGACCTGGACGTTTTCAACGAACGGCTCCTGGTAACATTGCAGCGTGCCGGCAGTACTTACTTGTCGAACGCCAGGGTCCGGGGGCGATTCGCGCTGCGCGGCTGCGTGTTGAACTATCGGACGACCAAGGCGGACATGGTGCGTGTGCTGGAGGATGTGCGGGCGGCAGCTTCAACTTACTAAATATCCAGATTTTTCACATCCAGCGCCTTGTATTCGATGAACTTGCGGCGGCTCTCCACGTCCTCGCCGATTAGCGTGGAGAAGATGATGGCTCGTCGAGATACCAATTCGGCGGTCGGTTGAACAATGACGCGCCCCTGATCGTGGATCGTCGCGATGCTATTGGAGCCAGGGAGAGCACGAGGCGGAGGGACTTCATGGAGGTCAGAATCGCCGTGCCATTGGCTCTGTGCCGCTACTCCTCACCCATCAACGCAGACGCGGTCCAAGCCACGCTTGCAACACCATGCAGAAACCGTGATCACTAGCGAGCCCAACACTGGAGGGATCCCCGTTACCACGGCCACAATTTCGGCGGCAACCTTGATACCTAATTCGCCTGCCTCTAAGCGCTCCGCAAACTCCCTCTTAAGTGTGCCTCCATCGCACATAAAGTCTTTGATCTGCGGTGACAGGCCCTGCAGGTACCTCGCCGCGCGCCGACGATTCTCCCGTACGATGTCTGCCATAGCTCTCAGCGATGACGGTAACAATGCCTGAACTTCCTCACCGCCCCCCGGCACTTCGCCGCACATCCCAGCTACTGAAATATACCCGTTGATCGCCAACGCCCTACTGGGCGGGTCCACGGCGAGCAACTGCAGGCCAATGACCTCCAAAATTACATCGTCGCTAAGCTCCGCCAGTTTCTGACCCTGTCTCAAGAGCGCCTCGTCAAATACTGTACTCACGTGGTAAGCCTCCTTCTTTTCGCAACAACGCATCTGTCTGCTGTCGTAACGCCCTCTTTGTCGAATTATTCCATAGAGTGTGTTCCACGGCGGTAAGACAGAGGTCTACCTGCTGGCCGTACCCGTCCTTAGAATTACAGTCTGGTCCGTCGACCGCACCTACAAAACCGTCGATTGATCCATGGAATTCGCCATCACTCTCGGCACGCTGACGTCTTTCTTCCCCATCTGCAGCGACACCAATCGTCACGATACGGGGCAGGCGCTTCAGGAATTCGATCTCGCCCGTATTCTTTATCCCATCGACGGCTATATGAGTAACTGGCTCTAGGCGCTCGATGATGTCACGGCGGATGCTTTGGACAACTCGCTTGGCCAAATAATCACATCCATACCGCCTCCGAAGCCTATCTCCATGCTCCTTCAGAATAGCCCTATCCGTCTGTGGCAAAGCGAGGCGGTCTACCTCCTCCCGCACAAACCTAGAGAGTGAATACAACCGAAAACCGAGGTCCTCCACCAAGTGGTCAGTCACAACAGTCTTACCAGCGTACTTCAGCCCGACAATCACTACGATAATCCTATACTCAAGAGGTACAACATAGGCCAGCTCACGATCCTCATGTATCTTGCTGAATTCTATACCGAATTGTCCATGGTATCTACTCTGTTTCATTGGTCAGCGCTACGATGTAAGACTAGCTGCGCAATCCGCATCATCGGGTAAAGCACAATTGGAACCGTTCCCACGTTCGCCAACTCCAAGACTATTGTGCCGTGAAAGCCAGGCCCGACGGCAGTTGCGGTAGCAATAATGAGGCCTAATCTTCCCCAAGAAGACCTACCAATGACGTAGGCCCCGACATCGGGCGGAAGCCCTATGTACTCGAAGGTCGTTGCTAAGCAAAAGTCGTGTGGGTGCAGATAAAACCCGTGCCCAAAGGCGACCCTGATCCTCGTCTGGTATCTTGGAATATTTTCGGTCAATTGTGTCCGTTGAACCGGGTCGATTGCAACGAGGCCAGTCTGGCGGTTGATCAGGACAAACTCGTTGCCGAGTCGGACATCGACCGATGCCGGTCCTACCTGCTGATCGCGATCCACAAGGGGTGTAATTACTAGTCGGTGTACCGCGTCCTCGGAGTCGAGCAAAGTCTCGATTGCCTGTTTTGATAACATCAGTCGAATACCCCGTCCATCGTGCTCTTCTGGTTCAAGAATTGCCGATGTACAATTGCCATTTCAAGGGAACGGGCTATAAACTCGTTAAACTCGAGGAGGGCATGGTGTCGAACCGTGGGATCGGAGTCAGTTTGCCGCGTTTCCGGGAACCGGAGCACATCAAGTGCCCACGCGGAGTTATAAGAGTACGATAGCCATGCTGCGTTAAGTATCGACTGCCAAGACGCTGGCGCTGTTTGATGCTCGCCGCATCTCAGTTCGTTGGGGGGAATCTTCTCTACGATGCGATTGTAAAGGGGTAGTACTTCGTGCTGGAAGATCTGGCGATCATAAGCCCAGCGACACGTAGACCCTTCGAGTTTTTCGGAGGCCGCGTCCACACATTCTTCAACTATATTATCCACGGTACTGAAAGGTGACGTAGGTGGGGGCCCAGACGCTAAAAGCGCTGCCTGCCATTGCTTGAGATCTTCACACCACTGGGTCATAACATTTCCATTCCCGCCGCTTCCGTCACTTTGGAAAAACACATCCACACGTTTAAGCAGGGCCAAGAACCTCGTGCGGAACGACGGATAGTAAAGGAACATCGTGCCGTCGTCTGACGTGAAGTCGAGGGAGTATCCGGGTAGTCCAAAGTCCCTTAGTGCGGTCACTATGCAGGGACCAACTATCTGGAGGGCGAAGATGTCGCTCATGAGCTCTTTAAAACGGGATGCAACGATTCCGGAGACCCACTCCTGAAATTGCTCATATGTGTGCGACGCGACGCCCGCGAGGCCCTTAACGAAGGCATCATCGAAGAGTCGCTTAATATCTGGCAAGTGCTTAGCTAGAATCGCAAAAGCGATATCATCGAGTCGCTGACATTTATAGATGAAGTGTCCGATCTCATGTGCCAGTAATGTCTGGTGGAGGACGTTCCAGGCCTCAATTGCCGGAATGTTGAAGACGAGGAAGTATCGTGGAAAGCCTCGGAAGATGTCTCTCAGAGATAGCTGCAGAGGAAGCGACTTCTCAAAGACCTCCCTTATTTCTACGCGAGCTTCGAATTCATAGGCGGACTGGGTCCTAATTATTAGCGCCGCGTCCGGATGTACCTTTTTGACCACGTCGTCCCATGGGACAAGGATGTCAGATTGTAGGACAGGTGACTCGCCCTGGACAAAGAATCGACTCAGCTTCGCCAAACGGAGAATACAGTGAAAGAGCCTTCGGAGATCAGCAGACAGCTCCTCCTCATCGGTGGTATCGAGGTCGGTGATCAACGTCACAAGGGCGTCGCAAACTCTGACCTGGTAGCCCGCTAGGAGGGCTATGCTAGGATTACTAACATGGATTCCTTTGGCGTACGGCTCTGCGTGTGCTCGAATCGCCAGAGCCTTCTCGCGCAGAAGCGGAATCGCGGCTATGGAAACCGAATCGGCCATTTACAGTCCGTAATGAGTGTGAAGTATCAGGCGCTTTCTTGAATGAGGCTTGCAGCGTGCCGCGAGTTAAGCTTTCCCGACAGGAGGCGTTCCAATTCTCGGAGAAAATGTGTAAAACCCGAAAGATCCCGAACCTGAGCCGGAGACCACTCGTCGAATGGCTTTCGGCTCTCGATTTGATCGAGACAGGCTGCATATGCGTGAAGCGTGGTGAAGAATTGGGCATCGTCAAGGGGAGAGTCCTGACCTCTCGTCCACACTTCTTTTGCGTATCGATAGGCTCGTACGGATTCGTACACATCAGCGCCCTCCGGAAGTAGCCGTTCAACTACTTCTGGCTCAGACCTGAGGGATCCAGCTAGGATGTATCCAATCAGGTTTCGGCCGCGCGCTAGGATATGTCGATGGTTGCTTAGCGTGTGCGCACGCTCGTATTGCCGAAGCGTCTTGTTTACTGCTGACGCAATGTTTGCCAATTCCAGGATGTCTGATCGCTCAAATTCGCTCATCGCACAACTCCATTACGAATTGCCCGTGTCGCGCCTAACCGAAGTTCCACAACTACTAGACGGGCTAGCGGGCTAGCTGGTTTCTCGTTTTGTTCGCCACGTTCACTTTACCGGGTTGTCGGCCTCCATTATGCGCCTTGGCGCTGGTAAAGTGAACTGTCTTTCTCACGCGCCACAATTAGGCCCGTGAAAACGCTTTTACTATAGCCTATATTGTGTGGTGGTTATTGGTAGATGTCAAGGGGAAATATAGCTTATTATCAATATTATATGCTTCAAATCTCGGTGGGTAGAAGTGGTTGAAATGGTCCAGGTGTTTCGGAGGCGATATGGCGGTTAGGGTCAGCCTTGACAAGGGGCGCGCTCCTTTGCCGAGCAGCACGGTCGAGCGTTTTGGGCCCATTGCGGTTAGCGGCCAGATCCCGGTATGGCTTTTTGTCGTCGATCCTGGCCATCTTCGAGCATTGTCGCAGAAAGAAATAGCAGAGTCGATCGATCTAGCTGAGTTTAATGACGCCGATGCAGCTACGTTCGGGACGCTTGAGGACAGGGAGCATATGGTGGGTCTGCGCATGCGGTTGATGCAAACGGCAATTGTGCCGGAAAGGCGCCTCAAAATCCCGTCAGAAGCGTTTGACATCTGCGGTGAGTTCCTGGATCGGTCACACATCTGGCTCGATCAATCGCCATCCCACCTTGACATCTACACGACCACGTACGTGCAGAAGCTCTTAGCGAAGCCTCCGGCCGAGTTTTTGCCGGTTGTGTTCCCTGCAAAATGAGACAAAGTCGCATCGCACGCTGGGCGGCGCTCAGTTCTTCAGGGTCGCGCCTACTGGCCCGACAAGGGAATCACCGGGCGACCTGGCTCCGATCAATGAGTGTATCGGACGACCAAGGCGGATATCAAGCGCGTGTTGGAAAGATGTACGGGCGGCCGGGCGTGCGTTAGCGCGTTAGCGTGCCAAGCTAAATATCCAGATTCTTCACATCCAGCGCGTTGTCTTCGATGAACTTGCGGCGGCTCTCCACGTCCTCGCCCATTAGCGTGGAGAAGATGATCTCGCTCTCCGCGGCGTCCTCCAGCCTTACCTGCAGCAGGGTCCGCTTTTCGGGATTCATGGTGGTCTCCGCTAACTGCTCGGCGTTCATCTCGCCCAGCCCTTTGTAGCGCTGCACGGAGGCGTCCCGCTTGCCTTCGTTCTTGACGTATTCCAGCAGGTCGCGCCAGTTGGGCTGCGTCTCCCGGCGATCGTTCTTCACCACGATGAAGGGCGGATCGTTGTGACGGGCTATAATCTTCGCCAGCGTGCGAAAGCGGCGGTACTCCGGTTGCGCCGCCAGCGCCAGACCGATGGAACGCTCCGCATTGGTGGAATCGTGGAAGACCACGGCATAGGACGAATGTTCTTCGTCGCGCCGCATCTCGGGATTCAGGCCGAATGCCTTCGCCGCCTCGAAGACGGACCTCAGGTTGGTTTCATTCTGAAAGTCGGTCTTATGATCCAGCACCAGCTCGGTATTGGCCAGCGCCTCCACCACGCGCGGGTCGCGCAAGCGCCGCTCCACCTTGTGGAACATCTGCTGGTACTCGTCCAGATTGAGCAGGAAGGCGCGCAGCTCGCCCCCTTCCAGGGTCGCCTTAGGGCCGTTGCCGTTGGAGTGGATCTCAAGCGTCAGGTTTTCGGTGGCCCGGCGCATGATCTCCTTGGTGAATTCCTTCTCGTCCTTGATGTACTTCTCGCTCTTGCCCTTCTTGATGCGATAGAGCGGCGGCTGGGCGATGTATACCCGCTCGCGCAGAATCAGCTCGTGCATGTGGCGGAAGAAAAAAGTCAGCAGCAGGGTTCGGATGTGCGAGCCGTCCACGTCGGCGTCGGTCATGATGATGATTTTGCCGTAGCGGATCTTGGTGGCGTCGAAATCGTCCTTGCCGATGCCCGTTCCCAGGGCGGTAATCAGGGCGCGAATTTCTTCGTGCGCCAGCATCTTGTCGTAGCGCGCTTTTTCGACGTTGAGAATTTTGCCTTTGAGCGGCAGAATGGCCTGGAATCGGCGATCCCGTCCCTGTTTGGCCGTCCCGCCGGCCGATTCGCCCTCAACCAGAAACAGCTCGCAACGCTCGGGATCCTTCTCCTGGCAGTCAGCCAGCTTGTGCGGCATGCCGCCCGATTCCAGGGCTCCCTTGCGCCGCGTCAGATCGCGGGCGTGGCGCGCCGCCTCGCGCGCGCGGGAAGCTTCAATGGCCTTGCCGACGATTTTGCGGCCGACGGCGGAATTCTTGTCGAAGTACTCCTCCAGCTTTTCATTGACGAACTGCGTCATGTAGCCGGCAATGTCGCTATTGAGCTTGCCCTTGGTCTGGCCTTCGAACTGCGGCTGTGGCACCTTGACGCTGACCACCGCGGTCAGACCTTCACGGACATCGTCGCCGGTCAGGTTCTCCTTCACGTCCTTGAATAGTCCGTTATCCTGACCGAACTTGTTGATGGTGCGGGTAAGCGCGGTGCGGAATCCGGTGAGATGGGTGCCGCCATCGACCGTGTTGATATTGTTGGCGAAGCTGAAAACGCTCTCGGTGTAGCCGTCGTTGTACTGCAACGCCACTTCCATACTGAGCGTGCCGGCGTTGTTGGGCAACTCACGATCGGCTTCGAAATGAATGGGTTTTTCGTGCAGAGCGATCTTGGTCTTGTTGAGGTGCTTGATGAACTCCGAGATCCCGCCTTCGTACTTGAACACCACGCTCTTCTCGGGGTCCACGCGTTCGTCGTTCAACGTGATGGTCAGTCCCTTGTTGAGGAAAGCCAATTCGCGCAGGCGCTGCTCCAGCATGGCGAAGTTGAAAACCGTCACCGTCATGATGGTGCTGTCCGGTTTAAAGGTGATACTGGTTCCGGTCTTGCGGCCCGCTTTGCCGGCCTTCGTGAGAGGTCCCTTGGGAATTCCGCAAGCGTACTCTTGCTGCCAGGTGTAACTGGGGCCGCTGTCACCCTCGGGCCGCCAGATTTCCAGCTCCAGCTTCTCCGAGAGTGCGTTGACGCAGCTCACGCCCACACCATGGAGGCCGCCGGAGACTTTGTAGCTCTTGGAATCGAACTTGCCGCCGGCATGCAGCTTGGTCATGACCACTTGCGCGGCCGACACGCCTTCCTCTTCGTGTAAATCGATCGGAATACCGCGTCCGTTATCGATTACCGTTACCGAGTTGTCGTCATGAATGGTTACGTTGACTTCGTTGCAGTAGCCGGCCAAGGCTTCGTCCACGGAGTTGTCCACCACCTCATACACCAGGTGGTGCAATCCCATCTCGCCGGTCGACCCGATGTACATCGCCGGCCGCAGCCGGACCGCTTCCAGGCCTTCCAGAACTTTGATGCTTGTGGAATCGTAGATTTCGCTTTGTCCCGTGCTAACGTCGTTTGCCATAGTCTCCTAAGAACGTTTGCTCAGATCCGCATCGGCATGACGACATATCGATACTGATCCGTAATTCCTTCGCCGAACGGCTGCAGCTCGCCGGCGCTTTTCTGGTCCTTCAACGCGAAGGCCACCTGGTCTTGCGCGATGGCCCGCAGGAAGTCCAGGAGATATTGAGCGTTGAAGCCAATCTCAAGGTCCGGCCCGTCGTATTCGCTGTTGACCGTCTCTTCGCTTTCGCCCATCTCCACCGACGAGGAAAAAATCTTCACTTCGCCCTTGGTGAATTGCACCCGGATGGCTCGCGACCGCTCATCGGCAAACTGCGCCACGCGCTCAATAGCGGCCCGGATCTCATCCTTCCGGAGCTTGGCGATCAGGTTGTGATCTTTGGGCAGCGCGCGTTCGAAATCCGGAAAATTGCCGGTCAATTTACGGGTGATTAAGAGTCGCTGCCCCACTTCGAAGAAGAGATGGTTGTCATCACCGGAAAAATTGGCGGTAGCGTTCTCGCCGTCGGCGTTGTCCGCCAGCTTTACCAGTTCCCCCATGGCCTTCTTGGGGACAAGAGCTCGGAAATTCTGTTCCATTTTGGCGACCTCGCCGGCTTTGGTTTGCACGTAGGCCAGCCGGTGCCCATCCGTCGCCACCATAGTCAAAGTCTCCGGAGCCATCAGGAGAAGAGCGCCGTTGAGCGTAAACCTGGATTCTTCCGTGGAGATCGCAAACTGCGTACGGGCGATCATCGAAGCCAGGATTTTCACAGGCAACTCGGCGATCTTGGGCGGCATGGCCGGCAGCTCGGGAAAACTCTCGCGGGACATTCCCGCAATGCGGGTTCGCGACCGTCCGGCTGTAATACTGGCCCAGTGATTTTCCAGGAACTTAATGGTCACATCGCCTTCCGGCAGGAGCCGGACAAAATCGAGGAGTTTGCGCGCCGGTACGGTGCCGGATCCCTCTTTTTTCACACGTGCCGGACAGGAACAGCGGATCCCGAGTTCCAAGTCGGTCGCGGTGAGCACGATGCGGTCACCCACGGCCTCAATCAACACGTTGGACAAGATCGGTATGGTCGTCTTCTTTTCCACCACACCCTGCGACAGACTGAGCTCTCGCACCAAATCGGCCTTGCTTACGGTGAACTCCATACGGCCTCAACTCCTGTCTACTTTTCCTGTATTTAAGATGAGTACTTTAAGAACCGCATTCATAGGGCCTGTGCAAATGTTGAAGGCACCCTAAATTATACTAAATTCAACTACTTTTGACCACTCGAACTGGCGGAAAGAGGTTCGCAAAANNTCATTGTAATGAGTCCATTAGACTGTGGAGTAGCCTGTTCAATTCAGGATCATTGTGACGTGTTTTCTCGATTTTGTTTATGGAATGGATCACGGTGGTGTGGTGCTTCCCGCCGAAGGCCCTGCCGATCTCGGGAAGAGAGGCGTCGGTGAGCTCCTTGACCAGGTACATGGCCACCTGCCGGGGATAGACAACCTTCTTCGTATTGCTTTTTTCCTTGAGTTGCGATTGCTTGATCTGGAAGCGCTCTGCAACGGCTTTCTGGATGGAATCCATGGTCACCCGGCGGTCCTGCACGTGGACCAGGTGTTTGAGGACCTGTTGGGCCATCTGGAGGTGGATGGCCGTCCCGGTGAGGGATGAATAGGCGATGAGTTTTACCAGGGCGCCTTCCAGTTCGCGTACGTTGGATTTGGTCTTGGATGCCATGAAAGACCGGACGTCGTCGGGCAGTTGCACCCCTTCGGCCTCGGCTTTCTTATCCAGGATGGCCATCTTGGTCTCCAGGTCGGGGGGTTGAATGTCGGCTAGCAAACCCCATTCGAAACGGGACCGCAGGCGCTCCACCAAGCCGGGGATTTCTTTGGGTGGGGAGTCGCTCGAGATCACGATCTGCTTTTGATGATCGTGCAGNNAGTGCTGCATGCGGTCGGTGCGGATGCAGGCGATCATTTCATTCATGAAACGTTCGCTGGAGGTGTAGATGATGCGCATGGAGGAATGCTTGTCCATCAGTTCGCGGCCAATGGCGTGCATAAGATGGGTCTTGCCCATTCCCGTTCCACCATAAATAAATAAGGGGTTATAACTGCGGGAAGGATTGATTGCCACAGACTTGGCTGCGGCGTGCGCAAACTGGTTGCAGGCTCCTACCACGAACGAATCGAAGGTGAACTTCGGGTTCAGGCTGGCGACACCGCTTTCCCCATCGCCATTTTCCACAGTGGTGATGGCCTGTTCCTGGTTGTTGCGAACCGGTACCGGCTCATAGGACACCTGAGCGATCGGTAAGGCGAGCTCTTCAATGCCGGATTTCACCAAAGTGGCATACTCGCGCTCCAGCCAGGCGCGCGTTCCCCGGTCGGGGACAGCTACAAACAGAGTGTCGCCGGAAATACCGGCAAAGGTAGTACCACTTAACCAATTGTCATAGCTCTCCTCACTGATCTTCGATCGTAGATAATCCCGGATTCGATCCCATTGATTCATCAGTTTTTAGACACCACAAGCCTAAGATTTCCACAGCGTTTTCAACAGCCGTATGGGGTGATCCCCGCGCTGAGTGCAGGTAGAATTGTCTGCGGGATTTTCCTTACCCGCGAAAGGTCGATCAGAGTCTCCCCGTTGAGCGACCGAAAAGTAGAATAGCACAAGGAAATCGCTTTCCTGCAAGTTTATAACGCGTTTTAAATCAGTGACATGTCAACAACGTTTGACAGCGCTAATGTTTGTGCGCCAGAATAGGGGTTTCCCCAACGAGCGGGAGTAACTCAGCTGGTAGAGTGCGACCTTGCCAAGGTCGATGTCGCGGGTTCGAATCCCGTCTCCCGCTCCAGTTTTTTCTTACGCCTCAAGGACTATCCCGATGTGCGTTAAGCTCTAGGGCGATGTCCTGTGAGCTTTTGGAACGCCTGGAATCGTGGAAGACCCGGTTCGACCCGGGTGGCGCCCCTGACATGGAAGGCCTGCTGACGGCCATCGCGCGCGAGCCCTTCTCCGATGCGCAGGATCTCATTCGTTTGCATGAGGCGCTGCTGTTCCTGCGGGCGTATCCTCTAAGCGAGAAGGTGGCCCGTCTGGCCGACGGAATTCTCTTCGCGTTTGGTAGCCGACTGCCGGCAGGTACCGACCTCGATCCCTTTGAAGAGCCGGAGGTTTCCGGCATTGCAGGCACGTCGCTGACCGCGGTGTTCACCTATGAAGTCGCCCAACGGCTGGCAGCCCTTCATCCTCACAACGTCGAAATCGCATGGGACCGGTATGACGAGCAGGATCGGCTAGGTCCGGTAGTCGGCAAATTGTTGCCCATGTTGAACGAGGATTGGCCAGTGGAAGCACACGTTCCGTTCGGGCAATGGATCGCGGCGGCCCATCCCCGCCGTCAAAGCGATTTGCAATGGTTGCTGGAGCGCGTCGCCGGCGCCGATGCGTACGATTCGATACAGGCACCGCTCACGTGGCGGATGGCGTCGTCCCGCGATTCACGCTCGCGGCTGCGATTGCCGGTGCGTAGTTTATATTTGCATCGGGAGCCGCTGCTGCGGCGCAGTGACGTGTCACTGCAGGTGGAACTGGCCGCCGCACCGCTTCCGCTGAGACGCCTGGCGCGTGCGGAAGCGCGCCGCATTCTGAATGCGATCATGGCGACTTCGGCCATGCGCTATCGCGAGTTGTATGGCTTCAGCCATCCCGACGAAGCGGGCGTGTATCATGCCGCCGTCGGGCGCGGGGTGGACATCTACTTTTTCGGCGTGCCGGGCGCGTGGCGTCTGCCTTTGCGGGCGTATCATGCGGCCATGTTTTTCAAGAACGGCGTTCCCGCAGGATACGTGGAAGTGTTATCGCTCTGCGAGCGGGCGGAAGTGGGCTTCAATCTCTATTACACTTTTCGCGAAGGTGAATCGGCGTGGCTGTATGCGCGCCTCCTGCGACTGTTTCGCCAGCTATTGGGAGTGACGTGCTTCTCGGTGGACCCGTATCAGATTGGGGATGAGAACGCGGAGGCGGTGGAGTCCGGCGCGTTCTGGTTTTACCGCAAGCTGGGCTTTCGGCCCACCGACCCCGAAGTGGCCCGCCTGGTAGTGCGGGAAGAGAGCCGCATACGCAAGACGCCCGGCTACCGTAGTTCCAAGCGGGCCCTGGAAAAGCTGGCGAAGGGGTACATGGTTTACGAGGCGCCCGGCACGGAGACCGGGGACTGGGACCAGTTCCGCATTCGGACGCTGGCGCAGCGATTCGAGCACGGCGGACGGGAGGAACGGCGCGTGGCGGAAGAGATGGGACAAGTGAAGCGGCGCGGGGCGGAGTCGCGATATTTGCGGTGGATGCAAGGAGACAAGAAGCTGCGCGCGACGCTGGTGCGGTGGGGTACGGCGTAGATTCAGAACTCCTGAGGTCGTGGAATTTGCAGTGAGCNNACGAGTGTCTGCGCCACGTCATGGCTCAGCCCATTTTCCCCGCCAGGCAGAAATTGCGGGGCGAGATCAGGAGGTCTGAGATTACTTCTTGCGCGCCTGAAGCCTGGTCAACTCTCCGCGGGCAAGGTCGCTGTATCGCAGGTTGGGCTGGTAGATTCGATCGTCCTTCAACAGGATGTCCAGGACGGCCCGCTCCCGGTCGTTATCCGACCAAATGGTATTCCGCCAGAGTTCGTCGTAACGGGGCTTATCGCGATACTGGCTGTCGCGGATTTGTGCGAGGAAGCGGCCGAACTGCTCGTCGGTCCCGAAATCCCGAATCACCGAGCATGCCTGCTGCAATTCGGCAGCGTCGGGGCGCGTAGTGGAGATGTAGTGGAAACTGAGGGTAATGGCATCGGCGAGGATATCTTTCTGTCCCGCAATCAGGACATCGCGAGCGACCAAGAGCGCTCCAGGCCTGGCGGCCTTCAGCATGGTGTGCAACTCGCGGATCAGGGCCGGCTCCTGGGCGAACTCCGGCACGGTCATCCCCACGCCCCAACTGGCAAGATCGGAATAGACCAGAAGTTGATGAATGAGGTTCTCCTTGGCTTCTTGGGACGGGCCTAACTTTTGAAGTACAGCCACGATCAGCGAACCCGTGTAGCGGTTTCCGAAGTTGGCAACGTTGTTGGCGCGAAGATCGGCCACGGTTGGCCGCGGTATGGGCTGTGCGCTGAGGTAGGCCGCGGCGATGAGCGTCCAGCGATCGCTGGTGGCTGCCAGTTTGGATTCCAGCCGGGTCATCAGATCGGCGGTGATGGAGTTCTAGGCGGAAATGTAGGTTGCCTCGGAGAAAAGTTCCGGGCGCGTTCCGGCGAGCAACACGGAAGCGATCTCGTGCAGTAGAAAGCCCCGTCCATCCGCGGGCAAAGCGGAAAATGGCGGGTCGCTGGCGATGGCGGGGATAACCAGCGCCTGGCCCTCATCGGCGATCAGCCTCCAGGGAGCGGAGGACGGCTGGGGATTGAGCTTCAGCGGGAAGGCCACGGTGTAGCCGGGCTTGAGTTGCGGCACGTCCGGTCCGCCAAAGCCGGACTCTTGCGTCGGTAGCGCCTCGTAGTCGAGGCGTATACGATCTCCGGCTGCAAAGGCGGATTGCGGGAAGCTTCGCAGGACGCGCAACGTGGCGTGAGCGGTCACGACTCGAGGGTTGGAGCCGGCCGGGTGGGAATCGCGGGTGGTCTGCTCGACGGTGGCAGTTGCGATCACGGGCGCCTGGGCAAGCGTTTGGAATGGCCACGTAGATGTGGGATACGCACGGGAAAGCGGCGCCGCATAGAAGCACAGGCAAACAACGCCGAGCAGCAAACAGCGGCGTGCAGTCATACGTCCATCATACGGCGAGAACAACTAAACCCTGAAACTGCATTCCGCTCACCGATTTGAATTTCGAGGTTATGTAGCCTGTCCCCGAAATAGCCTACCCCGCAACCCTCTCGATGGCGTCTCCGCCGCAAATCGCTTCCACCGCGGAGCGGAATTCCTTGTCGGGCCGCACTTTTGATGTGACGTCCAAGAGCACCGAGAAATCCCTCACCGCTTCCAGCCGCAAGCGCACCTGGGTATCGCCCGGCTTGCGCTGGAATAACTCGGCGAGCGCCTGGGCGCGGTCGTCATGGCCGTTCTTTCCCAGCCAGACGCGAATGGAAATCACCGAGTCGAAATCCACGCGGGCATTGTCCAGCGCTACGATGTTCTGCACCGAAAGCTTCGGCGGACCGTTCTCTTCGGGGAGCGCCAGGCCGGTGACCAGCACTGCCTGGTCCTCCAATACTTCGGCGGCCAGGCGTTCGTAACTGGTGGCGAAGACCAACGCTTCCACCGCGCCGATACGGTCTTCGAGCACCGTCGCAGCCCAGGGCTTGCCCTCTTTGTTGCGCTTGCGCGCGATATTTGTGAAGACGCCGCACACCTTCACTTCCACGCCCTTCGCCAAGCCTTCGAGAGTGGAGGTGTCGTGCGTGGCCAGTTCCGAGATCTTGTCTTCATAGCGGTCCAGCGGATGGCCGGTCACCCAGAAGCCCAGCAACTCTTTCTCACCCGCCAGTTTTTCCTTATCGGTCCAATCCGGAACGTTGGGAAGCGGCATATCGGTCTGCTCTTCGAGCACCTCGCCGAAGAGCCCGGCCTGTCC
>PLRZ01000455.1:5056-8818 GCA_003164075.1 Bryobacterales bacterium | reverse complement strand
TCTGCTCGACCGCGGCCGGCGGAGGCCTGCTGTATACCGCCGTGCGGAGCACCAACCAGGCATTGCTCAGTGCTGTGCGGGATTTGAGCAGCGGGGCCGAGCAAGTGGCCACTGCGGCTTCCGAGATTGCCTCATCCAGCCGGTCGCTGGCGCAAGGCTCGTCTGAGCAGGCGGCCTCTTTAGAAGAGACCTCCGCGTCGAGCGAGGAGGTCAATTCCATGGCCCAGAAGAATACCGAGAACACTCGCGCCGCCGCGGAACTGGTAGGAAATCTCCAGCAGAAATTCGCAGACACCAACCGCGCTCTGGATGGGACGGTGACGGCCATGCAGGAGCTGAATACCGCCAGCGAAAAGATCTCCAAGATCATCAAGGTTATTGATGAGATTGCCTTCCAAACCAATATTCTGGCCTTAAACGCAGCAGTCGAAGCGGCCAGAGCCGGCGAGGCCGGCATGGGTTTCGCGGTGGTGGCCGATGAGGTCCGCAATCTGGCGCAACGCTCCGCCCAGGCGGCGAAAGACACCGCATCGCTGATTGAAGAGTCCATTGCCAAGTCGCGCGATGGCAAGGCGCGGGTCGACAATGTGGCCGCGGCGATCCGCGGAATAGCTCAAGATTCCACCAAGATCCAGGTGTTGGTGGATGAGGTCAACGTGGCCAGCCAGGAACAGTCTCGCGGCATCGAGCAGGTGGCCAAGTCCATCACCCAGATGGAACAACTAACCCAGAGGTCCGCCGCCAGCGCTCAGGAAAGCGCTTCGGCGTCCACGGAACTCACCGCGCAGGCGGAATCCGTAAAAGGCATTCTGGAGCGGTTGACCTCCATGGTGGGCGGGCAGGCGGAAGCTAGCTATAGCGCTTCGGGAACACGTTCGCGTGTCCGCGCGTTCAGCGGCCCCGCGCAGACCGGCTCCAGCCTCGCCGCGCTGCATACCGCCGCCTCGGCGGGGAACAGGTCCGAACCAGCAATGGCGGCTTCATCCAGGCTGGAAACCCGCAAGGAGTTCCCGTTGCAGGACAACGAGTCGGCGGACTTCTAAAGATCGTCTCTGTTTTCCGGGGCTGATGCCCCACCATATTCTTCAGGTTTCTTGTCACATTTGGCGCCGTTCGTCCGACCTTTGCATCGGACCAGCGATGGGGACGAATTCATACGGATCGGAAAGCGGCGCCCCCCCAGACTGTACTTTCTATCACCTCCGGGCTGAAATGAGCCCATCCGCGCCCTTTTCCTGCGTTACACTTTGGGGACGCCTGGATGATCTTGGCTAGCTCGGAGGAGCCAAGGCAAAACACGGGCGCCCCATCCTGGAGGAGTTAACATGCGTAAACAGTTGTATCTTGCGGCGACCGTCATTCCGGCAGCCGCCTTTCCCATCGCCGCCCGGAGAAGAAAAGGTTCTATGAAAACGTTACTCGGGGGGCTTGCTGTAATTTCCTTGCTGTGTGCGGGAGCGCACGCAGCCACGGTCAATACCACACTCACGATCAACGGATCGGGGACCAGCACCGCCGGCAGCATTTCTGCCACCGGAACTGCCAGCTTTACTGGCGGCCTCACTGGAACGGGTACTTTTAGCTCGTCCTTCGCCTTGGCGAGCGCCTTGGGGGGCTCAGTTCCGATCTCCCTGACGGTGACGGCCGGCAGCACCACAGGAACGCTTACGGGGACGTTCTCAGCTTCCCTGACGCTGCTGGCGGAAGTCTTCATAGGGAGTCCGAGCGCCAGCGGACCGGGTACCATCGCCATTACCAGCGGCACCGGAGGTTTTGCGGGGACAACCGGTTCTTTCAACGTGACGGCCGCCGGCACAGGTGCGGGGACTACATCGTCGGGCGCCGGCACCTTCACCCTGATCGGCCCCGGTACGCTGAACATCGGAGGCGGCACGACCGGCCCGGCCGCGCCCACGGTTACCAAAGTACTGAACAACTATAGCCGGATCCCCAACGGCTTCCCCAATTACGGAGTAGCGCCCGGCGCCCTCTTCATCGTTCAGGGCACCGGGCTGGCCGACCCCAATGCGGTAGCTGTTCTGCAGTCGAGTGCGGCTCCCGGAATCCCCACCACGCTGAACGGCGCCAGCATTAGCGTGACGGTCGGCGGGACTACCGTTCACCCCGGAATATACTATGCCTGCGGCGATATCGGGTGCCCGAAACCCGATGTGCCGGCCAGCCAGGTGGCGGCCGTCCTTCCCGCCAACACTCCCACCGGTACGGGAACCATCACTATGAGCTATAACGGGACGCCCAGCGCGACCTTCCCCATTCAGGTAGTGCCCGCCGCGCTAGGCCTCGCCACTTACAATGGGTTGGCGAGCGCAACTAACCCCACCACCGGAGCACTATACACCTACACCAACTCGATCAAACCCGGCGACATCATCGTGCTCTGGGGTTCGGGACTCGGCGCCATCTCCGCCGACAGCGACACGGTCTTCAGCACCACCCCGCACGCTGCCGCCGGGACGTTGCAGATCTACATCGGCGGCATCGCGGCCAACGTGCTGTACGCCGGCGATTCCGGGTACCCCGGGGTGAATCAGATCGACGTCACCGTACCCACGTCGGTGTCGACGGGCTGCAACGTATCGCTGGTGGCCGTCAGCGGCAGCGGCAGCAACCTGGTCACCAGCAACCCCACGGCGGTCGCCATAAGTGCCACGGGCGGTGTCTGCAGCGACCCGGCTTTCGGAACCAACGGCACTACCACCACGACGCTCAGCGGACAGACCACGGTCAAGACGGGATCCCTGTTCCTGCTCCACTCCGTCTCACCGGGAACCACGGCTGGAACCACCCAGACCAACGACCTCGCCGAAGCGGGCTTTCAAAACACGACCGGCGCTTCTTACACCAGCAGCGGCTCTCAGGCTTCGCTCGGAAGCTGTGCCGTGTCGGAGACGGTCACCGGATCGACCTCGACCGTCACCACGGTTGGGCTAAATCCCGGCACGGTCTCCGTCAGCGGGCCCGCCGGAAGCCAAACCCTGGCCACGCTGCCCGGCGGCATTTCTCCGGGAATCTTCTTTGCGGACCTGCCCACCGGCTTCATACCCGCCTCCGGCGGGGTGTTCACGTTCACGGGAACGGGCGGCCCCGATGTCGGCAGTTTTAGTTCGACCCTGACTTTCCCCAACCCGTTACTTACCTGGACCAACCAGTCCGCCGGCGCGGCCATCAGCCGGTCCGTGGGCGTCACCGTCAACTGGACGGGCGGCGCGGCCGGCTCCTACGTGGTAATCGGCGGATCTTCGGCAAACAGCACGTCCGGGATCAGCGGCAGTTTCAGTTGTTTCGCGCCGGTAGCCGCCTTAACGTTCACCGTGCCGAACTTCATCCTGTTGAACCTGCCGGCCGGTACCGGCTCCCTGGACCTGGAAAACACCACCGCCTGGCAAAGCTTCACCGCAACGGGCATCGATCACGGCTACAGCTTCGGCGCCACTTTTACTTCCATCAACTCCACTTACAACTAAGGAGCCGCGAAACAATAAGCTGACCAAATGTCTCGAACCTGCGCGATCGCTCCCTAACGGGGTGCCCTCTGGGTCCGGCTCCGTCAAATGCACATGCCGAGCCGCGCNNGATATTTCTTCGCGGCTCCTAAGTCCGCGTCCCAAAGCGGGAGACCACGCGTCAACAACGCGCGGTTTCCCGCGTCTTTTCCCAAGCTGCTACAGTAGGCCCAGGGACATCCTATGGCCACCGGCATCAACCCGGACGTTCGCTACTGTTCGCAGTGCGGCCGGCCAG
>PLRZ01000455.1:0-5039 GCA_003164075.1 Bryobacterales bacterium | reverse complement strand
GTCCTCATCGATGGCATTATTCTGGGCGTCGCCGGCAGCGCCGTGCAACTCCTCCTGCTGGGCAATGCGTTTCGCCCCTTCACCCGGATTCGTCCCGACGCACCGCCCGAAGAGGCGCTGGCGGCGTTCGGCTCCATGATGGGACTTCTGGGTGTCAGCATGCTGGTAGGCATCGTGATGGGCGCATCTTACGAAGGTTTTTTTGTCAGCCGGGTGGGCGCCACCCCCGGCAAGATGGCGCTCAGCCTGAAAGTGGTCCGGCCCAACGGCGGTCCGGTCAGTCTGGGACGCGCCGTGGGCCGCTACTTTGCCAAGTGGCTCAGCTCCATTACCCTCTGCATCGGATATATCATCGCCGGTTTCGATGCCGAGAAGCGCGCCATGCATGACATGATCGTCGATACCCGCGTGATTAAAGTGGATAGCGCCGCAGTCGCCCCGTATTCGCCGCCACAGGTCTGATCCCCGATGCCTGTGCCCTGCGCCCGTTGCGACTCCCCACTGCCATTGTGGGAACTGGCCTCCGCCGACGCGGCGGTGTGCACTACCTGCGGCTCCAGCAACACCGTGCGCGTATTTCCGGCGCTGTTCGCCGCTCCCAGCGCGCCGGCGCTTCCGGAAATCGCCTTGGATGGCGAAGCCGCCTGCTTCGATCACCCTTCCAAACGCGCCGTGGCGGCCTGTCACCAGTGCGGCCGTTTCGTGTGCCTGCTGTGCTCCGTGGAATTCGGCGGCCAGGTCTGGTGCCCCACCTGCGTCGCCGCCGGCAAAGGGCAGAGCCAGGCCGTGTATCTGGAACCCACGCGCACGCTCTACGACTCTATCGCGCTGGCGGTGCCGCTGGTTTCCCTGATCTTCTGGCCAGTCACCATCCTCACCGGGCCCGGCGCCCTGGTATTTTCGGCGATGACGTGGAAGCGCCCGCTCAGCCTGGTGCGCCGGACCCGCTGGCGTTTCGTGGTGGCGAGTCTGATCGGGCTGGCGCAGACCGCCGGCTGGCTCTGGCTCATCGCCTATTGGTGGCAGGCGTTCAGAATGGGACAATATGGCGCCCCGCGCTGAGACCTATCGCCGGCTGCCGGGCCGCCGCCGGGCTCTGGCGTCGAGCGCCAGCCTGTGGATGGGCTCCGACCACATTCTGCTGGTGAAATCGGCCTGGTTCCGCGAGGAGTACAAGCGCTTCTACCTGCGCGACATTCAGGCCATCCTGGTGGCTCCCTGCGCGCGTTTCTATGTCTCGACTCCCATGCTGGTTTGTGCGCTGCTCTGGCTGCTGCCGGGGCTTTTCATGGCATTTTGGCCGTCCGCCATCGCCATTGTATGGGGCGTCGGGACCACCGCGATGGCGGCCACCTGGCTGGCGATTTCGATCGCTTCGAGCTGCCGGTGCCGCATTTACACCGCGGTCAGCAAAGACGATCTGCCCTCGCTCTACCGCACCTGGACCGCGCGCAAGTTCCTCCGCCAGGTGAAGCCGTGGATCGAACAGGCGCAAGGCGTGGTGGACGCCGGCTGGGCCGAGGCCGAACGCAGCAACGCCGGCCCCGTGGCAGTGGCGCAAGCGCCCGCCGGGCCGCCGCGCCGCGTCGCCGCGCGCAGTCATACGCTGGCCTCGGACCTATTCGTGCTCAGTCTGTTCGTGGGTTCGCTATTGGACTTCGCTACGGCCCGTTCTTACGGATCGGCCTGGTCCCGGGTGAATATCGGGATGACGCTGGTACAACTCGCCGGCGCCATCGTGGTTCTGGTCCAGTATTCCCGCAGCGGCCTGGGCCGCGCCATGCAACGGCTCGCCATCGCCGCTCTCGTGCTGGTCGGCGTGATGTTCTACGCGCAGACTTTTACTTTTTATTTCGTCAGCGCGCTGAACCCGGTCTCCACGAACCCCGTTTCGTTTACGATCCCCATCGTCGCGTTCCGCCAGGTCCGCGATGGGCTGGGGCTGCTGCTGGCCTTCATCGGAGCCGCCATCATTTTGCGCGGCGGCTACCGGCGCCAGCCGGATATCATAGAGGATTGACCTTCGCATGAGCCCGGCCATTCAACAGCGCTGCTGGAATCACCCGGACCGCGAGGCGTCCTGCCGCTGCCCCCACTGTGTGCGGTCTTTCTGCCGCGAATGCGTCACCGAGCACCAGTCGCAGTTATTGTGCGCCGCGTGCCTGCAAGCAGCGGCGCGGGAGCGTCCCTCCACTCGCCGCGCCTTGCGCCGCTTCCTTCCGGCGGCCATGGCCCTGGCCGGTTTTGTGCTCGCGTGGTTCGTCTTTTATGGCGTGGGCCAGGCGTTTCTGGAATCCCTGGCGCGTCCGGAGCCCACATGGCAAGACCGGTGAAGTACTCTTATCTGCCAGCCTCCGGTCAGGGATCTCAATCTGCCGCACAGACACGCCGAATTCCTGACGTCGTGGAATTTGCGATGAGTCCGTTTTTGTGGCGCAGGCACTCTTGCTTGCCGGGTCGAGATTCCGAACTCCCGATGTCACCGGCATTCCGGAACCACCGAGGAATCGGACTGAGCCACGGCTCCGCACAAACCAATTTAGCCACGGATGAACACAGATGAACACAGATAAGAAAAACCCTTCTTTTTTGGCCTTTTTATCTGTGTTCATCCGTGTTTATCGGTGGCCAATAATGTCTTTGCCCGGACTGGAAGAGATCACTCTCATTCCACGACATCAGGAGTTCGGAGACTCGTCTCGACCCTCTTCGGGAGCGGCATCAAGCGTCCCGGAGCGCCGCCCCCACCATAGGAGCCATCAAACATGCGGGTAGCTCCCGGCGCCATCCCGCTGCTCGAAGAGGCGGTCCACCTGCTTCGCCGCGCGCCGCGCACAACCCTGGTCTGCCATCTTCTGGGCACCGCGCCCTTCGCCCTCGCCCTGCTGCTGTTCTGGAACGACATCAACAATCCCCACACCGCCGATGCCGCGGTCGGCCGCGAATCCGTGGTTCTGGCACTGCTGCTGGTGTGGATGAACTGCTGGCGCGCGGTCTTCGCCGGCCGTCTCCGCCGTCAACTCAGCGCCTCCGCCGATACGCCGTGGACCTGGCGCCGCACCTGGAACCTGCTCGCCGGCCAGGCCTTCCTCGGCGCCACTAAGCTGATTGTCTTTCCGCTGGCCGCGCTCACCATTTTCGGGTTCGCCTGGACCGTCGCCTTCTATCGCAGCGCCACCGCCCTCGCCGACCGCGCCGATCTCGACCCCGTCCAACTCATCGCCCGCGCGCGACGCCTCGCCGGCCTGGACCGCCGGCAGGGCTGGCTCATCCTGCCCATCGTCGGCTTCCTGGGACTGCTCTTCACCCTCAACCTGGCGCTCACCCTGGCAATGCTTCCCCAGCTCATCCGCATGCTCACCGGCTACGAATCGCAATTCAGCCGCAGCGGCCCGTTCTACATCTTCACGCCGCTGTTCTTGTGGGCCACCCTGGCCGTTTCCTGGATGATTTTCGATCCCTTCATGCAAGCCGTCTATTGCGTGCGCTGCTTCTATGGAGAATCCATCTCCACCGGCGAGGACATCCGCGCGGGCCTGCGTATTCTCACCGCCGGCGCAGTCATCCTACTGGTGCTGCTGCCGCTCGACGCTTTCGCCGCCGTGCCGCCGCAACAATTGGAACAGTCCGTCCGCCAGGCCATGCAGTCCTCCGAATACGATTGGCGGCTGCCCGTTCCCGCCGCCGCGCCGCAGGGAATTCCCTGGCTGGTGCGCGTTACCGACCGCCTGATCGACGGTCTGAAGTCCATCGGCCATGCCATCGGCAAAGCCATCGGTGCGTTTTTCGACTGGCTGCGCAAGCTGCTGGAACTGTCGGGCGCTCCGCGTGCCGGCGCGCTTCCCAATACCGGCCTGCACTGGGGACTGTACGTTTTGATTGCCTTCGTGCTCTTCCTGGCCGGCTGGATCGCCTGGCGCCGGCGCTGGTTCCGGCCTGCCCGCCCCAAGCCCGCCGCCCCATCGCTCGAAGCCATCCGCCTGGACGCCGAAGACCTCACCGCCGACCGGTTGCCCGAAGAAAGCTGGCTCGATCTGGCCGCCCGCTCCATCGGGGAGCGGAACTTCCGCTTCGCCCTGCGCGCCTACTATCTGGCCAACCTCGCGTGGCTGGGACGTAGTCAATACCTCACCATCCACCCCGGCAAGACCAATCGCGAATACGAGATGGAGCTGCGCCGCAGGGCCCGTGGATTTGCCGAGGCGCGCCAACTGTTCGCCGTCAACATCGCCGCCTTCGAACGCGCCTGGTACGGGCAGCACGATGTTTCCGCCGATGACGCGGCCGGGTTCCGCCAACGCATCGAGAGCATCAAGGGAGCGCTCACCGCGCGCGAAGGGGCCGTCGCGTGACCGCCCCTTCCAGCAACGCCCGCGCCGGATTCCTGATCGTGCTATTGGCCGCGCTCTTCACCTATGGGCTGATCCGCGCATTCTCCATCCGCTTCGCCACCGGCGACGTATACCCGCCATATTCCAGCATGCGCGCCAGTCCCGACGGCGCAAAGCTGCTCTACGAGAGCCTCTCGCGGACTCCCGGCGTGACGGTGAGCCGCAACTATTTCCCGCTGGAGTATTTCGAAGAGAGCAACGCAACAATTTTCCTTTTGGCAATCAACGTCGATCAGTTTGCCAACGAATCGGAATCCTATGAGCGACTCGCCAAGCGCGGCAGTCGCGTGGTGGCCGGTCTTGAGTGGGGTTGGGGGAACGACAAGCCACAGCACATCGAGGATCTCGAAAAGCGCTGGCATGTCAAATTCGGCTTCGAGGATCCGCAGATCGCCTACTTCACCCAAGCCGCCGATTGGCGCATTCTCGAACGCGACGGCCCGAGAATTTTGGCCATCGAACGCGATTTCCAAAAGGGCAGCGTCGTTCTGTTCTCCGAAAGCGGCGATTTCAGCAACAGTTCGACTATCAAACTCGATCGCTTGGGACTAATTTCAGCCGTCATCGGGCCGCGCAGCCGCGTGATCTTCGACGAGGCACACTTCGGCATGGCCGAATCGGGCACCGTGGTGGGACTGGCACGCCGCT
>PLRZ01000461.1:2777-12864 GCA_003164075.1 Bryobacterales bacterium | reverse complement strand
TCTCCATCGACGTAGCCTACGACCGGTCGCTGCTGGCGCAGGACGATATCGCCACCGCCACCGCGACGGTGCGCAACAATCTATCGAAGACGGCCAACATGGTGATGGTCGACCTGGGAATTCCGCCGGGCTTCGACCTACTGAGCGAAGACCTGCAAACCTACCAGGAGAAAAGCGCCGGCCTGAAGAGCGGACGCCTGCAGAAATTCAGTCTGACGGCCACGCAGGCGATCCTCTATTTCGATTCCTTCGCCGCGGGCGACGCAGTCAATCTGAGCTTCCGTCTGCGAGCCAAATACCCGATTCGCGCGCGCACATTCCCCTCGCGCGCGTACGAATATTATGAGCCCGAAGTGAACGCGGTGGCGCGTCCCGTCGAGTTGGAGGTGCGCAAGAAGTAGTGGTATCCTCACCAGCGGATGGCTGCCAAGGGTTTGGACGCTCGCCGCTGGTTGGTGCGCGGACGGGTGCAAGGGGTAGGATACCGCTACTTCGCGCAACGCGCCGCCGTATCGCTGGGTCTCACCGGGTACGCGCGGAACCTGGATGACGGCCGCGTGGAAGTTTACGCCGCCGGCCCCGCCAATAAGGTGGCGGAACTGGCGCCGCTATTGTATCGCGGGCCGCGATGGGCCGATGTGCGCGGAGTAGAGGAGCAGGAAGCGGCGGTCCAGGTTTCCGGCGCGTTCCGGATCGATTAGCCCGCATATCTCAGTGACTCCACTGCCACGCTGTGGCGCAGACACTCAGGTGGGGCAGGCGGTGCTCGCNNACGGCGACTGTCCGCCGTAGTCTCCGTGTCACTCCTCTTCCAGTTCCTCTACATCTTGCCGCGGATCTGCCGGCGAGGAGATCCGGTACTTCTCCGACGACCAGTTGCCCAGGTCGATGATGCGGCAGCGTTCGCTGCAGAAGGGAAAATCGGAGTCGCCTAGTTTTACATCCTTCTTGCATATGGGGCACTTGAAGTTCATAGACCGATCTGAATGAGCGGCGAGGGAGCCAGGCGCGGCGGCGGTTCGGTGGGCGCCAGCAGCGTCCCCACCACATCGTAATCGTGCGCTTCGGTAATCCGCAGGGTCCGCATTTCGCCGCTCCGCGGCTCGGCGCCTTCGAAATCGTTAATCAGCGTGACGCCGTCGATTTCCGGCGCTTGCGTCGACATGCGCGCGGCCCACAAAAGGTCGGTCTCCGGCGACGGGCCTTCCACCAGTACGGGCACTTCCGCGCCCACCAACCNNGCGTAACTGGCGCTGGTATCTTCGTCGGAATAGGCGAACACGCCCAGATTGTCGAACTTCGCCGCTTCCACGAACTGGCACAGTTCCGCGAAGTCCTCCGCCGTCTCGCCGGGGAAGCCGACGATGAAACTGGTGCGGATGGCCACGCCCGGAATGGTGCGGCGGATGCGCTCCAGCAGTTTCAGGAAAATCGCCCCGGAGGAGCCGCGCTTCATGCGCTTGAGGACCGAGGCGCTAGCGTGCTGCAGCGGCATATCGATATACTTCGCCAGGTCGCCGTGCTCGGCCAGGGTGTCGAGCAGTTTCTGGGTAATTTTGTTGGGATAGGCGTAGAGGAAGCGAATCCACTTGCGGTGCGCCGTCTCGATCCGCGCCAGGCGGGCAAGCAGATGAGCCAAGCCGTCGTTCAGGCCGAAGTCTTCGCCGTAGCAGGTGGTATCCTGCCCGATCAGGTTGATCTCGCGAACTCCCTGCTCGAACAGGCGGGTGGCTTCCGAGATCACCGATTCGAAGCGCCGGCTGCGAAATTTTCCGCGGTACTGCGGGATGACGCAGAAGGTGCAGGGATGGTCGCAGCCTTCGGCAATTTTGATGTAGGCGAAATGGCGCGGCGTGGCCAGCACGCGCGGCGTGAGGTCGTGATAGAGATACGGCTCGGCAACGCCGGCGGCCGGTTCCATCCCCTCGCACAGCGCCACGATACGGTCCAGTTCGTTGGTGCCGATGAGCGCGTCCACCTCGGGCATTTCCTCGCGAATATCGCCGCGATAGCGCTCCACCAGGCAGCCGGCCACGATCAACTTGCGGGCGCGGCCCACCTTCTTGTACTCCGCCATCTCCAGAATGGTATCGACCGACTCTTTTTTGGCGGGGTCTATGAAACTGCACGTGTTGACCACCAGCACTTCGGCCTGGTCCGGATGGGAGGTCAGTTCGTGGCCTTTGGCCACAAGCTGGCCCATCATGACTTCACTATCGACGAGGTTCTTGGGGCAACCCAGACTTACAAAACCGATTTTCAAGCGAATGTCCAAACCACCGGAGTGCTTCCTTCAGGATAACATTGCGGCGACGGGATCATTGTTCGCGATTGCCGGCTGCCGCTCCGTTCATTCCGCCCCAAGCCTCGTTGCGCACAGGAGCGCGCCGGCGTACCCCGGGCTTGCGCGCGGCGGCTTTGCGAGCGTCGGCATCGGCGCGGGCAGTGACGTAAGCCAGCAGATCGTCGTTGGTGAGAATGTGCTCGCACTGCGTCAAGCCCTCCAGATCGGAGGTCAATTTGCGCGCGCACAAGGCGGGGCCTTCCTGGATGCCGATGTGATGCTTCAGAAACAGCGCCAGATCGGCGGTGACCGTATAGCGAACTGTGGGAACGCGTTCTTCAATGCGGTCAAATCGATAGACGCGGACTGCCTTGGCCTGCTCGAATCCCATGTACCGTAACTGCATTACTACCTCCGTCCTTGCAGGCGGCCCGGATTCCCGCAACGCCGCCGGTCTGACGGCATGGTGCGAATCCTATTCCGCCGGCATGGAAACTGCGCCTGGCTGCTGATCCAACTGATCGTCCTTCGGATCGGACAGCTCCGGATCGGACAGATCGCCTACCGGTTCGCCCATGTCATCGACAGGGGGGCCATTCAGCCTCTCCGCCTTACGCTGTTGTCTCTTGGCAAACTTGTCGCGCTGCTTTTCCATGCGCGCGATCTCTTTTTGTCTTTTCTTGAAGGTGGTACCCGACCGCATACCCATGAGGATGACTCCTGTCTGCGACCGGAATGTGGCAACCGGCCGCGAAAACTGCAAGATTTACCAGCGCGGCTCGCGCCGCTGCCGGGGCCCGCCGCCAGAACCGCCGCGGCCTCCGCCGCCGCCACCTTCGCCCTTGGGACGTGCTTCGTTGACGTTGAGTGCCCGGCCCCCTAAGTCAGAGCCGTTGAGCGCGGCGATGGCACGATCCGCCTCGGCGGAATCGCTCATCTCCACGAATCCGAAGCCGCGCGGACGACCGGTGTCCCGGTCTGTTACCAAACTCACCCGGGTTACCGTTCCGTGCGCCTCAAATAGAGCACGCACGGACGCCTCTGTTGCCGCGAAATCCAAATTGCCCACGAAGATATTTTTCACAGTGAATCCTGCTCCCTGCTTCAAGATTGTTCGGCGACGCGATGGCGCAGATTCGGGCCAGGTTTCGCGGGACACCAAAAGCCTTTCCCATTCTAGCAGATTCAGGCACTCTTGACGTTTGTACCCACAACGCGATATCTTCGGGCCAAGCCCTCTCGCTTGCTTAGTCGGTACATGAAACGTCTAGTGTTGGTCATTTCGCTCTTCGCAACCGCGGTTGCCATCGCTCAAACTCCGCAGTGGAGCCCCAGTGTCGCGGCCGATTGGTACTCTCGCCAGCCTTGGATGATGGGCGCCAATTATATTCAGAGCAACACCGTCAACCAGATTGAAATGTGGCAGCAGGAGACCTTCGATGCGGACCGCATCGATATGGAGGTGGGTTGGGCCGAGAGCCTGGGAATCAATACCCTGCGCGTGTTCCTCCACGACCTGCTTTGGGAACACGATTCCGGCGGACTTCAGAGGCGCATGGACAAGCTGCTGAAGATCGCCGACAAGCACAAAATGAAGGTCATTTTTGTGCTGTTCGACTCCTCCGGCGATCCCTATCCGGAACCCGGCCGGCAGCGGCAGCCCAAGCCTGGGGTGCGCAACTCCCTCTGGGTTCAGAGCCCCGGCGCGAAGGGCCTGGTGGATCCCAAGGAACAGGAAAAGGCCCTCAACTACGCGAAAGAGCTGGTGGCCGCCTTTTCTATCGATAAGCGGGTGCTGGCCTGGGATGTTTGGAACGAACCCGACAGCGCCAACGGGGGGCACTTCAGCACTTCCGAGCCGCCCAACAAGGCGGAACTGGTGCGCGTGATGCTGCCCAAGGTTTTTCAGTACGTGCGCGCCGGGATTCCGTCCCAGCCGGTTACCAGCGGACTGTGGAAGGGCGACTGGTCGAGCGACGCCAAGCTCGGGCCCATCGAAAAGATCCAAATCGAGCTCTCGGATTTCATTTCCTTCCAGAATTACGACGGTCCGGAAGAGTTCGAGAAGCGCGTGAAGTGGCTACAGGCTTTCCACCGTCCGGTAGTGTGCACAGGATTCCTGGCCCGCGACCAGGGAAGCACCATCGAAGCCATTCTGCCGATCGCCCTGAAGTACGATGTTGGGGCCATGGTGGGAGATCTGGTGTGGGGGAAGGTGCAGAAGTGGCTGCCAGTGGATTCCTGGCAGAACCCCTACGTCGGCCGCGAACCGCCCGTCTGGTCGCAGGATCTCTTCCGCACCACGGGACCGCTTTACCGGCCGCCGGAGGCCGATGTGATGCGCCAGGCGATTGCCAGCGCCCCTAAGCCTGTTTCGAGCAAGCCTGCTTCGAAGAGGAACGGGAAGTGATTCCGAGGGCTTAGCGCCGGCAGCGGATGCCCCGGCCTCTTCTGCCCACGGTCTGCCGCACCAAGCCACTGCCTGACCAGTCTCAGCGGCTTCTGTCGCGAAACTGCCTTAAAGTTCAAGTGGTAAAAACCGCTTGCTGGCGCGCGCGGCTCGGAAAACGCTCAGAACTCCTGATGTCGTGGAATTTGCAGTGAGCCATCGAAAGGAATGGTCAGCCCATTTTCCCCGCCGGGCTGAAATTGCGGGGCGACCTCAGGAGTTCTGACGCTGCGATGATTCCACGGGACTTGTTACCGAGCCGTGACCGCAAGGGAGCGGTCTTGCCGTTACGAGCCGGAGTTTCGCGACAGAAACTAACCAGGCCGGCCGAAGAATTGGCGAAAATGCGCGACCAATCCAGACGCACTCGGTTACTGGAACATTTCCGCGGGACAACCCAGACTCCCCACGGCACTGGTAACGGTGGCTACCGCATCGCTTTCCCGGTGCATCTGACGATACAGCAGGGCGACATTCCGGCCGGCGAAACAAAGCTGATTGCGGACCAGCGGACAATTGAAGTCGATCGCCGCCGAATCCCCGCCGCCTGCCAGAGCGCAGCTTTCGGGCGCGGTTCGCTTGTACAGATCCACTACCTCGGCAGCCAGCCGCACCTGATCGCTGGAACCCATGGTGATCCCTTCCAGCAGCGAAATGGCCGCCTGCGGAGCATCTCCCATGGCCTGATAGGTCTTGGAGATCTCCTCGAAGAACTCGGCTTGCGGATCCACCCAGCGCCCGATTGCGAGTGCGTCCAACGCGTTCTGGAACTGCCCCACGCGGCGGTAGGTGCGGCCCAGTTCCAGATACAGCGGGACCCATAGGGAAGGGCCCACCGTCTTGCCGGCCAGGCGATTCTGGCGCGCCACCTCGTGATCGACGGCCTGGTCCACCTGCCGGCCCTCGATCAACGTATCCAGGGACTTCCGATACCAGGCGGCTCCGGCATCCGGCCCCAATGCATCGCCCTTGAGGCGATAACAGGAACCGGCGACGGTGTAGGCCGCGGCCACTCTTTGCTCCATAGGCAGCGTCCGGATGATGGCGAGAGATCGATCGGCTTGGCTATCGGCGGCATCCAGTTCATTGGCCGGTGGGCCGGATAATATGCCGGCCAGGTGGTTGTACGGCTTGTAGCTGGCAGGGGTCGTCCGGAGGGCGCTGGTCCACAGGCGTCGCTCGTCGAACCAGTCGAAATTGCGTGCGAATGTCCGGCCGCAGAGAGCCAGACAGACTAACGCCAGCGCGGCCGGGGCCGCCACGCGCGCCGCCGGCCAGCGCGGCCGAAGCCGCCGGTATGCGGCCCAACCAACCCAGGCCAGGCAGCCGGCAAATGCGACCGACGGCAGGTACAGCACGCGTTCGGCCATGATGGTGCCGATTACCAGCAGCAGGTTCGCGGTGGGCGCCATGGCGGCGAAAAAGAAGCCGATGAAGAAGAACAGCGGCTTCGACCGGCGGTAGCAGGCCACGGCCAGCGCGGCCGCCGCGGCATAACCTGCCAAGGCCAGGAGCGCCTGCCAGTCCTCCCAGCGGCCGAAGCTCCAGGAAAATAGGGGGATCTGGTTGTAGGAGTAATCGCAGGAGAGATGCGCCGGCCACAACAGCAGCCACAAATACTTCCCCAGGACCTTTATCGCCGTGAGGCGCGCCGTCCAGAAATCGGCTCCGGCCAGCGGATTATCGGTGAAGGCCACAATCGGCTGCGGGAGGTTGGCCAGCACATGGCTGCGCACCAGCAGAAAGACTGCCACCGGCAGCCCCGCCGCCAGGTAGCCGGCGGCCCGGGCGCGCCGCGGGGCGTTGCGGCAATACGCCATGTCGTACAGAAACACCGCTGCGATCACCACTACGCCGCTCTCTTTGGAGAAGACTCCAATGGCACTGGCCGCCAGCAGGCCCACCTGCCACCCGATGGCGCGCCGCCCGCCGGCCGTAATGCCGCGGGCATAGCAGAGCAGCCCCGCCAGGACTCCGAACGCCGCCAGCAGATCGGCGCGTCCCACAATATTGGTCACCGACTCGGTGAGAACCGGATGGAGTGCCCAGATGGCGGCCATGGCGAACGCCGGCCAGAACTCCTCCAGCAGGAGCCAACCCAGCAGGTAGACCAGAGCGATGTTTACCGCGTGGAGCGCCAAATTGATCCAGTGGTAGCCGGCAGGGGCGGCGCCGTTTCCAAGAATGGCGTAGTTGAACAGATACGAAAACGTGGCGGCAGGACGATACAGCGAGCTGGCGGTGGTTTTGTACCAGTAGCTTTGGTTCAGAATCAGCCGGGCATTCTCCGCGGTGGCTTGGCGGACGCGCGAGTCTTGCGCAATTACAAAATAGTTATCGAACACCAGGCCGTCACGGAAGGAGTTGGCATAAGCCAGCAGCGCCATGCCCCACAGCACCAGCAACGGTACGGCGTGGCGGCGCCAGGCCGGAATGGCCGGCGCGGGATTGACGGACGCAGGCACATCCGCGGCTGCGGGCGGACGGCTGAGCTTCTCTTTGTCGCGGTTTGGTTTGGATCGGCGAGCCACGATCCACCATGATACCCGCTACCGTCGCGGCTCGGAAACGGCGGCAGTGATTGGGCAGCGCTACCGAGCCGCGCGCGTAAGCAAGCGGGGCATTCCCGAAAAGGTACAAGCACCCGGCGGGGAGCCGCGCGCCCCTGGCAAATTGCCCTAATTACGCTCAGGCCATTTTCCCCGCCAGGCGGAAATTGCGGGGCGACATCAGGCTATGGAAACCAGCATGACAGGACTGACGGAATTCGAAATGGCCGGCGTGGACTTGCGCGGGGCCGGTCGCTTTCCCATGCGTTCTATCGTGCGGGCGTGCCGCTTTGAAAAGGGCGTGACGGAGCGCAGAGCTTCGCAGGTGGGGCAGGCGGTGCCGCCTGCCCGGCCGCGCTGATTCGGCCTGCTGCCCGAATCGGATCGCGGGCAGGCGAGCACCGCCTGCCCCACCTGCGGGCTCACTGCAAATTCCACGACATCAGGAGTTCTGACGTTAGACCTTCCGTTCGTTCAACAGTTTGCCGCGGTTCATACCGCTGGCGCCGTGGCCATAATGGGATCTATGCGGCTCTCGTGGATGCTTCTTATTTGCGCGCCGATTGCCCTGGCGCAGCCGGCCATCGACTTCTCCTTTGCCGGCTACGCGGGCGGCGGCGTCCCCGCGCCTGTTGTGCCCGCCGCAATCTCGGTGCGTCCGTCGGGTGGAGACGATACCGCGCTCCTGCAAGCCGCGCTCGATCGTGTCGCCGCCCTCCCGCTCCGCGGCAACGGATTTCGCGGCGCCGTTCTATTGCGCTCCGGCAACTATCGCATCGCCGGCCATTTGGAAATGCGCGCTGGCGGGGTAGTGCTGCGCGGCAGCCAGGGCACTACCATCGTTGCCACCGGCACTTCGCGCCGCACCTTGATCGAAATCGGCAATATCGCCGACGCTCAGACCGCGCCGCCAGTCGACGTCACGGACGACACCGTTGCCGCGGGCAGCCGCACCTTCACCCTGGAATCCATTGCCGGACTGCGCCCCGGCGATCGCATCGTCATCACACGTCCGAGCACCGCCGCCTGGATCTCCTCACTGCACATGACCGGCCTGTCCGGCACGTATGCCAATCAGCGCCTCGATTGGGCGCCCGGCTCGCGCAATCTGATTTGGGACCGCACCATCGTCACAGTCGACGCCGCGCGCAGGCAGATCGCCGTGGACGCGCCCATCACCACCGCCCTCGAGCGCCGCTATGGCGCCGGCACCGTGGCGCGAGTCGAGTCGAACCAGCCCGCGGCGCATATCGGAATCGAAGGCCTCACTCTGGAGAGCGAGGTCGACCCCGCCCGCCCGCGCGACGAAGATCATTCCTGGACCGCCGTGGCGCTCGACCGCGTGGAGGACGCCTTCGTACGCGGTGTGACCACGCGCCATTTCGCTGGGTCCGCCGTGCGCGTCGGCCAGCGTGCCCGCCGCGTCAGCATCGAAGCTTGCCGCAGCGAGGAGCCCATCTCCGAAGCGGCCGGCTATCGGCGGCAGAGCTTCCTGGTGGAGGGCCAGCAGGTGCTGGTTCGCCAGTCGACCGCCGAGCAGGGCATGAACGACTTCGCCAGCGGACTGCTGGCCGGCGGCCCCAACGTGTTCCTTGATGACACCGCGACCGCCGCGCTCGGTCCCAGCGGCTCGTTCGAAAGCTGGGCCTCCGGAGTACTCTACGAACGCGTGCACGTCGAGGGCGCGGGCATTCGACTTTCGAACGACAGCTCGCGCGCCGAAGGGGCGGGATGGACGGCCGCGAATTCCGTGGTGTGGAATTGCGAGGCTCTCGATATGGAAGCGGGCGGCCCGGACGGCGCCGGGAATATCGTGAGCCGTTCCACCGATCCGCTCTACGAGGCGCAGCTAGCCAAACGCACCGGCGCGAAACTCGTGCCGCCGTCCGCCGTCGCGGCCGACACCGTACGCGTCCCTGAGTTCCATCTCCCGAAAACCGCCGCGCCCCCGCCGCCGCCGTCCCGTGCCGTCGAAATCGTGAACGGCCGCTTCGTGGTGGATGGCAAGGTTCTCTGGGGCGGCGTGGTGAACGAAGGATGGTGGCGCGGCCAGGAAGTCTCCGCCGAGGCGCTGGACGTGGGCGGCGTGTCGATCACCCGCTTCGTTCCCGGCCGAACCGGGCCCGGACTCACCGAGGACCTCGACGCGCTCGCCGCCCGCATGGCCGCTCAGGCCACGCCGTTTTACCAGTCGATTCCCGGCCTCTGGTACGACCGCCGGCGCGACGAGCACTCCACCAATTCGCGGCCCGACGCGAACGTCTGGGCGCCCTTCTACGAAATGCCGTGGGCGCGCAGCGGCACGGGAACCGCGTCCGACGGCCTCAGCCAGTTCGACCTGGCGCGCTTCAACCCCTGGTATTACCAGCGTACGCGCGAATTCGCGGCCCTGTGCGACCGCCATGGCCTGGTCTTCTATCACAATATTTACAACACCCACAACGTGCTCGAAATCCCGCCGCATTGGGTAGACTACCCGTGGCGGCCCGCCAACAACATCAACGATACCGGGCTGCCCGAACCGCCGCCTATCGAGCCGGGTAACCATATTCACGTGGCCAACCAGGTCTACGACGTCGCCAACCCCGTCCGCCGCGCGCTGCATCGCGCCTTCATTCTGCACGAACTGGACGAACTCTCCACGGCCCACAATCTCTTCTTCAGCCTGGGGGCGCAATTCGCCGGGCCGCTCTCATTTCAGGAGTTTTTCCAGGACACCGTGGCCGCATGGGAGCGGAAGACCGGCCGCACGGTGCGCCTCGAACTGGCCACCAGCAAGGACATCACCGACGCCATCCTCGCCGA
>PLRZ01000461.1:0-2762 GCA_003164075.1 Bryobacterales bacterium | reverse complement strand
CAGCAGGTCTACCGGCAAGTCCGCGAGTATCGTGACCGCTACCCCGACAAGGCCATCGTCGCCTGGAACGGCGGCGCGGGCCCGATTCCCATCCTGATGGCCGGAGGAGCGGAAGCCCTGATGCTGAATCCGTCCGCCGGGCAGGGCCAGGGCCGCACCGTTGACCGCACGCCTCTCGACGCTTTCGTGCGCGAGCACCTGGCGCCCGTCCTGATGAAGATGAGTCCTCGCGACGGCGTGGCGGCCGACACCTGGTGTCTGGCGGACGATGCCGGAGAGACGGTGCTGCTCTACTCGCTGGCCGGCGATACTATCCGCTTGCTGCACCCCGGAGTTCGCTACCAAGGGCTCTGGTTCGACCCGCGCACCGGCGCCACGCATTCCGCCGGAGCGATAAACGGCGAGATCCGCAAGCCTTCGGCGGATGCGTGGCTGTTACTGCTGACCAAAGGCTATTTCGGGGACAGGCTACATAACCTCGAAATACAAATCGCCGAGCGGAACTGAGTTTCGAGGTTATGTAGCCTGTCCCCGAAATACGACGCGCCTACTTTTTATCGATCTGCGCCAGCAGTTCCTTCACCGCGACATCGAGCTGAGAATCCTTCCCGCTGTACGATTCGCCGATCGGCCGGCTCACCGCGATGTCCACCGGACGCGGATTGTTCTCCATGACTTTGCCGTCGGCCCCCCTGATCACCGTTCCCGGCATGCGCATCACGGTACCGTCGACCAGGGTCACCGACCCTGTATAGATGATCCACCCCGCAGTGGGCTCCCCCACCACCTCGCCCAACTTCAATGTCCGATAGCCTTCCGTGAAATCCTCCGCGTCGGAGAGCGAATGCTGATTCACTACCAAAATGGTCGGCAGTTCCAGCGAACGTTGCCCCAGCGCGGTGCGCGCGGAGGCGGACGGACCGTTGCGGTCGGTCATCGTCAGGTACGGGCGCCGCGTGAGCACGTCGAGCGCGTACGCATTGACGAAGCCGCCGTTGTTATTGCGGATGTCGATCACCACGCCCTGCCGCGCGCGGTTNNACATGCACGTAGCCCAGCCGGTTGTTACTGATCTTAGCCACGTAGCTGCGATTGTCTTCCACCCACTTGCGGTAGATCTGGTCGGCCAGCGACGCCACCGGTTGCACCGTAACCTGCCGGCCGGAAATGTCGAGCACCACGCGCTTGTCGATCTTATACTGCAGTTGCTCGTCCAGATTGACGCGCGGCCCGATGGCCACCCCGTCCACCGCGCGCAGTTCTTCGCCCACCTGTATCTTCGCCAGTTCCGCGGGCGAGTGCGGCAACACATCGGCGATTTTCAACTTACCCGAAGTCTCGTAAGTGGCGCGGTCGAAAGAAAGGCCGAGTTGCCCGACTACGCCGCGGCCACCGCCCGCCGCCGCCGGCGCCGAGATGCCCGAGTGTGAGGAATTGAGCTCGCCGATCATCAGCCGCAGGATGGCGCGCATCTCATCCGGATTGCGCGAGCCCTCGATGAGCGGCGCATAAGTCTTGCGGACCGCGTTCCAATCGGCGCCATTGTAATGCGGGTCGGCATACTCGTCGCGCTGGGCAGCCCAGGCTTCTTCGAATACCGCCATCTTCTCCTGGTTGAAGTCGACGTCCATTTCGGCATCGATATTCACCGTCCGGGTCTGGCGGTTTTCCACCCCGATGGCCGACACGTGGCCGCCTTCCAGGTAATAGACGTCGCGCGAATCGGCGGAGAATTGCGCGTGGTTGCGCGCCGCGGGAGTGTTGGTCAATTGCCGCGCCGTACCGCCGCCGCCGCGTCCGCCAGCGCCACCACCGCCTCGTCCACCGCGTCCGCCGGCCGTTTCTTCCAGCGGATAGAGATACAGGTTGGCCTGTCCGCCGGCCGTGCCGTTGTACAGCAGATTGCGGCCGTCCGGGCTGATGACGGGGTTATTGATCGTCAGCCCGGCGGTGTTCAGTACGGTCAACCGCTCGCGAATGTGGTCGAACTCGAACTCCACTTTCACCGGCGGTTTGGGCTCGGCGGCGGGAGTGCCGCGACCGCCGCGTCCCCCGGTTTCGCCATCGACGCTGGCCGCCGCCGCGCCCCGTCCGCCGCGAGCGGGCGCCTCGGGTTTAAAAAGGTCGTCGAAGGTATCCTCGGTGAACTTGGGCTCTTTCGGAACCAGGTCCACGCGCACCAGTTGAGGCGTCTCCGTGCGCTGGCTGGTTTCGAAAATCAGAAACTTCCCGTCGGGGCTCCACTGCACCGAATTGAGGTTGCTGTTGGCCAGAAAGCTCACCTGGTGCGTGGCGCCCCCAGCCGCGCCCACTACGTAAACATTGCGCAATCCGCGGTCATCGTCGCCCACATAAGCAATCCACTGATTATCGGGTGCCCAGGCGTACGACCCGCTGACGAATCCCGAGGCCAGCAGCCGCTCCTGCCTGGAATCCAGGTCCACCGCGCGCAGCTCCTTGTGATTGCGCACGAATGCCAGGTTCTTGCCGTCGGGAGAAAACTTGATGGCTTGATCGGGCTGGGTATCCTTGGTCAACTGCGTTTCGGCGTGGTGGGCAAAATCATAGAGGAAGACGTGCGTCACCGCGTCGCGCTCGCTGAGATAGGCCACGCGAGTGGAGTCGGGCGCCCAGACTACTTGCGTCTCCGGACCCGGCGTGTGAGTCACCCGGAACGCGGCGCCGCCATCGCGGGCGGAGGAGGCGAAGACCTCGCCGTGCGCGATGAGCGCCACTTTGCGGCCATCCGCCGATACCGCCAG
>PLRZ01000024.1 GCA_003164075.1 Bryobacterales bacterium | reverse complement strand
AGACAATGTGAGAGATCATTCTTGGCGCGGTTTCCAATCCGCGGGAAGCTGTTATAATTACCAGCCATGTCATTGATCCAAGCAGTCCTGGACGCCTGCCGCCGCCTCGACAGCTTGGGCTGGCGCGATTTCCTGCTTCAAGTATCGGATCTGGACATCCGCCAATCCACTACCGCCGGGTTGGCCTCCGAGCTTTCCCGGCCGCTCGCCCGCATCGACCGGACCGCGCCGGGCTTTACCGATTTCTCTCTCGAGGGTACGCGCGGCATCCAGGCCGGCAAGCCCGCGCGGAGCCTCCTTTTTCACGCCGTGGCGGCGCCTGGAGCCGGAGCCGGCCAAGTGCTGGGGTTCCCCACGCCCGACGACATCGAGTGCATTGAGAACTACGTTTACGGCATCGACCCGCCTTCCATCAGGGACCTTGGCAACATGGCGGGAGGCGCTCCGCTGGCTATTGTCGTCTACGCTTGCGAGTATCGCCCCGCCGTCCAAACGGTCCAGCGCAGGCACGCCGACATGTGCTACTCGCGCACCGGCGTCGCGCGGATCGGATCGGCGGAGGCCATCTATGTCCCGGCAGTTCGCGGATACCGCAGCCTGGGAACGGAGCCGGGCGATCTCCACGTCATTCCGTGCCGCTATTCCGCCTACATCGCCGCCCAGCTCCCGGGGGATGCTCCGAGCTTCGGCCCAATGACCTTCCGGCAGGGCGGCGTGGACGCGGAAGGCAACCCCGTGACGCCCGATAGCACACGGCTATTCTGGGTGCCCCTGCAAAAGCTCTTCAGCGGAGCCGAATGTATCCGGGGCCGGACACTGAACCTCCAGTATTCCACGGACCATCGCAACGAGAAACTGCGGCGCATCCATCTGTACCTGGAGCAGAAGGGATACCCCACCCGCTACACCGGCGCCATTCTCAATAGTCCGCCCTTTGTCCTCCAGGAAGACGCCCTTGCGCGGATTACCTCAACCGCGGGCGGCTCGCTGCTGGTGACGCCGCTGGCGCGCCCGCTGGCCGAGGAAGTGACCCTGAACGATGCCGGGATGGGGCTGCACATAGTCCCGGGCGGAGCCACCCCTGAGGCGTCATTCCGCATCCCGTGCCGTCCCGGTGGCGGACGGCAGTCTCCCGAATACGTCTACGCCCGGCAGGAGTTGACTGAGGGAGGCCGCGGCAAGAACCTCAACGGCGCCCCGGATGTCGCCAGGGTGGTGAATCTCGGGGAATATACGGCGCAACACTACCTGGACCACACCGGAGACGGCTGGATCCAGCCGCGGTGCGACGGTCTCTCGCTCGAACTCGGCCAGGAACTCGCGGCATATTCGATTCTGGCCGCGCCCGATCTGTTTCCTTCGGTCAAGCTAGTGAACATTTTCGACTGGTGGACGAACTCCCTTACGCCCCCCCTTCAGGCGGCCCTGTTCCCCGATTTTGAAGGATCCCTGCCGATGGAGCCCCTTTCCGACGCGCGGATCACCGCCAACATCGCGTTCCGGAATACCACGTCGATCGCCATCAGCGCGCCGGTCTTCGTGAGCAACGACGATAGCTACACCGCCGTCGTCTCCCTGTTGGGCTCGAGCGCGAAAGACGCCGCTACGCAACTGAACTCCGGGGATGACGGCAGGGTGACGACGCTTCCCGATACAGCTTCCGGGCTGTTCGCCCCCGGCTGGGACGTCAGCATGGACTTGAACGACGACGAGAATTCCATAAACGGCGTTCTGCACCTGGCCGCCTATGGCGGAGGCAGCCCGTTTCTGGAAGATGTCCGGCTGTGCGCCGCCGAGAGCGGATTCTGGCCGGCGCTGGCGCCCGACACTACGCGGCAGTTTGTGCCCGCACCCGGGCCCACGGTCACGCCGATTTTCCAGTCGCGGCTCGGCTGGGATGGCCTGAAAGCGCCCGAACTGATCGGCCCCGGCACGGCCAGATTTCACTCCTTGGCGCACGCCGATTATGTGTCGCAGGCTTTGGGCGCTGGCTTCGACTTCGCCAAAATCGGGGCCACCACTGCCGACGATTACAAGACCGCCACCCTGCTGATGGGCCTGGTATACGAAGCGGTCGGCGCCGACGATACCGTTGCCAAGATCAAGTGGAGCGTCCTCTATTTCGACCGGACCGCCGCGGACGATCCGGACCTGAAGCAGGCCGAGCAAGCCACCGGCGTGAGCCTGCGGGACTCCTGCCGGTTCCTGCTGATCTACCCCACCGCCGCGGAGCCGGAGAAGGGCTACCCCATGAACGTGATCGTGGGATTCCAGCGTTCGGTGCTGGCGTTCGCCACCACCAAGCACGTTCTGTACCTGGACACCTGGAATGCGGGGTGGCGGGCGCGTGCCTTTTGATTGCGACGTGGCCATCGCCGGCGCCGGTCCGGCCGGAAGCTCGGCGGCCATCTGGTGCGCCCGCCACGGTTTGCACACAATTCTCCTGGAAGCGCAGCCGTTTCCGCGCGACCGGCCGGGCGAGAGCCTGCATCCCGGCGTGGAACCGCTTTTCGAGCAACTCGGGGTAGCCGCGGCCGTCCGCGCGGCCGGATTCCACCGCTACCGTGGCCATTGGGTTTCCTGGGCCGCGCCTCCCCGCTTCGACGAGTTTGGGAGCGGCGCGGAAGGCCCCTGGCTGGGATTCCAGGCTTGGCGCGCCGACCTGGATGCCATCCTGCTTCGCGAGGCCGTCTCCGCGGGCGCCACGCTGCTGCAACCCTGCCGCGTGTCGGCGCCGATTCTGGAGAATCGCCGGATCGCCGGTGTCCGCTACCAGTCCGGAGAGGTTCACGCCCGCTTCACGATTGACGCCACCGGTGGCCACTGGTTGCAGCGGCGCGCCGGCATCGCGGTCCGGCGTGTCTCGCGGCGCCTGGTGGCGAGCTACGGCTACCGCGCCGGAACCTCGCCGGAAATCGGCG
>PLRZ01000463.1:11687-13910 GCA_003164075.1 Bryobacterales bacterium | reverse complement strand
GGTCGTACTCTGATGGAGACGGAGAACATCGGAAACCCGGAGAACAGGGGGGACCCGTACATTGTTGCCTATCACGCTCTTGAAATAGGCGAGCCGTTGGTGGAGAAGAGGATTTATGCCTGGGTCCAGGCGCGGTTTTCTGAGAAGGCGGAGGACAGAGTCCGCGATCTGCGAAAGTTCTGGGCTGAGGCAATGGTCGACAGGTACAACGGTGTCCCCACGGAGAACCAGTGGGCCACCGATCCGTTCGTCTCCCGGCTAAACCCTTCCGATGAGCCGGCACTGCATAAGGACATGATGGGGTATGCCATCGCGGTCGTGGAACGGCGCGCAAAACGCTAGCCTCTCGCGGATGGCCGTGTCCAAGTTAACCCTGGGAACTGCGCTCAAGGGGCAACCACAGCACGCCCGAGGAGGGCGCGACGTGTTTGGCGCAGGAAAAAGCTAGCTCGCCATGACCGCTCGTGAAGCTCTTCCCGATTGAACTTCCACCCACGAGAGTCGCCGTGAGCCAGCACCGAGAGACGCTCAAATTCGCCGGCGTCTGCATTCGCGTCCGCCAGTCGGTTGCGATACTCTCGAACAAGTCGATCGACACTCGTCCCAAGAGCCTCCGCCTTCCGGCATACGCGCGATCCAGCAACTCCACCACATGCATGGCCTTCTGCTCTTTCGCATGCATGCGGACGCCCGCCGTCGTCACAATCCCCGCGACCGTGTCGTTCACCGGCTTCATCGCGGCGCGCCGGCGCTCTAACCGGGCCGCATAAACGCGCCAAGAAAGGCCGAGACCGCCTGCATCAGGCGATCCGGGTCCACCGATTGGGGCAGCGGAATCGAGAGAACCGGCGTGTTGGTCCGCGGGTCGCGCGACACCAGGTTCGATAGCCCTTGGCCCGCGGGCGCACTCTTCGCCACCGCGGCCAACGATTCGAGGAATCGCACGCCCGTCTCGATTAGCCCGGCCGCGGCCTGCTCGAATCCGGTGGATTGAGACGCGGCCGCCGCGCCGGCAACCTGCGTCGCCGCGGGAGGCACAGGCGCCGGCACGGATTGCGCGGGCACCGCCTTGGCCGGGACCTGGTCAATCAGAGGCTTCGGCCGCCCCGGCTGATTCGCGAAAATCTCCTTCACTGCCTGCAGCATGCTCTTCTTCCCGAGCGCCGCGAAGCTGACCTCGCCGGTTGGCGAATCGAAGACGCCGGCGAACAGGGATTTCTTGATCTTCAGCGTTTCCCACACGCGCTCTTCAATGCTTCCCTCGGTCAGCAGATGCACCACGTGAACCGGATTGGCCTGGCCCAGGCGGTGGACTCGCCCAATCCGCTGCTCCAGGCGCGCGGGGTTCCAGGGAGGCTCGAAATTGATGACCGCCGAAGCCGCCTGAAGATTCAGGCCCAGGCCGCCCGCGTCCGTCGAGAGGAAAACGCGGCACTCCGCATCGTTCCGGAATTTCTCCATGAGCGCGCCGCGATTCCGCGCAGGCACGCTGCCGTGCAGAGACACAAATCCGATTCCCAGCTTTTTCAACTCTTCGCCGGCCAGGTGAGTCATCCGTTCGTACTCGCTGAAGACCACCACCTTGCGGTTCTCTTCGATCGCCAACTCGCGAACGATCTCCCGGAATTCGGCGAGTTTTGGCGAATGGTTCGATTTCTTGTCGAAGAGGAACGTGGAATTGCAAAGCATCCGCATGTTCTGCAGGCAGCACAGGACCCGCTTGTGGTCGATTTCCGACAGCCAGTTCTGCCGTTCCCACTTGCGCATCAAAGCCGCCAGGATGTCGTTCTGTTCAAAGTACGGTTCCGCCTGCTGCGGGGTCAGCGGTACGTGGAGGATCCGGTCGGTGCGTTTGGGCAGGTCCTTGAGAACCTCCTGCCGGGTGCGTCGCAGAAGGATGGGCGCCAGTTGATCGTGAATCCGGTCCAGGCCGCGGTAGCCGATCAGGGTTCCTTTTTCGTCTTCCGTCCGGTGCTCGTGCAGGAAGCGGAACGCGGGGCCGAGCCGGCGGCCGTCGACGAACTCCACCACGGAGAACAACTCTTCCAGCTTGTTTTCCAAAGGTGTACCCGTGAGCACGAAGGCGTAGCGGCTTTTCAGTTGCTTGATGGTGCGCGCCGTGGCCGTGGTCCAGTTCCGGATGCGCTGCGCTTCATCGAGGATGATGAGGTCCGGCGCCAGTTCGTGCATGTAGCGCACATCTTTGAGAACCAGTTCGTAGCT
>PLRZ01000463.1:8090-11574 GCA_003164075.1 Bryobacterales bacterium | reverse complement strand
GTTCCTGGTAGGGCAGAAGTTTGGTCTTCAGGACTCCCTTCAACGGATCGCCCCCACGGCGCAGCTTTGCGAGAAGCTGCCGTTCCAGATCGAGCCCCTCGGCGAGCTCATTCTCACGGTCGAGGTATTCCAGCACATCGCTGTAGATGACCGCCTCCAGGTCGGTCTGGCGAAAGGCCTCGATCACCTGGTGGAAGCTCTGAAAATGCTCCCGCCGCAGCAAGCCGGCTGGATCGAAGTAATCCTCGGCCAATTTCCGCAGCGCGGGCGAGGGAGCGGCCGGAAGGCGCAACCGGATATCGATGCCTTCCCCATACTGCAAAGAAATGGAGGCCCGCGTCCGCGCATATTCTTTGCTCTCGAACTTCCGCCCATAGCGTTTGCGAAGCCGCAAAAGAAGGGCTTCGATGTGCTTGCAGGTTCCCAAGGTGTTGACGGCGAAGTCCGGGCACGAACAGTAGTTTTCGAACAGCCCGGGCCCGCGCATGGCTACACGGTAGGTTTTCCCGCTGGCGGACTTGACGCGATAGTCGCCGTACGGCTCGCCTCCCGGCTGTTCCAGCACCTTGGCGATGGCGGATGCGGCGCGTTGCTGGCGTTCGGCAATCTGTTGCTCGACTAACATAACGAGTCAGCATAACAGAGCGCGGGTTGGCGGCGATGGAAATCACTCTCGCACCCGCCGCCGTACATGCGTCCGGGACCTATGTGACGACCCTACCCCAGCAGCCTGTATTCCTTCAGCTTCCGATACAGATTTCTCTCGCTGATCCCCAGGGCGCGCGCGGTATTGCCTCGAGGTTNNGGACGGCAAACAAGACCATTCGTCAGAGCATCAGCCTTCCCGCCGGTGTCGCCGCGCGGGTTCGCTCGATGGCAAAGACCCGCCGTCTCAGCGCAAACCGTATGCTCGTCGAACTTATCGAGGATGGAATGGAGGCGCAAACGAGAAAGCAACAGCAGTTCTTCGAATTGGCAGAACGCTTTCGCGGCGCTTCGGACCCCGAAGAAGCGAGGCGCTTAGGGGATGAACTCGGCCGCATGGTATTTGGCGGCTAATGCCCAAGATTGAGACTTGGGACAACCTGCCCCTTGCAGTGCGCCACCATCTCATCGAACGGATGCGTGATCGGTCAATCGGTCTGGAAGACCTCAACCAGCTTCGTCTTTGGGTGGAATCCAAACCGGAGGCGCCGGACGGTGATTGGTACAAAGATTTCGGTTCCTTCAAGATTTGCGGCCAAGGGCCATTTCCCAAGACTTTCTTGCTTCGCGGACAGGCCGCGAAGGGGTCATCGATTTGACGCCTGCCGACTGCGTTAGCGAGCTCATTGAGGCGGCGGAAGAATCAGGCCTTGTTCCACTGCTGAAGCCCAATCGAAGCTTGACGCAGGATTTCCTTTACGAGAGAGCCGTCGATATTGTCACTCGCGTGGGGATTCGGAATCCGCACCTTCAGGGCGCCTTTCCGCATGAATTGATGCCGGCCCCCTGGGATCGGCCCCTCGAAGCCAAGACTACGAAAACGGCGGATCAACTCTCGCCGGGAGACCGGTTCCGCCATGCTTCACGCGGCTCTGGACGGGAGGCCGATCCTACCGATGCGAGGGATCGAATCGTTGTCGCGGATCTTCAAGACAAGCCACTCTTCGAGCACTTCCTGGAGCACCTCGCGGCACGCGTCAATAGTAGATTCGTTCGCCCAGACTCCCGCCAATCCAGGAATGTGACCGAAACAGGTGCCGTTCTCGATAGTCTTGTATCGAGCTCTCTTCATCGCTTCGCGGATGTAACGAGTCAGCATCGGTTTAATCATACCAAGGCGGGGCGAACCGGGACCGAGCCTCCCATCCGGTCCACCTGGTGGAAAGGCTCAACGCCTGGTGGGCCGGGCCAGATCAACCGATCCCCGCCTTGTTATGCGTCGAACCCCCACTATGACTTGGTATCGCTGAAAACGGACTGGTCGCCGAGATGCGGGCGTTACTTCGCGGCTCAAGCTGTCCTGTCTCCCGGTGTATCACAAAACCCTCCGTGAAGCCGTCAATCGGATGAAGGCATCAAAGGAGTTCTTCGGCCAGAATTCGTGTATCAAAAATATCCGATTATGTTACAGTTCAGATATGCGAATTGCACTGTAGGCCAGAGTTTCCACCCGCGACAAAGGGCAGCACCACGAGAATCAATTGCGGGAGCTTCGAGACTTCGTAACCCGCAAGGCCAGCGACGGATGGGTCCTGGCGCAAGAGTACACCGACAAGGTGAGCGGCAAGACCGACAAGCGACCGGCCTTCCAGCAAATGTTCGCGGACGCATCGCGGAAGCAATTCGACATGATTCTCTTCTGGTCGCTGGACAGGTTCAGCCGTGAGGGCGTTCTAGAAACGCTCCAGCACCTTCAGAAACTCACGTCCTATGGTGTTGAGTGGTTCAGCTTCCGCGAGGAATATCTGCGGTCTGTTGGGGTGTTCCGTGATGCTGTCCTGTCCATCCTGGCGTGCATTGCCAAACAGGAGCGTATCCGGTTGTCGGAGCGGGTTGTCGCCGGGTTGAAGCGTGCCAAGGCGCAAGGCAAAGTGCTAGGACGCCCTAAGGCGGCTGTGCGCGATGAGCGGGTCCTGCTCCTAAAGCGGCGGGGCCTCAGTACCAGGAAGATCGCCATGGAGACCGGCGTCAGCGCGATGACAGTGCATCGCATATTGGCTTCCCATCGGTAGAATATTCGGTCGGGGTCAATGTGTTCAATATGGGTCCGTGGGTGAACGTCCAGTGGCGAGTTGCTGCTTCTTCAGGTACGCAGCTTCTTCCGCCTTTCGTCGGCGCAGTAGCTCCAAGGCAGCTTCGAAGTCCTTGGGTGGTTCATCCACCGCAAGACCTGGCACGTCCGCACCAAGTTGACCCTCGGAGTCCAGCCTAAATAGATAGATATCCCCCGGCAAGGTGATCACACCACCCTGCTCCTGGTCCCGCTTTTCGTCCAACTTCCGTTTGATAGCCTCTTGCTGTCCGGTCTCGGACAGTTGGTAATGGATTAGCGCACTTCGTGGTTCCAACTGGAACTCCCTTCTCGGCACGTCGATAAGCGTCCCCACCATTATCATAGGCCGTTTAGAGATTGATTTGGGGGTGCGATTCTATCGTCCTAAGATCGGCGCTATCATGTTCCTGTGAAGGTCGCAGTCCTATTCTTCGCGCTCTGCTTACCAGCAGTGGCCGACCTCGCGGCAGCCTTGCAGGCAGTGAAAACTGGAGATTATGCAACGGCCCTCAAGGAGTTCCTGCCCTTGGCTAAGCAGGGAAATGCGGTGGCCCAGTTCAATCTCGGCTACATGTATGCCCACGGCCAAGGAGTGCCGCAGGACTACACCGAGGCCCTCCGCTGGTACCGCAAAGCTGCTGAACAGGGAGAGGTGAATGCTCAGACCTTCCTCGGCTTCATCTATTCCCACGGCCAAGGCGTGCTGCAGGACTACGCCGAGGCCGC
>PLRZ01000463.1:0-8067 GCA_003164075.1 Bryobacterales bacterium | reverse complement strand
CCCGCTGGCTCCGCAAAGCTGCCGAACAGGGAGTGGCGCACGCTCAGTTCAACCTCGGCGTGATGTATTACGACGGGCAAGGAATCGTGCAGGACTACGCCGAGGCCGCCCGCTGGCTCCGCAAAGCTGCCGAACAGAGGGATGTGTCCTCTCAGTTCAACCTCGGCAACATGTATCTCCACGGCCAAGGCGTGCCGCAAGACTACGCCGAGGCGGTCCGCTGGTTTCGCAAAGCCGCAGAGCAAGGTCTCGCTAGCGCTCAAAGCAACCTCGGTGCGATGTATCACGAGGGGCAAGGAGTAGTGCAGGACTACGCCGAAGCGATCCGCTGGTTTCGCGAAGCTGCCGAGCAAGGAGACGCAGCCGCTCAGTTCAACCTCGGCAACATGTATCACGACGGGAAAGGCGTGCCGCAGGATTATGTGCAAGCACATATGTGGGTAAACCTCGCAGCTTCTCGTTCAAGTGGTGACGACCAAAAGAAGTATGCTACTGCGAGGGATTTCCTCGCTGGGAAGATGACCGCTCAGCAGATCGCCGAGGCACAGCGTCTTGCGCGGGACTGGACGCCGAAAATCGCGAAGCCGCATTAGAAAGATCGGCGGAGCACCCTCACAGCCTTGGAGTGCCGTGGAGAACTGCACAGTGTGCATAGATCTGGTAGCAATACTCGGTTCCATACAAGGCTGGGATATAGAACAGCACGCCGAATCAAGGCATTACCGGGTCTCCACGGGCCAGCGTGGACCCAGCCCCGGAGCGTTTCGACCCGTCTTAGTCATTCCATGAGCGGGTTCCAACTCGCAGCGATTAGCGACCCCATGTAATCGATAACTTACTGGCCACGAGCCAAGCGGCATGCAGCTTATTGTCACCGAAGACCCTAAACTCCCTACCCCAGCAGCCTGTATTCCTTCAGCTTCCGATACAGATTTCTCTCGCTGATCCCCAGTGCCCGCGCGGCATTGCCCCGATGTCCGTGGTTGGCCTCCAGCGCGCGGCGAATGTGCATCGACTCCAATTCCACCAGGGTGGGCAGCCGTGCACCGTCCACTGTGGGCACGGCAGCGGCCGGCGGCGCCCATCCGCCGCGCACCGAGGGCGGCAGGTGTTCCGCCAGGATCGTCTCCCCCTCGCACACCACCACCGCGGCTTCCACCGCGTGCACCAATTCGCGTACGTTGCCCGGCCAGGAGTGCCTGCGAAGAGCGTCCAGCGCGCCTTCGCTCAATACCTTGCCGGAGCCGTACCGCTCGTTGAGCCGGTCTACGAAGTGGCGCGCCAGTAGTTCGACATCCGTCCCGCGCTTGCGTAGGGGCGGGATCTCCACCGTAATCGTGCTCATCCGGTAGAACAAGTCCTCGCGGAACTGCCCCTTGCCCACCATCGCGCGCAGGTCGCGATTGGTCGCCGCCAGCACCCTCACATCCACGCGGATTTCGCCAGTGCCGCCCACGTGCCGGAATACCGACGTGTCCAGCACGCGCAGCAGATTCACTTGCGTGGACTGGCTGATCTCCCCGATCTCGTCCAGAAAAATGGTCCCGCCGTGCGCTACTTCGAACAGGCCCGATTTGGCCTTGTCGGCGCCCGTAAACGCCCCGCGCTCGTGCCCGAACAGCTCGCTCTGCAGCAGGCTCTCCTGCAGCGCGGCGCAATCCACCACCACGAACGGCCTGGCCTTGCGCGGGCTGCGCGCGTGCAGCAACTTCGCCACGCGCTCTTTCCCGCTGCCGGTTTCTCCGGTGATCAGCACGGTGGAATCGCTGGCCCCCACCAGTTCCACCAGGTGCAGCATGCGGCGGAACTCCGGGCTTTCTCCCAGGAACGTAGCTGCCTGGTCGGGCGGCATGAGGGCGCGCTCCAGCAGGTTCGCCCGCTGCCGTAACGCGCGCTGCTCGATGGCGCGCTGCACCCGGATCTGGATCTCGTCCAGAGGGCACGGCTTGGTCACGTAGTCGAAAGCGCCTTCGCGAATGGATTCGATGGCGCTGTCTATGGAGCCGTGGCCGGTGAGCATGATCACCTCGATCGACGGATTGCGCGTGCGGATGGCCTTCAGGGTCGCCAGGCCATCCATCCCCGGCAGGCGCAGATCCAGCAGCACGATCTCCGGCTCCTGCCGCTCTATGCGCGCCACCGCTTCCTCGCCGGAGGCAGCGGTCGCAACGTCATGCCCCAGGCGCCGCAACTCGCCCGACATTACGTGGCGAAAGGCGGAGTCGTCATCCACCAGCAAAACGGACGCGGTCGTCTTCATGCGTGCACCAATGCCGGCAGGACGATTTCAAACGTCGAACCACGGCCCGGTTCGCTGATTACGCGGAGTTCTCCACCCCACCGGCGCACGAAGTTCAGCGAGAGGAACAAACCCAATCCCGTGCCGCCCTGCCGGGTGCTGAAAAACGGGTCGAAGATGCGCTTCTGATCTTCGGGCGCGATGCCGCAGCCGTTGTCGATGACGCGCACGCGCACCTGCTCGCACGCGTCGGCTTCCACCGTGACGCGGCTTCCCGGCGGCGAAGCCTGTACCGCGTTCAGCAACAGGTTGATGAGGGTGTGTTGCAACTCCGCCTCTTCGGCCCGCACGTGCATGCCGGCGGCCAACTCTCGCACCTCCACCTTCACCCGATGTTCGCGCGCGGTCGGCTCAATGAGACGCGCCACCGCGCCAATCACCGCCGCCAGGTCCACCACTTCGCCCTGCGAGCGCTGTCCGCGCGACATGCGCAGGAAGTGCTGCGTGATTCCCCGGCAGCGCAGCAGTTGCTCGCGGGCGATGGTGGCGCTCTCGCGGATCCATGCCGAATCGGTCTCCTTCAGGATGCCTTCCACGCAGGTCAGCACGGTGGCCAGCGGCGTGTTCAGCTCGTGGGAAAATCCCGACGCCAGCGTGCCCACCGACGCCAGCCGGTGCGATTCGGCCAGGTGGGCCTCCGCCGCGCGCCGCTCGGAAATGTCGCGCCACACTTCCACCACCTGTTGCAGGCGCCCGGAGGAATCCAGAATGGGCGAAGCGTGCACCTCCTCCCATACCACTTTCCCCTCCGGCGTGCGCCGTTCGCAGATCCGCACCTGGCGCGCCCCGGATGTCAGACATGCCAGGGTCGGACAGTCGCCCACGGTGCAGCCTCCGGGGCTGAGCTCGCGGCACTGGCAGCCCAACACCTGCTCGCGGGAGTGCTGCGCGCGCAGCAGAAACGAATCGTTGGCGGCGATCACGTGGCGTTGCGCGTCCAGCACCACGATTCCGTCGTCAATGCTGTTGATCACGGTCTCCAGCCGTTCGCGCTGGTTGCGCACTTCGCCCACCAGCCCGGTGACGGAATCGGCCATGGTATTGAACTCGCGCGCCAGCCAGGAAATCGTGTCGCTGCCGCCCGACGGCACGCGCTGCGCCAGGTCGCCGCCGGCGATCTGCCGGGCCGTGGTTTCGAATCGCTGCAACCGGCGCAGCACCGCCACCCGGATAACCACTCCGATGGCGCCTACCAGCAGCAGCGTGATGGCCGCGGTTCCCCCCACCAGCCAGCGCAGATCGCGCGCCATGGCTTCGCTCAGCCGGTCCGTCCGGTAATCCAGAATCAGAATGCCATTGATCTTGTAGCGTGGATCGTGGCAGCCGAAGCATTCCGCACGGTTGCGAATGGGGATCACGGTACGCAGCACTTTGCCGCCGCGGGTTTCAATCACGCGGCTCGATCCTCTCTGCGCGGCCGGGTAGCGGTGGCAGGCCTGGCAGGTCGGCGAGTCGATCCGCAGTTCGGCATCCGGGGCGCCGCTCCCGGCGGGGTAACGCTCCACGCCGGCGCGGTCCAGCAACACCAGCCGCTCCACGCGCGATTGCTTGCGAAAGCTGTCGATCATTTTGGCGATCAGGGTCCGCTCATTCTCGATCATCTGGTGTTCCAGCGCCACGCGGATCAGATCGCCTTCGGCGAGCGCGGTCTCTCTCGCCATCCCCAGAAGAGACTGCATATGGTGCTGCGAATAGAGGAAAGCGCCGCCGGCACATGCGAGCACAACAGCCGCGGTGACTCCCACAGCAAGACCCACGGTCGTGCTGGCAAACGACGACCTTAAGCCGCTAGCCACTGGTTTGGTCGCATCATGTCATACTCTGCCGAAAGCGTCAACGGCTGCCTGTCTGTCAGTGACATTATGTCAGCTTGCCAGTTCAGTTGCGCGCGCGGCCTCGCATTCTCAGAGGTTTGCGCTTTGGCAGCCGGCGTGCCTTTAGGCCGTTCCGAAAAGGAGTTGCCCGCAAATGGAAATGTTGCTGATGGGTGCTTGTCTGAGCGTGTTTGGGCTGGCGGTCTGCTGTCTGGCCTTCGGGGCTGCGACGCGCGATTCGGTGAACCCGGTCGCCGCGTCGCCGGGGGTTGAACCGGGGGTTGAGAAGGAAATCGTCAAGGCCGCGGCCTCGCCCGCGCGCTTCTTTGTCGATCCGCCGATGCTCCCCATGGCGGCGCGCACCAGGGTTCCGATTGAAGCTCTGCTGCTCCAGATTGAAAACCACGTCCGCCTGGAACACGCGGCCGCGGAATGCTTCCTGGAATCTCCCAACGCTTCGTTGCTGCATAGCCGCACCATTTCCACGCTGGTGAACTGAGGCCCTTCCATGGCGGATATAGACCTTCTCAAAGGATTGGCTCCGGATGAAGCCGAACGCGTGCTGGCGCTCGGCAAGCGCGTGGTGGTGACCACGGGCGGGGAATTGTTCCACTTGGGCGATGCCGCCGAAAGCATCTACCTGGTAGCGCGCGGGCGGCTGCGCCTGACCCTGCCCATGCAGGTGCGCAGCCACGAGGAGGACATCCTCGTCGAAGAGCGCTCCAGCGGCCAGACCGTGGGTTGGTCCGCCTTGATCCCGCCCTACCGGTTTACGTTGACGGCCTCCGCGGCGCTCGAGACCGAGGTGATCGCGCTTCCCCGCGAGGCCCTGAACAGCTACTTTGCCGCCCATCCCGGCACCGGATACACGGTATCTTTGAATCTTTCGAGCGTCATCGGCCACCGCCTGCAGCTCTTCCAGGCCATGTGGCTGCGCGAGATTCAGCGCATGGTGGAGATGCGCTGTGCGTAGCCGGGCGACAGGCATCGTATTGGGACTCTCCGGGCTGCTTCTGCTGGCCGCCGATGGAACCAAGCCTCCCGTCGTCACCAGCCCGCCGGAACACCTCGAAGTACCGCCTCCGCCGTTCTCGGATGGTATTTTCCCCTGCTCCAACTGTCATGCGGGCATGACTCCCGATCGCCACCGGCGTGAGTTGTCCGCGATGCACACCGATATCGTCCTCAAGCACGACGAAACCCACCGCTGGTGCCTGGATTGTCACGATGCCGATAACCGCGACGTCCTGCACCTGGCCAGCGGCGAGCACGTGCCGTTCGACGAATCCTACCGTCTCTGCGGACAGTGCCACGGTGAAAAGTATCGCGACTGGCGCGCCGGCGTTCATGGCCGCCGCACCGGCAACTGGAACGGAGCGAAGACCTACCTGCTGTGTGTGAACTGCCACAATCCGCACCAGCCGCGTTTCCACGCGCTGGCGCCCAAACCCGCGCCGCGGCCTCCCAACCGGACCATGAAATGACCCAGGAGAGACTCCCATGGTAAGCCGCCGCCTGTTCACTCAATCCGCCGCCGGTGCGGCCGCGGGCATGATTCTCACCGCCTGCGGCCCCAAGCGCCTCTACGAAGCGCCCAAAGACCGGCTCAAAGCGTCCATCGCCGAAATGGAGCGCAAGTACAAGGAGCAACTCGGCAAAGACATCAAGGTTTCCGACGCCGGGCCAATCCCAGGCGTGCATTTCGCCTATGCGCTCGACATTTCGCGCTGTATCGGATGCCGCCGTTGCGTGTATGCCTGCGTGGCCGAGAACAATCAATCGCGCGACCCGCAGATCCACTGGATCCGCGTCTTCGAGATGGAAAAGGAAAAAGGCGTGGACTTCTCTCATGCCGACCCCTACTACAATCCCGCCGAGGTCCCCGAGGAAGGCCATTTCTACATCCCCGTGGGTTGTCAGCAGTGCGAGAATCCTCCGTGCACCAAAGTGTGTCCCACCGGCGCGACGTGGGCGGAGAAAGACGGCATCGTGGTTATCGACTACGATTGGTGCATCGGCTGCCGCTACTGCATGGCCGCCTGCCCTTACGGCGCGCGCCACTTCAACTGGACCCAGCCGACCATCCCGGAGAACGAGATCAACCCCGACACGCACTACCTGGGCAACCGGCCGAGGCCCAAGGGCGTGGTGGAAAAGTGTACCTTCTGCATTCAGCGCGCCCGCAATGGCCGCTATCCGGCCTGCGTGGAAGTGTGCCCGGTGGGGGCGCGCAAGTTCGGCAACATCCTCGACGCCGATAGCGAGATCCGCTACATCATCGAGCACAAGCGCGTGCTGGTGCTCAAAGAGGAATTGAATACGGTACCGAGGTTTTTCTACTTCTATGCCACATGAAACTGCAGTCGACAGCATCCGCCTGTTCAGCGGCTTCGCCCGCGGCAGCGTAAAGCTGATTCTCCGGGGAAACCGGGCGTACTGGATGTGGCTCGCGTTTCTGGGCGCGCTGATTGTCTCCGGCGTGCTGGCCTACTCCGAACAGGTGCGCTTCGGCCTGGGCCTGACCGCCATGCGCGACCAGGTGAGTTGGGGCTTCTACATCGGTAATTTTACTTTCCTCGTGGGCGTGGCCGCGGCCGCGGTGGTGCTGGTGATCCCGGCGTATATTTACAACTGGAAGCCCATTCGCGAAATCGTGATCTACGGGGAGCTGCTGGCCATCAGCGCCATCACCATGTGCCTGATGTTCGTGATGGTGGATATCGGGCGGCCCGACCGTTTCTGGCATCTGATTCCGCCGTTCGGGTTTCTGAACTTCCCAAGCAGCGTCCTGGCGTGGGACGTGATGGTGCTGAACCTGTACTTCGTGGTGAACTTCGTAGTGGCCACCCACATCCTCTACCGCGCTTTCCACGGCAAGCGCTACATCAAGAAACTGGTGGTGCCCCTGGTGCTGCTCAGCGTGCCGATGGCGGTGGGGATCCACACCGTGACCGCGTTTCTGTACAACGGACTGGCGGCGCGGCCCTACTGGAACAGTTCCATCCTGGCGCCGCAATTCCTGGCGTCGGCATTCTGCTCGGGCCCGGCCATTCTGCTGGTGGTGCTGCAATTACTGCGGCGTTTCACGCGCTTCGAAATTCAGGACGCGGCCATCTCCAAGATCGCCGAATTGATGGCCTACGCCATGTTCCTGAACCTGTTCCTGCATGGAGCCGAGGCCTTCAAGGAATTCTATTCCAACACCCAGCATCTGCTGTTCACGCGCTACTGGTACTTCGGCATCGGCGCCCATCGCACGCTGGTACCGTACGCGTGGAGCGCGGTGGGGCTGAACCTGCTGGCGTTCGGGCTTTTCATCTCACCCACCACCCGCCGCAATCTCATCACCCTGAACATTGGCTGTCTGGCGACGTATGCCGGAGTGTACATCGAAAAGGGGATGGGGCTGATCATTCCCGGCCTGACGCCCGACACGTTGGGGGAGATCTACGAATACTACCCGACCGTGACGGAGTTGCGAGTGGCCGCGGGGATCTTCGCCGTAGGATTCCTGCTATTCACCCTGATGCTCAAAGTCGCCGTGCCCATCTCGCTCGGCGAGTTCATGGACAAGACAGAGGCTTCCACCGCGCCGGACGCCGTATTTGCCGGTGCACACACCGCTCAATAGAACTGGAGGTAAAGCATGCCCATTACTCTTCGCCGTCACTTCAACTCCGGCCAGGCACCGGCCGGAGGCGAAAAGGAAACCGTGAAACGGCTGGCCAAGATACTGGCCTGTGGCGCCGTGATTGTTGCCGGAGGCTATTTTGCACTCCTGTACTGGCTGACCAGCCGCTGACGGCTGCGCTTCGGGGCGTGCGGTCCGGTTCGTGAATCTCACATTCTCTGCGGCAACGATGTGGCGCAGGCACTCCTGCCTGCAGCTCCGAGACTCTTCTCGGCGCGACGGGTCGAGAGGAGTCTCTGACCCAGCAGACTGAAGTCTGCGCC
>PLRZ01000715.1:6072-9121 GCA_003164075.1 Bryobacterales bacterium | reverse complement strand
CGGCCGCGACGGCGGCAAACTCGGCCCCCTGGGGCAGCTCCATATTCATGTCGATGTCCCGCACATGGGCCGCATCGAAGAGGCCCACATGATCGTCTGCCACATGATCTGCTATTGGTTCATGGACGGGGAGAGTTGAAGTGGCGGAGGCGCTCCTGCCCAATGCCACTTAGGACCTGTCAGGGATTAAGGTATCCAATCGCAGCCTAACGCTCCCTCCCGGATGATACGTTGGAGAGGCTGCCGGAACCGTCCAGCCGCATCAGACGGTTGTGGTCCAATGTCTCCACGCCTCCAGTCAGGTCCGCAACCCGCCGGCGTTGTGCCCGGGACGAAAGTTGCCATTCACAACGGTCCGATCTACACAGTCGTAACTGCCAGGGGGTCGCCCCACAAGCGCTAAGGGGCCGCGAAACAATAAGTTGACCAAATGTCTCGAACGTGCGCAATCGCTCCCTAACGGGGTGCCCTCTGGGCCCGGCTCTGTCAAATGCGCATGCCNNAGCGGTTGGGTCTGAGTGCACAGGATATTATTTCGCGGCTTCTAACGTAAGCCACGCTCTGTCCGAGTAGCCGACTTCCCGTCAACTTGGTTTGTAGAGGCTGCGTCGGGGATGATCGGTTACGGCCGCCGGCCCCCTCTTTCACTACCTGTTGGAGTTTAGCAAGAGACGGCTCGTTAGTACGCTTGTCCCCGATTGTCGATACCGTGAATACGCGCCTGGCTCGGGGTATCGAGATCGAAGAACACCCGCCACTTTCCCGCGCGCGGCGGGCTCCCAGACGAAGGTCAAAGTCCGAATTCCCTGAGTACGTCACTGTGGGATATTCCAGGAGATGGTTGGTCACGGGCGCGATCAATCCGCGCTAGCAAGTCCGCATCAACTGGGGCTTCGTGAGCTAAGAGGAACTCGATGTAACGCGTCGCCGCGGAGATTTCGGACTCCGGAANNCGGGCGCGCGCAGAAACGCACGAATCTCGGTAATGCCGTCGGCGCTGGGTTTCACATCGGCCACGCCGGTCCAATATGGGCGGAGGTCCGATGCATTGCGCTGCACCCAGTAGGACCGGAAGTAGACATCCTCCCGAGGGAATCATACTCCATGTCGTCTGGTATTCTGGACATTCCCGCCTTATGAGTCGAAAACTAGCGCACCTCAGCCTGATCTTCTCCGGAATGATCCTGGCGGCCCAACCGTCCATTGCGCAAGGCCTCGCGGAGGCCGACCGCATCGCTCTGGCCTACACCCAGGCCCACTACACCAAGTACGAATTCCGAATTCCCATGCGCGACGGCGTGCGCCTGTTTGCCGCCGTCTACGTTCCCAAGGACGCCTCGCAGCCGTACCCCATCATCATGCAGCGCACCCCCTATAACGTGGGACCGTACGGCGCCGACAACTACAAGACCCAAGTGGGCCCGTCCATGGCCGCCGAAAAAGAGGGCTTCATTTTCGTCTATGAGGATGTGCGCGGCCGCTACATGTCTGAGGGCGTGTTTGTGGATGTGCGCCCGCACAAGACGCATTACGATGGCCCCAAAGATACCGATGAGAGCACCGACACCTGGGACACCATCGACTGGTTGATCAAACACGTTCCCAACAACAACGGAAAAGTGGGGATGTGGGGCATCTCCTATCCCGGATTCTTCGCCGCGCACGGTCTGATGGATTCGCACCCGGCATTGAAGGCCGTGTCGCCGCAGGCCCCCATGGGCGACGTGGGGAACGGCGACGATGGCTATCACAACGGCGCGTTTCATCTGGCCGCGAATTTCCGCTTTTACTCCGGTTTTCTGCCGCGGAAACCGGACCCCGAGCGGCCCGCGCCGGCTGTCCGCTTCGACCCCGGCACCATGGACGCTTACGACTTCTTCCTGCGCATGGGCCCGATATCGAATGCCAATGAGAAGTACCTCAAAAACACCAGCGCCTATTGGGACGACACCATCAAACACACCTCCTACGACGAATACTGGCAGACGCGCGCCCAGGCGCCGCACATGAAGAACGTCACTCCGGCGGTGATGTGGGTGGGCGGTTGGTTCGATGCCGAAGATCTCTCCGGGCCGCTCAAGCTGTTCAACGCGCTGGAAAAGAATGGCGCCAGCGCCCCGGACACTCTCGTAATGGGGCCGTGGCGCCACGGCGGCTGGGCCCGCGACCGCGGCGACACCCTCGGCAACCTGAACTTCAAGTCGAATACTTCCGAGTATTTTGCGGAGTCGATCGAGCTGCCGTTTTTTGTGCAGAACCTGAAGGGCAAGGGCAACGGACTGAAGGCCAGCGCGGAGAGCGCCGTTCCCAAGGCATTCCTGTTTGAGACGGGGCGCAACGAGTGGCGCCGCTTCGACGCCTGGCCACCCAAGAACAGCACCGCCCGCTCGCTGTATTTCGATGCCGATGGGAAACTGTCGTTTACCGCTCCATCGGAGGCGGGCTTCGACGAGTATTTGAGCGACCCCAACAAACCGGTGCCCTCCACTGGCGAGCTCGCTCCCGGCATGGGAATGCCCGTGGATTACATGACCTTCGACCAGCGCTTCGCCTCCACGCGGCCCGACGTCCTGACCTATGAAACCGAACCGCTGGACCACGACGTCACCATTGCCGGACCCATCACGCCGCTGCTGCGCGTCGCGACTACCGGCACGGATTCGGACTTCGTCGTCAAGCTGATCGATGTCTATCCCAACGACTATCCCGATCCGGACCCCAACGTGAAAGGCGTGTACATGGGCGGCTATCAGCAACTGGTTCGTGGCGAGCCGTTCCGCGGCAAGTTCCGTAACAGTCCCTCCAAGCCGGAGCCCTTTACGCCGGGAAAACAGGAGAAGATCGAGTTCTGGATGCCGGACGTGCTGCACACCTTCCGCTCGGGCCATCGCATCATGGTGCAGATCCAGAGTTCGTGGTTCCCTCTTGTGGATCGGAACCCGCAGCAGTTTCTGGACATACCGAATGCCAAGGCTTCGGATTTCAAGAAAGCGAGGGAACGGGTATTTCGTGGTGGGCCGGATGGGTCGCAACTCCGCGTGCTGGTGAT
>PLRZ01000715.1:0-6046 GCA_003164075.1 Bryobacterales bacterium | reverse complement strand
GGCACCCCGTGAGGGAGCGTTAGGCAAGCTTATTTCTTACTTGAGAACCGCGATGTTCACATCGGCCTGCAACTTCAGGTCGCGCGAGGAGGGGCCCACGAATACCGTGCGCGCGCCAGTGGCGGTCTCCCACTTACCATCGGCGGTGGACCAGAACTGCAGCCGGCGAGGCTCCACGTGCAGAGCCACGGTCTTGGACTGGCCGGCCGGAATACCGACGCGGTAGAACTGCACCAGTTGCCGGACGGCGAACTGGGCTCCGGCGGGCGGGGCCTTGGGAGCGCCGATGTAAACCTGCGGCACCTCGTCGGCGGCCACCTTGCCGGTGTTACGGATGGTGAAGCTCACGTCGAGACCTCCGTCGCCCGTGCGGGCTACCTTGAGCAGGGAGTACTGGAACGCGGCGTAGGACAGGCCGTAGCCGAAGGGGAACAGGGGCTTGATGTCCTGCTTGTCGAACCAGCGGTAGCCCATGAAGATGCCCTCGGTCTCATAGGTCTTGCCGTCCACTCCCTGGTTGGTGCGCTCGGGGTGGTTGGCGCGATCCTGCGCCACCATGTCGGACAGCTTGACGGGCCAGGTGATGGGGAGGCGTCCCGCGGGGCTTGCCTTGCCTAGCAGCACGTTGGCGGTGGCGGGGCCACCCTCGTCGCCGGGATACCACATTTCGAGCACGCCCTTCACTTTGTCGATCCACGGCATCACTACGGGCAGAGTGGTATTCAGGACTACCACGGTATTGGGATTGACGGCGGCAACGTCGGCGATCAACTGATCCTGGTTGCCGGGCAGGGTGAAGACCGCTGGCGCCAGGCGCGCCCAGGCGAATACCACGGCCTTCTTTGCGCTCTTGGCGGCAGCGACGGCCGCATCGTAGTTGGCTTTCTCCTGCTGCGGCGTGACCCAGGCCAGGCGGACCTGGACCGGGAAGCCGTTCTGTTCACCGGTGGTGGTAACGGTCAGATCGTGCGGGCCCGCCTTGAGGTCGATTCTGTTGCGGGCGTTATTGAGGTGGTCCGCCGTGGGGACGATATTGCCCGAAATGGGGTGCTGGCCTTTGAGGCCGGGCAGAGAAGCGAGGGACGGTCCGCCCTGGCCGCCGCGCCCACCGCCGCCCGCCGCCGGCATGGCCGCGCCCGGCGCCGCGCCGCCCGGCAGGATGGCTCCCGGCTGGGGAGCGCCGCCGCCTCCACGCCCACCGCCGCCGCCAGCCACCTGGTTGCCGTCGAGCGTCACGGACCCGGTAGTTCCACGAGTCTGAAACGCCAGCGTATACGCTCCGTCCGCCGGAATGTTCAGCGTGCCCTTCCACGTGTACGAAGTCCCGGCGGGCAGGGCCTTGCCGTTCGAACCGGTGAAATCGATCTGGGCGTCATTCTCTGTCTCGCCGGTGCCGGTAGTGGTGCGCACCAGGTTCGACAGGTTGGCTGCCGGTATGGGCGTCCCGTCGAAATCGTTGGCGACGGCGAACTTCACCTTCTTCCCGGAGATCTTTTCGATGGAGGGAACCGGGCCCACCTGATGGTCGGGCAGCCCCATGGCTTTTTCACCCGAGATGCCGATGGAAACCAGGATGCCGCCGGTTGGGCCGATGAACGCCGTGGAATCGAGATCGGCGGTGGATAGAGGCAGCACGTTGTCCTGATTCTTCAGCAGGGTAGCGGCGTCCTCCGCGGTTTTTTGGAGAATCGGCGCGTTGAAGGCGGAATCCACCTCGGTGATGGTGTGCTTGGGGGCCTTATCGAGGTAGCCGAACTTGTCCATTTGAAGCAGGACGCGGCCGACGGCCAGGGAGATCTGCTGTTCCCTGATGAGGCCGTCCTGAACGGCCTTGAGCATTCCGTAGGCCGGCGGATCGTTGCCGCGCCCCGGACCGCCGGCTCCGCGGCCGCCCGCGCCTCCGGTGGCGCGTTCTTCAGGCATACCACCGCCGCCGCGTCCGCCCATGCCGCCGGGGTTGGCCTGAGCCGCTCCGCCGGGAAGCGCCGCCGCTCCCGTACCGCCTCGTCCGGCGGCCGCTGGCGCCGCGCCGCGTCCACCGCCTCCGCCCATGCCTCTTCCGCCCGGCTCGGCGGCGGAATAGCTGCCGGCCGGCATTTCCATATCGAGACCATTGGCGATATTCAGAGTGCCGTGCGTGGCGCCCCAATCCGAGGTATTGAAGCCGCGGAAGCCATCCTCGCCGCGGAAAATGGTGTTTTGGATTTCGGCGTTGTCGCAGGCCTGCAGGCCGTTGATCTTGTTGTAGGAACACATGATCGACGAGACACCCACGTTGGAGGCGTCCACGAAGGGCGCGATGTAGATCTCGCGCAGGGTCTGCGGATCGACGTACACGTCGTTACCGCCATCGTAGCCGACGAAGTGCTTGGCCTGGGACATCACGCCCTCGCCTTGCGTGCCCTGAATCTGCGACGAAGCGATCTGCCCGGTGAGGTAGGGGTCCTCGCCGGAGGTGTTGTAGCCGCGGCTGAATTCGAAGTCGCGGACGATATTGATGAAGGGCTGGAGAACCACGTCCTGGCCGAGGGACCGGGCGTCACGGCCAATCACGACGCCGTTCTTCCTGGCGTCATCGCGGCTCCAAGTGGCCGCGAGGCCCATGGTGGCGGTCATGCCGGTGGACCAGATTCCGATGGAGATGCCCGGGGGGCCGTCCGACAGACTGAGAGACGGTATGCCAAGACGCGGCAGGCCCGGCCACGTTCCGGCCTGGCCGACGCCGCTCGGGCTAGTCTCCGGGCCACCGTGCAGCAGGGTGATCTTCTCCTCAAGGGTCATTTGGCTGAGGAGATTGTCGACTCTCGCATTCCCCGTCACGACGGGTGGGATTGCGGTGGATTGCGAAAGGAGAATGGCCGCGCATACCGCCATGAGGGCGGCGGCGGCAAGAACGGACTTCCACATCGATGGCTGGCGCCTGCGGCGCCCGATACCGGAATATTGCACCTGAACCTCCAGCTTGATGAGGCTTGCCGTCGAACGGCGGCAGAGGCGCCAACCCGCGGCTACGCCAAGGGTAAAGCAGAGTGTAGTCCCGCGCTATGCGAAGTACAAGCGGAAGGCTGAGAGACAAACGGGTGTCTTTTCGCCGATGCGGCACGGCAGGGAATTCTCGCGGGCTTCGAGAAAGCACAAGTGAATTCCGACCACGCGGCGGCATCCACGTTCAACTGTACTGCCGACGTTGCGGGATCGGTGGGCTTCGTCATTCGATCCAATGCTTGATTCCGATTTTCCAGCGTCGGGGCGGAATCCGCAACGAGCCTCTGGAACTGCTCAGGCGAATCGAGCCGGCTCGGACTTCTTCGCAACTGCTTCGATTGTGGTGCTCTAAGGCGGGAACGCCTGGACCGTTAGCGTACCACGCCGCCACGAGCCGGATTTGGTATGTGTGGGGATAGTGGCAGGTGGATGGAGATGTTGTCAAGAATTCTCGTTCGTGTACGGCCCCAAAAATCTTGGGCCGTTGAAGTGAACCATGTGCGAAGGAGCGGAGGCGATCCACACCTCGGTTTCCCACGCGATGGCCTCCAGGTATTTCATGAAGATCTTGCGGTTTGGAAACGCCGACACGTAAACCCGTCCCGCAGTGCATCGTGCAAAGAGTTCTTCGAGTTCGGTGTGGCGCTTCGAGTCTACAGGACCGTGGCGCGTGACGGATTCGATCAGGAATAGCCAGTTTTTTTTCGCATTGTAGATCACCACATCCGGCAGCTTTCCGTGGTTGTCCAGCACCACGCCAAGTTGCGCCAGAAGGGACACCTCGAAGTATCCGTACTTGTCTCCGGTGTCTCCAACGTAAACGAGCGTGCCGCCACAAACGAATCGCGGGGCGAACTCTTCAACGATTGCCTTTATGAGAAGGGAATGATCGCCAGCGGAAAGGGCGATCTCGACACCATCTTTGACTTTCAGGGGCACCATCGCCATCTCACGCTCTCTGGCGTACATCTCAGCCAGCGTCTTGTGCACCGAAAGATGTTCCTCCAGCTTCTGCTTGTATTTGCGTGTTTTGTATGTCCGAAGCACCTCAAGAACCTGCGGGGCGATCTGGTAGACGGCGTGAGGACTGTTGACTGGCCGCTCCGGTTTGTCAGGATTGTATAGAGAAATGCCAGCCTGGACGAACTGGTGCATAGATTGGCGGCGCACCGTTTCACGAGTGTTCGGGGCATAATCCTTGTCGTAGTGCTTTCTTGCCCAATCCATTATTGGGGTGATCCCGATCCTTGGAGACTCGGCCTTGCTCCATTTCTTACCGGGCGTCAGATTCAGAAGCGCAAGTAGACAGAGCGCCGTCCTCTCGTTTTGTTGCGCCTTCGGAAGCCCCAAGTCAACAAGAATTGCCCGGGCTTCTTCCAGCGTCGTTTCTTTGCTCATGCGCGTGTCGGATCGTGTCGTCAATCTCGGCTTGTGTGAGGCCGGTGCGATAGTTCCTTCCCAACTCCTTCAAGAATTGCACGGATGGATATTTCATATTCCTGAGATCGGTGGCGTTGACTTGGGTGTGACCTGAGAATACACGAAAATGGTTGTCGAGCATCGTGGAGTTCAGAAAGAATGCCAGCCCTTTCGCCAAGGCGGGATCAATTCCACGTTTCGCAAAATGGAAGACGTTCCAATGGTTCTCGAAGCCAACCTGACTACATTTGATTTCGTCGGGATCGTAAACGTAGGCAACCACCCGGCGTCGTTCTTCCTTCGAGGAGAAGCGTTTCACGAGCACGTAACATTCATTCGGCATCAGCCAACGTTCGAGTGCTGGACCGTGCAAAAGAGCGTTGGGTTTCTTATGCTGCTTCGGGTACTGCAACTTTCCATCCGAGAAGTGGTGAGGATAGATCAGCGGAATCGAATCTTCTACCGGATCGGAAAGCCAGTACAGCCGCAACCTGAAATCGACAACAGGTCCAGTGCTTACCTCCAGTCCGATCTCATCCAGCGAATGTTCAAAAAGATCGGCGCAATCGTGGCAGTCGTTGTCTGCGGTTGGAACGTGAATGAACACTTCGGGGTCGGTTGGTTTAACGATTTCAGTGAACGGAAATGTTCTTTCGCTGTAATCGGTGAGACGTTGATCGTGCGAAGACGAAACAACGATGTCGCCCTGCTCCTTACCTCTAACGAGCTTGATAATCACGTTTTCTTGTAGAACGTCATCATCTTTGAAGGCTTTCGTGCGGGACTCGAATACGTGGATGCGATCAAGTGAACATGTCTTGAAAATCAGTCGCCGGAAGGGCCGGTAGTATGGTCCATTGCAAAAAGAACGTGGAATNNNNCGGTGAATCGAATCGCTGTTCAGCTTTTTGTATGGCGGATTCAGGATGGCGTGTGTGTACCGCTTGCCTTTGGCGAGCGCGATCTGTTGGACCGCCGATGGAATGAAATCCTCACCATGAACGGTATGCTCCACGCCGAGAAGATGAAGGTTTTGCTCCAGGTGTTTCCGCATGATTGGGTCGATTTCCCAAACATCGGCTGAAGCAAGCGTGCCGAGTTCCTGGACAGCGGCTATTGTAAGGGAACCGATCCCGGCGCCGGCATCCAACAACACAGCGGGGCGCAGCGGAGCATCGAACAAACTCGCCATGTATTCAGCGATGACCGATGGCGTCATAAACTGCCCAAGTGCTGTTTTCCGATCCGGCTCAAGAGCGCTGTTGACGCTCAATCGAGACGCATCGGAATCGGGCATGGAGACGATTCGTCCAGGAATCATTTGAGCCATTCTCTTTGCTGAAGTCGCATCATAGCGCATCCACCTCGAACGTGCAGCGAGTTGACGGAATCGAAGAGCGATGGTGTTTTCGCCGACTCCCCCGCCCCGACATCTGCAACCGCCCGGTGAACTCCTGCCAGTTCCTCACGACTCAAGATCGGCTCCGACTCCGAACGGCGAGCCATGATCGGATTTTAGCGGATTCGTTTTTTGTTCGCCATCTGTCTTAATGTAAGCATCGGCTGGGCGACTCTATGTCGATACCCCTACGATCTCCATCCGGATTTGGTAAACTGGTTTTGAATTCAACACGGTGGGCGT
>PLRZ01000590.1 GCA_003164075.1 Bryobacterales bacterium | reverse complement strand
CGGCTGCAGCCATGATTGGCTGCCACACGAATGATGCAGAATTCCGTCTCTGCGAAAGTAAGTGACCTTGGACTGAGAGCCTGCGCCACGATGCTTCGCTGCGAAGTTATTCTTGCGCGCTTTCTTAGACAGCGTGCAGACGTGCGAGGCGTGCTGAAAGCTTGCGCCAAGCCGCATATAATGAACCATACGTGCAATGGTGTGCTCCAAATGCAGCGCCGCCAACCCGGACACCGTACGTTTTTGCGGCCAATGCGGGTGCGCGTTGCAGTTCCCCGACGATGCGCGGACTGTCGCGTTAGACGGGCTCCCCATTAACGAATCGGCGCCGGCCGTCAATCTCACCGACCCTCTAGGATCGGTCGATCTCAAAGCCGCTTCGCCGGAGGGCCGACTTTCGCCGGGAACGATTTTCGGCGTCCGATACCGCATTGAAGGGCTGCTGGGCCAGGGCGGCATGGGATCGGTCTATAAGGCTTACGACAACGAACTCGACCGCCTGGTGGCGCTCAAACTGGTGCGCACCGGCCTGGCCGACGATCTCCAGACCATGCAGCGCTTCAAGCAGGAGTTGCTGCTGGCCAGCAAAATCTCCCACAAGAACATTCTGCGCATCCACGACATGGGCGATTGGAACGGCGTCAAGTTCATCACCATGGCTTTCGTCGATGGCCCCGACCTTGCCAGCCTCATGCGCCGGCAAGGCCCGCTGGCTTTCGACCGCGCCCTGAACTTCACGCGCCAATTATGCGCCGCGCTGGAGGCCGCCCATCACGAGGGCGTAGTTCATCGCGATCTCAAACCGCAGAATATCCTGATCGACCAGTCCGACAACGTCTACGTCACGGATTTCGGACTGGCCAAGTCGCTCGACGCGGCCGCCACCACCATGACGCGCACCGGCCAAATCCTGGGAACTCCGCGTTATATGTCGCCCGAGCAGGTGGAGGCCGGCGAGGTGACCCAGGCCAGCGACATTTATTCGCTGGGCCTGATCGTCTACGAAATGTTCACCGGAAAGCGGCCGTTTCGCGGGGACACGGCCATGCAGCTTATGTACCAGCGGGTCACCGAGCCGCCTCAGGATCCGCGATCGGTCCATCCGGGGATACCCGACTATCTCGCCGAGATCATTCTGAAATGCCTGGTGAAAGATCCGGCCCGCCGCTACCAGAGCGCCCGCGAAATCCTCGACGATCTGGATGGCCGCGAGCGGAAGCCCGCCCCGCCGGAGCGCCGGAACCGGTGGGGACTGGCGGCCGCGGCAGTGGTGTTGCTGGCGGCGTTGCTGTTCGCCATCCCGGCGGCGCGGCGCGCGATTCTGGGACCGGCCGTGGTCAAGCCGCACTATTACCTGGCGGTGCTGCCGCCGAAAGTGGCCGATCCGTCTCTGCAATACGCGGCCGATGGCGTGGTGGACGCGCTCACCGCCAAGCTCGCCGGCATCGACGACGTGTATGTCTCCTATGGCGAATCGGTAAAGGCCGCCATGCGCAAGCCCGACGCGCGACAGATCGCCGAAGCGCTGGGGGTCGATTACCTGGTGAGTCTCAACGTGCTGGGATCGGCCGGCAAGATTTCCATCACGGTCACGCTGGACGAATTCGGCAAGCATCCCGGCAGCCGCTTGCACCAGGATTTCCCCGGCGCGCGGGAAGATCTGCTCACGCTGGAGGACAACGTCTTCAAGAAGTTGGTGGCCGGCTTGACCATCCGCGAGACCGCCGCCGAACTGGCGCGCACCAACCTGGCGCCGACCGCCGACCGCGCCGCCTACGATCTGTACCTCAAGGGACGCAACCTGGTGCGCGCCAGGCAGGACCAGGCCAACCTGGCCGTCGCGCGCGACGATTTTCAGCAGGCCGTGGCCAGCGATCCGCGATTCGCCCTGGCCTACACCGGGTTGGCGGACGCCAGCCTGGCTATGTATGACGCCACCAAAGATCAAAAGTGGACCGCCGAAGCGCTGAATGCCGCGCAGCAGGCCGACTCGCTGAACACCAATCTGCCCGAGGTCCATTTCTCCCTGGGCACCATTTACACCATCACCGGCAAAACCAATCTGGCCATCGGAGAGTTGCAGTTGGCGCTCGAACAGGCACCCAACTCCGACGAAGGCTACCGCCGTTTGGGCATGGCTTACCTGAAAGCCGGCAAACGCGCCGAGGCCATCCAGGCGCTCACAAGGGCCACCGAGATCAACCCCTACTACTGGAAGAATTTCGCGCAACTGGGCGTGGCCACGTTTAACCTGGGAGACAATCAGGCGTCGCTCAAAGCCTGCCGCCGCGTCACGGAACTGGCGCCCGATAATCCCGCGGGGTGGGCTAACCTGGGCGCTATCGAGTATCGCCTGGGACAGTTTCAGGAATGCATTTCGTCGGTGGAAAAGGCCATCGCGCTGCAGCCCAACAAAGCCGATTTCTATTCGCAGCTCGGCGTGGCGCTCTTCTTTTCGGGCCACCGCGACGAATCGCTGAAACATTTCGCCAAGGCCGTGGAGTTGAGTCCCAACAGCCCATTCTTTCGCACCAATCTGGGGGATGCCTATCGCGGGTCGAGCCAGAAGGACAAGGCGCCCGCGGCTTATGCCGACGCCATCAAAGTCGCCAATCAAGCTCTCGAAGTGAACCCGCAGGATGCTTTTGCCAAAGGTTATCTGGCGACTTGTTACGCCAAGACTGGAGAAACCGGGCGGGCTCTCGACTATATCCAGCAGGCCCGCAAGATCGAGCCCGACGACAACGATCTGATGTATCGCGAGGCGGTGATCTACGCGCTGGCACGGCAGAACAGCGACGCCCTCAAGAGCCTCAAGAACGCGCTGGAGCACGGCTATTCCATCGGCGAAGTGCAGAACGACGCGGATCTGGCGGAGTTGCGCAAGACGCCGGAATTCGCCGCAATGGGGAAGTAAGCTCTCGGCATTCAGGCGGGGCGCCGCGTGGAGGCGCGGTCCATGTAGGCACTGACTGCAACGAGCGATTTGGGCGGTTGCCGGTGGAGGGCTTTTGGCTCCACTCCATGGCGGGAGCTTCGAAGGTGGGGCAGGCGGTGCCGCCTGCCTGCCCGCGCTGAATTAGGCCCGCTGCTCGAATAGGATAGAGGGCAGGCGAGCACCGCCTGCCCCACCTTCGGGCTCACTGCAGATTCCACGACATCAGGAGTTCTGAACCTACGGTTTCTTTCCCTTGGACCTTTTCTTCCCTTCGGTGTGCTGCCGTGTCCAGTCGCCCAACATTTGATGCTCCGGCGTGCTTCGGAACCGATCAGGATGCTTTACGGTACGGCTTCACGTCGATTTCGGATTCGGCTACCTGCGCGAGGTCGTACGTGACCTGCATCCGGAGCCAGGTTTCGGCAGTGCTGCCGAAGGCTTTGGTGAGCCGCACCGCCATTTCGGGAGAAATGCCCGCCTTTTGATTCACCAGATTATTAAGCGCCTGGCGCGTCACCCCGAGGATGCGTGCGCCTGCCGTCACCGAGAGGCCCAGCGCCTCTAGACATTCGTCCCGAACAATACGGCCCGGATGGGGCGGGTTCTTCATTCTCATTGGATTCTCCCTAATGATAATCAACGAAACCGACATCGTGTGCGTTGCCGCCTTCAAAGCGGAAGGTAACCCGCCAGTTCTTGTCCGCAACGACAGCCCAGACACCCGCCTGATTCCCTTTGAGTTCGTGCAGTCGGTAAGATTCAGGCAATGAACCTCCCGGGCTATGTCCGAATCTATATCGCATGTTTTCCTCAAGGGAGCCAGTTCCAAGGCGGCTTGCTCCAATTGGCCTACGGAACTGGGGCTTTCAGCCGCGCTTTCGATGCGAGTCTTCCCACCCCGCCGAACGCCGCCTGAGAGGCGGCATGCAGCCAAGAACGGCTGCCCCACGCGCAATCTGGCATCCATGCCCTAAAGCGCCTAAGCACCCCGCTTACGCCGGCGCGGGTGAATGATAGACTGAGAGTAGTACTTCTCTTGAACCCCGTCCGGTTCGGAACCATCCCAAAATGCAACTATTCTCTCCGGCGCAAGTCGTCGGCTACATCGCGCTGGCTCTTGGCATCACGGCTTTTCTCCAGAAAAGCGATCAACGGTTGAAGTTTTACAACGCCTCCCAGAGCCTGGTTTACGCACTGCATTTCGTTCTGTTAGGGCATCTTCCGGCCTGCGCCAGTTCGCTGGTATCGTCATTGCGATCGTTCCTGGCGTTGCGCTACCGGTCCTGGTGGCTGGGCGCCGCGATGATCGCCGCCAACGTCGGTCTGGGCGTGGCGTTCGCCCAAAGCGCGGCGGGCTGGCTGCCAGTAATCGGCTCCTGCATTGCGACGGTCGCCATTTTCACGATGCAAGGTATTCCGTTCCGGGTGGTACTGCTGTCCAGTACGCTGCTGTGGCTGGCCAATAACATCATCACCGGATCCATCGGCGGGACGGTGTTGGAGGTAGCCAACGCGGCCATCAATATCTGGACCATGATCCGCATGGCGAAGTCGGCTCCGGACGTTCTTAGCTCCCAGGATGAGCTCGCGGGCGCGTGACGCGGGGAAGGGAATTGGTGGGGCGGACCCCAATGAGCGTTAACTTCAGAGACCCGTATCCCCGGATTCCTTGTGATGGTCGTAAGCGTGAATGGCGCTCCATCGTCGGATTGAAACCCTCCATGAGTTACGGGAGTCATAGCGTTTGTGAGGAGCAATCGTTATCGTTTCCGGAAAGGGTCTTTACGGGAGTGATCCTCGCTCGCAGTGCCCTTCCTCTTATTCTGGTAATAGCCCATGTACCAGGTAGTGATCGACACCAACGTGGTTGCCGCCGCGCTGCTCTCCAATCGTGGAGCGTCTCACCGCCTGCTGCGGTTGGTGGGCGATCATCGATGGCGCATCAACCTCTCCGTGCCCTTGGTTTTCGAGTATGAGCAGACACTCAAGCGCGTCTGCACAGGCGGAGATCTGAGCGGCAGCGATATTGATAGCGTAGTGCACTTTCTATGCGCCAACGCGAATCTGCGCCCGATCTTCTTTCTTTGGCGACCATTCCTGCCCGATCCAAAGGATGATTTTGTTCTGGAACTGGCCGTCGAAAGCCGGGCAGATTTCATAATTACCTTCAACACCTGAGATTTTGCGGGTGCGGAGCGCTTCGGCGTTCGAGTGATCTCACCTCGCGAATTCCTTGCGACAATGGGAGAAGTACGATGACGTTCAACGTGACAGTACCCGACACGGTATACCGCCAGATTGCCGAATTGGCGGCGCAGCAGCAGGTTTCGGTGGAGCGGATCGTGGCGGCGGCCTTGGCCGACCAGCTTTCCGGCTGGAGCCGCGTTGAGCGAATGGCCGAACTCGGCAGTCGCGAACGTTTCCTAGCCGCCTTGGACAAGGTTCCTGCCGCCGAACCGGCCCCGGAAGACCGGCTCTAGCCCACACACCCGAAGACGGGCGCGGTGGCGCGCGGGAAAATATAAAGCTCCAGATTGACGTGACTTCACGCGAGTGCTTTTGCCGGCGGACTCCGGGCCGTCCTTCTTCGGGAACCTAGCGCGTTTGTCGGTCCTTAACCGGGCAAGCGCTCTGGGTGGCCCTTCGGTTCAGCGGTGTCGGAATTTCCCAGCCAGCTTGACGACAACCGGTCGGGAGTACGCGAGGGGCCGGTCCTTCCCAAACCCGCTCGACGCCACGCAAGGGCTGATATCCTATTCGTGAAGCTTACATGAACCGCCATTTGCGTTTATCCGCCGCTGGCTTAGCGCTGCTCCTCTTCGCATCCCTGGCAGAGGCCCAGCAGTTGAACTTCGTACCGTTCAACCGCACCGGCATTTACCGCCTGGGGGAGAAAGCCGGCTGGACGGTATCGCTGCCGCAGGCCGCCGCCGCACCCGCCGCGAAGTACACCTACGACATCAAGAAGAATAACTTCGACTCGATCAAGACGGGCACGCTCGATCTCGCCTCCGGCAGCGCCACCATTGAAACCACGCTCGAAGAGCCGGCCATGCTCTACGTGACGGTACGCGCGGAAGGCGCCCCGCCGGCTTCCGCCGTCCACCTTGGCGCGGCAATTGCTCCTACACAGTTGAAGCCGTCCGTGCCGCGTCCCGCCGATTTCGACGCCTTCTGGTTCAATAAACTGCAATACCTCAGCGTCACCCCCATCAGCGCCGTCATGAACCCGGTGGCAACTCCCCAGGCTGGCGTGGAGTTATCCACGGTCCAGCTCGATGGCGTGGGCTCGCGCGTTCATGGCTATCTCGCCAAGCCGATCAAGCTGGGCAAGTTTCCCGCGCTGATCGTTTACCAGTACGCCGGCGTGTATGCCCTGCAGCCCAATACCGTCACCGACCGCGCCGCCGAAGGCTGGCTCGCTTTCGACGTGGACTCGCACGACATGCCGCCCGACCAGGCTGCCAGCGTCAGCCCCAGCTACCAGGCGATAGGGAACCTCAACCGGGAGACGTCGTATTTCCTCTATATGTATCTCCGCGACGCGCGCGCCGTGGATTACATCTGCAGCCGCCCCGATTGGGACGGCAAGACCCTGGTCCTCATGGGCACCAGCATGGGCGGACAACAGAGCCTGGTCACCGCGGGCCTGCGTCCCCAGGTATCCGCCGTGATCGTGAACGAACCCTCCGGCGCGGATATGAACGGCGAGCTCCACGGCCGCCAGACGGGCTACCCGAACTGGCCCTCCAACGATCCCCGAGTGATGGCCACGGCTCCCTATTTCGATGTCGTCAATTTTGCCTCGCGGATCAAAGCGCCGGTGCTCGCCGCCATGGGCTTCATCGACACCACCTCTCCGCCGGCTGGAATTTGGACCGCCCTCAATCAAATTCCGGGGCCCAAGGAAGCGGTGCCCATGATCGAGTCGGACCACAATAATCGGACGCCGCAAAAACAGGGCGCGTTCGTTTCTCGCTCCAAGGAAGTGCTCGATATCCTCTTGCACGGGGGCGCGTTCCAGCCTAACGAAGAGTTCACCCGCAAATAACGCTTGCTCGCGCGAGGTGCGACTGACGGCGGGCGCCGTACTGAAAGGCGTGCCGGTAGAGACGCTCTCCACGCTGTTCGGCGCGTTGGGATCGCCGGCGATCGGACTCTACGGGCTGCTGGCGTACACGGTGACGCTACGGACCAACGAAATCGGCATTCGCATGGCGCTGAGGGCGACGCGCGGCGATGTGGCTCGCCTGGTCAGAACTCCTAATATCGCCCCGCAATTTCTGCCTGGCGGGGAAAATGGGCTGAGCCATTGCTTTCGATGGCGAGAGGTTGGCAGGTGGGGCAGGCGGTGCCGCCTGCCCGCCCGCGCTGAATTAGGCCCGCTGCTCGAATAGGATCGAGCGAAGGCGAGCACCGCCTGCCCCACCTGCGGGCTCACTGCAAATTCCACGACATCAGGAGTTCTGATGGTGCTGGTGGACGCGCTGGGGATGGCCGGCGCGGGTCTGGCGATGGGAGTGCCTCTGGCTCTCTGGGGCAGGCATTTCGCCGCGAGCCTGATTACCGGTCTGCCGGTGACGGGCGCCGTGCCGATGATGGCTGTGGCGCTACTGGCGGCCTATCTGCCGGCGCGTCGCGCGGCGCACGTAGATCCCATGGTGGCGCTCCGTTACGAGTAGGGCTGTCCGCTCCCTTGCGGTCGCGGCTCGGTAAGCGGCAGTGTGCCCGTTCTTCACGTTTTCTCTGTGATCTCTGTCCCCTCTGTGACCTCAAAATCACCACGACAAGCACGCGACCGCAATGTCACCTAACGACATTTCTTTGGCTTTTCTCCGTGTCTCTGTGCCTCCGTGGTGAATCTTGTGTTTCCTCTTTTCCGGCAGGGCGGCGTTAGGGAGCGTTATTCGAGCTTGATGTCCGAGAGATCCGCCGCGGGCTTGGGAAATTTCAGGTCCATGCTCTCCAGCGTCTCGCACAGAATCTGCGACACGGCGAGGTCCCGGAACCATTTGCGGTTGGCCGGAATCAGGTACCACGGCGCGTGCTCCGTGCTGCATTTCCGCAGCATGGCCTGGTAGGCGTCGGTATACTCGTCCCAGTATTTGCGCTCCTGCAGGTCCGCCGGCGAGAATTTCCAGTTCTTGCTCTTGTCGTCGATTCGTTCGCGGAATCGTTTGGCCTGCTCCTCTTTGCCGATATACAGCAGGAACTTTACGATCCGCACGCCGCTCGCGGCCAGCATACGCTCGAAATCGTTGATCTGATCGTAGCGCGCCGACCAGACCGGTTTGGGCACCAGGCCGTGCACCCGCACCACCAGCACGTCCTCATAGTGGGAGCGGTTGAAAATGCCGATCTTGCCCCATTCGGGCACCGCGTTGTGGACGCGCCAGAGATAGTCGTGGCGCTTTTCCGCGCCCTCCGGGACCTTGAACGACGTCACGTCCACGCCCTGCGGATTGAGCCCGCTCATGACGTGCTTGATGGTGCCGTCCTTGCCGCCGGCATCGATGCCCTGTAGCACCACCAGCAGAGAGCGCCGCCCTTCGGCGTACAACATATATTGCAGTGCCGAGAGCCGCTCGAGATTGGTGGTAAGTTGGCCGGCCGCAGCCGTCTTGTCCACGCCGAGCGTGTCGGCAGGATCGAACTTTGCCAGTTTGATCTTCGATCCGGGCGCCACGATGAGTTCCTGCGCGAAATGTTTCATCCGGCCCTATTCTACAACCTCGGACGGAGTATGGCATCGTAAAGGACGATGCTCGTACTCGCTTCGCAGTCCCCGCGCCGCGCCGAAATCCTACGCCAGGCCGGCATCCCCTTCATCGTCCGTGTTGCCCCCGTGGACGAAACGCCGCTGGCGGGAGAGAGGCCCGAGGAGTATGTCGAGCGCCTGGCGGAGGCCAAAGCGCGCGCCGTGGCGGCGGCCGCGGACGAAATCGTGCTCGGCGCCGACACCACCGTGGTGGTGGACCACGAGATGCTCGGCAAGCCTGCCGACGCCGCCGACGCGCGCCGCATGCTGGCCATGCTTTCCGGGCGCAGCCACCAGGTGATGACCGGGATTTGCCTCCAGCGCGGGGAGCGGCGGATTCGCGATCACGCCGTCACCGAAGTCTGGTTTGCGCCCATGAGCGCGCGGGATATCGACCACTACGTGTCCTCCGGGGAGCCCATGGATAAGGCCGGCGCATATGCCGTGCAGGGGGCGGCGTCGAAGTTCATTCCCCGGATCGAAGGCTGCTACTTCAACGTGGTGGGCTTACCAGTCGCGCTGGTCTACCGGCACTATTTGAAGCTCACGCGATAGACGCGGCCTCTGGCCCGACCTACATCGGCGACGCCGGCGATCTGTTGACCCTTCGGCGGACGCAACTCCGGATGGCCCCCCAGGCTGCACGTGAGCTGCGCACCGGTAGCCTTTCCACCTGCCCAAGCCAGATCCACGGTGACACCGCCGCGCGCCCGCAGGCCTTTCACGCTGCCGCTGGGCCACGCCGTGGGCAGCGCGGGCAGGAAGTGAATGGCGCCATCGTGACTCTGCAGCAGCATCTCCGCGATGCCCGCCGTGGCGCCGAAATTGCCATCGATCTGGAAGACCCACGAGTTGCCGGAAGGATGCGTGTCGAAGAGATTCGGCCCGGTGCTGTGCTGCATGAGCATGGATACCGATTCCCACGCCTTGTCGCCGTCCAGCAGGCGGGCCCAGAAGTTGATGGCCCAGGCGCGGCTCCAACCGGTGTACGCGCCGCCCGCCGCCAGCCGCCGCTCGAGCGAGATGCGCGCGGCCTTCGCCAGTTCGGGCGTGCGGCGCGGCGTGATGGCGCTGCCCGGATAGAGCGGGTACATATGCGACATGTGCCGCTGCCCGGGCGTATGCTCCACGAAGTCTTTGGACCATTCCTGAAGTTGGCCGAACTTGCCGATCTGAAACGGGATCAATCGCGCCCGCGCGGCTTTCAGTTTGGCCGCAAATTCGCCGTCGACCCCGAGGATTCGCGCCGCTTCTTCGCAATTTGAGAAAAGCTCGGAGATGAGCGCCATGTCCATGGTGCAGCCGTCGCTGGTTTGCGCAGTGTGGCCGTCCGGCGTGGTGAAATCGTTCTCGGTGGATTCCGAGGGGCAGGTGGTAAGGCGGCCGGCCTTGTCTTCCACCAGCCAATCCAGGCAGAATTCCGCCGCGCCTTTCATCGGCGGCCAGGCCTTGGTCCGCAGAAACGCGGTGTCGCCGCTGAAAGCGTAGTGTTCCCACAGGTGGGCGCAGAACCACGGTCCGCTCATGGCCCAGTTGGCCCACGTGGGCGAGCCCGAGCCGAAATCGCCCACCGGCGCGGATTGCCGCCAGAGATCCACATTATGNNTCCGCCGGCCAGTAGTTCATCTCGACGTTGATGTTGGTGGTCCAGTTGGAATTCCAGGGCGGGCGCACCAGTTCGTTCCACAGGCCCTGCAGATTGGCCGGCTGGGAACCCGGGCGCGAACTCGAAAGCAGCAGATAGCGGCCGTATTGGAAGTACAGCGCTACCAGGTCGGGATCCGGCGTGCCGGCAAAGGCCGCCAGCCGCTCGCCGGTGTCCATCCCCGGCGAGCCGAGCTTGGGAAGATCGAGCGACACGCGGCGGAAGAGCTTGCGATGGTTGGCCACGTGCGCGCTGCGGAGCGCGGCGTAGGGCTTGCGCCTTGCGGCGTCGAGTTTTTGCCGGCAAGCCGCGGCAATGGCTTCGGCCGGCAGGTCGGGATCGCGATCGTATCCGCGGTAGCCCGTGCTCGCAGCCACCAGCACCGTCACCGCCTTGGCCCCTTCGATGCGCTGTCGCTGGCCCGATAGTCGCACTGTTCCGCCCTCGGCGACGATGCGCGCGCGCGCCTCGAAACGCATGCCCTTGCCCTCCGCGGGATCGTACTCCACGTCGTTGTCTCGGATGTGCGCGGGCGCCTTTCCCGTGAGCCGCAGGATGCCGCCCTCGGCCGCTTCGGACGACGAGTGCCCCGGGCTGTCGATCCCCAGAGCAAAGCTCATGCCGGCGGCCGCGGTAGTCGTGAGTCTGAGGACAATCGCCTGGTCGACGGCCGAGACGAACGCCTCGCGCACATATTGCGCCTCGCCTATCCGATAGCTGGTGCGCGCTATGGCGGTGTCGAGGTCGAGCTCGCGGCGGTAATCCGTGACCTCGGCCGCGTGGTCCATGGAGAGATGCAAGTCCGCGAGCGGCTGGTAGGCTTCGGCGAACGGCCCCTGCATCTNNGTTTCAAGGCATCGGGATTGTTCCATGGCCGCGGCGCACCCGACCACAAGGTGTCCTCGTTCAATTGCAGGCGTTCTTCCTTCACCCCGCCGAAGACCATGGCGCCGAGCCGTCCGTTGCCGATGGGCAGCGCGTCGGTCCACTTCTCGGCCGGCCGCTTGAACCACAGAAGCAGCGCGCCGTTTTCCTGCGCCTGGGCCTCGCCTGCGCACGCTACCGCGGAAACTCCCGCGACAAATTCACGCCTGGTCAGTTTCGACATCCTGCATGCGATGATACGCCTACTTCTTGCGCAGCACCAGTTCAACACCGCCGATCACCGTGCGGCCGGGCATCGCGATACCTTGAATCTCCTCATACGAAGTGTTGGTCAGATTGGAGAGCTGCACGAAAGGGTGGACGCTGCCGCGCGTGTAGGCGGCGTCCACGTCCCACAGCGCGTACGTCCCTTCCTGGCGCCGGTCGAGGATTCCCAAACGCGTGCGCACCGTCACGCGGCCGGCCACACTCGCCTGCCACGCCACCACGGCCGAATGGATGGGGTAGTAAAACGCGTATTTGGTCTCGCCGATCGGGATGGTGTCCTCGGCGCCCTGGAGCCACGAATAGCGGAAATCGAGCGACTGCGAGCGCGATGCCGCAAACCGCAAAGAGCTCTCCACGCCGGTAAAATTCAAGCTGTTGATGTTCAGCGCCTGCCACAGGTCGTTGGGCGAAACGCGATAGTAATCGATGTCGTCGCGCTCGCGCCGCTCGAAGAGGGTGAGGCCTGCATGCCAGCGCGAACTCGGGTTCCAATCGATGCCGCCTTCGTAATTCCAGGCGCGCTCCGGACGAAGGTTGGGATTGCCGACGTTCGCCGGGTCCTCATAATAGAGTTCGGTATAGCTGGGGACGCGGAACGCGCGGCTGACGGAAGCGCGCAGCTTCAGGTGCGGCGAGAGCCAGTAGCCGGCCGCCGCCGTCGGGTTGAACTCGGCCGAGAAATCGCGGTAGACTTCCTCGCGCGCCGAAATCGAGAGCGAAAAGCGCTTGAGCGCGCGGAAGTCGAGCGCCACATAGGCGGCCGCGCGGCTGCGCGAGTGGTCGCCCAGATTGTTGCTCACAATGGATTCGTGCAGCGCTTCCACGCCGTAGTGCAGTTCGGTATTGGTGGCCAGGTTTTCACTGCGCCGCACGGCGGCCTGGTAGCTTTCGTCTTTGTGGTGATTGGTGTAGACGGAGGGATCGTCGCGAATCAGCACGAAGAGGTCGCTGTGCCGGCGGTAGGCGAAACTGGCGGTAGTCTTCTTGCCGAACGCCTGCTGGACCCCCAGAAACCACGTCTTGGTATCTTCCCAGGAAGGGTAGTCGCCGTAGAATTGATCGGCGCCGAAGGGGTGGTCCATGTAGGCCAGGGTGAGATCGGTGGCGCCCCATGCGGAGAGAAAGTGGGTGGTGGATGCCAGTTGCAGATTGCGGTAATCGCGATCGGGGATGAAGCCCGTAGAGAAATCGCGCGAGAACGAAACCTGCTCCGATAGCGCGCCGAACACGCCCGAAAGCGACCCTTGCTGCTGGTTGATTCCGTAGTTGCCCACGGCGGTGCGCAGACGCAATTCCGTTGTCTCGGGAGGCTCGGTGATGATGTTGATAGCGCCGCCCACCGCGTCCGAGCCGTACATGGTGGAGCCGGAGCCCTGCAACACTTCGATGCGCGCCACGGAATCGAGGGGCACGGGAATGTCCATGTTGTGGTGGCCCGACTGCACATCGTCCAGCCGCAGTCCGTTCAGCAGCACGAGCGTCTGGCCATAGCTGGATCCGCGAATCGACAGGTCATTCTGCACGCCGTCGGGCGCGCGCGCCTGCAAGTCGATTGAGGGATCCTGCCGCAGCACATCCGCGAGGCTGTTGAACACCAGGCTCTGGCTGCGCACAGGTAGTACCAGGACGGCGCGATCGATTTCGTCGAGCGACAGCGGTTCGTACGTGCCCGTCACGACGATGGTTTCGTGTACCGGCGGCGGTTGCTGTTGAGCTTGGCCCAGAGCGGCCAGAAGGGGGAATAAAAGGAGTAATTCGGAGTGCAAGTGCTCATTGTACCTTGCGGTGCCCGGCGGCTATCATAGAGAGCAATGAACTGGAACGACGCAGCGGAAGATTTTCTCAACGCGGTGCTGGCGCAGACGCCGCGGCCGGCGCGCGAGTCCACCGAATCGCAGTTGCGTGGACTGGCGGAAGCGCTGGCGGAAGAAGACGGCAAGAATCGTGTAGGAGTGGAGACGGTGATTGCCGCCTGGGTACGGAGCACGCCGGAAACACTGCGCGCCGACCTTCCGAGGCAGATGGAGCGATTCGGGCTGGATCCGGAGGAGTACCAGCATCTGCTTACGGAGTAGGGGAAGGCTTTAGAGGGACCTCCCTACGGGGTCGGCAGGCGGCACCACTGCAAACACGGCATTTGCCTTGGTCGGCGGCGTCGCGGAAGAGCTACCGTTGCTGGCGATAAACTGCCACATGGCCCGCCCGGTCGGCGTCTCGGTGTCGATCGCTTCCGTTAGCGAATCGCGCTATTCTCCGCTTCTACCTTTACACCGGCGCCCGCATCGCCACCGGCTGCAGGTTGAAGGTTTCGGATTTTCACCAGGCGAGTCGCCCAGCCTCCAAACTGGAGGCGAATTTCGGAAGTCGATCATTCGGGTTGATAATATAAACCTCCTCCCCAGACGCGAGGACCTTCCCTCTGTCGACTCTCCCAAGAATTACCATCCCCATGATGGAGTCATTGCTCTCGATTTTCGCCACGATCTCTTCGCCGGTGCTTGGAGTTCCCCAGCGGACATCCTTATACGGAACCAGCCTAGCGCGAGATCGCCCTTCGGTGATGTCTCCGACCCCGCCCTCAGCAGCGCTCCGCACGTTAGTATCCTCGTCCCCCACTGCGATCTTCGCCAGCAACAACTTGTCGGTCAGCTTCTCCACCGCGGTGCGGCGCACGCCAGAATCCTTGTCCTCCACTGCGATCTTCGCCAGCACCGATTGATCGGTCAGCTTCTCCACGGCGGTGCAGCGCACGTCAGAATCCTTGTCCTCCACTGCGATCTTTGCCAGCAACGATTGATCGGTCAGCTTCTCCACCGCGACGCGGCGCGCGCCAGCATCCTTGTCCTCCACCGCAATCCTGACCAGTTCGCTGCAACCCTTTTGCTTGCCCGAATCGCACTGGCGTGCCAGGTCGTCTACTTTCTTAGATATGTTGCTTGCCGCAACCTTAGCAACCTCCAGAATAACGCCATTCATCGGGGCGCGCCGTCGTCACGCTGCGGTCGGCTTCAGTGATAAATCCAAAGCGTATTTTCGCCAAAGCCGTTGCAAGGGCTTCGCGGAGTCGAGAGGGTGTGTTCCCGCGTCGCGTCCGACTTCAGACGTGCAATTCTTGCGGGACTGGATAGCGGCGCACCTTGATTTTGCCCTCGTCCTTGCGGGCGGCGGCCAGGTCGTAGGCAAGCTGCATCCCGAGCCACGTCTCCTCGGTACTGCCAAAGGCCTTCGTAAGCCGGATCGCCATTTCCGGGCTGATGCCGGACTTGCCGTTCACGACCTTGGTGAGCGTCTGCCGGGTGACGCCGAGAATCTTTGCCCCGGCGGTCACAGACAGGCCCAGTGGCTCAAGGCACGCGCTCTGAACGATGCGTCCGGGATGCGCAGGATTTTTCATAGGCATGGCGTTTCCTCCCTCAATGGTAGTCGATCAGTTCAACGTCAAAGGCGTCGGTGCCCTCAAAACGGAAAACAATGCGCCAGTTGGCGCGTACCGTCACAGCCCACAACCCTTTCAGCTCGCCTTTCAACGGGTGAAGACGATAGCCGGGAAGATTAAGCGCCTGCGGCGTAACGGCCCTATCGAGAACCGTCAAAATTTCCTGAACCGTGTCCAGCAAGTCGGGCCGGAACCCGCTCCGGTCGCCGCGCTCATAGAGCCGTTTCAGGCCCCGGTGCTTGAAGCTCTTAATCATCAGGGTATCACCGTAAACTGGAAGTTGTCAGTTGTCAAGGTTCATCATAGGTGAAGCGGGGCAACCACCACGCCTTTCAAGCCGAGTGGGTAGGCCACATAGCCGTCCGAGTGCTTTTCCACTATGATCTTGATCGCCCTGTCCATTTCACAACACGTGGTAGTATCCGCCGCGCTCCAGCACTTCCACCGGCAGGCCGAACACCTCCGATAGCGCTCCCGCCTCCAGCACCTGTTCCTTGGGACCGTCGCCCACCACGCGGCCATCGCGCATCAGCACCACGCGCCGCATCTCGGGGATGATGTCGGGCAGATGGTGCGTCACCATGACGATGCCGATGCCGCGCGCCGCCAGTTTGCGCAGAATCTCGCGCAATTCGTGCGTGGCGTACAGGTCCAGGCTGGTGGTAGGCTCGTCCAGCACCAGCGCTTGCGGACCGTGCACCAGGGCTCGCGCGATCAGAATACGCCGCGCCTCGCCCGAAGACATCTCGTTGGTATTGCGCTCCGCCAGGTGCGCGATTTCGAGCAGGTCCATCACCTCCCGCGCCTGGTGCGCCATCTCGGGTGTCACTTCGTGGTTGGGCCAGATGCCCACGCTGCCGAAAAAGCCCGAGAGCACGATTTCGTAGCCCGAGTAGTCGCGCGTACACATCTGCATCCAGTCGTTGGAGACGATCCCCAGGTGGTGGCGCAAATCGAAAAGATGCCACCGGTCGCGCCCCAGAATGCGCAGCGACCAGGGGTCGGCTTTCAGGCGCGGGTACAACTCCCGCGAGATGACTTTAATCAGCGTGGATTTGCCGGAGCCGTTGGGGCCGAGGATCACGGCGTGCTCGCCCTGCGCGATGGAGAGCGTGACGCCATCCAGCACCACGCGGTCGCCGCGCTGCACCGTGACGTTCTGAAAATCGATGAGGGGGACGTCCGACATTGACCTCATATTGTACAGTCACCCCCTCGGAAGACGATCTTACGTCGCGCGCGGTCCGCCCTGCAGCACTTCCGCCGGACAGCCATCGGCCATGAGCTTGAAATTCCGGACGAAGCGCGCGGCCAGCGTCGCGTACTTCTGGCGATACGCCTCGCGATTCGGCCAGGTGGCGGCCGGATCCAGAATCTGCGCCGGAACACCGTCGCATTCCGTGGGGACCTGGAACCCGAATACCGGGTCTTCGCGGAAGGTGGCTCCCTGCAGTTTCCCCGACAACGCGGCGTGAAGCAGCGTGCGCGTATGGCGGATGCTGATTCGCTTGCCCACGCCGAACGGGCCGCCGGTCCACCCGGTGTTCACCAGCCAGCAGGTGGCGCCATGTTTGGTGAGGCGGCCTTTTAACATTTCGGCATACGTGTAAGGATGGTGCACCATGAAGGGCCCGCCGAAACAGGTGCTGAACGTGATCTCAGGCTCCGCGCCGAGGCCGATCTCGGTGCCGGCGATCTTGCTGGTGTATCCGGAAATGAAATGGTAGATGGCCTGCTCCGGCGTCAGGCGCGAGAGCGGCGGCATCACGCCGCTGGCGTCGCAGGTGAGGAAAACCACGTTGCGCGGCTGGCCGGCCATCTTGGGCGGCAGGTAGTTCTCGATGTAGTCCAACGGATACGCGCCGCGGGTGTTTTCCGTGAGGGCATCGTCGTTCAGATCGAGCCGGCGGGAGAGCGGATCGAGTACCACGTTCTCCAGGATGGTGCCGAAGCGCCGCGTGCAGGCGTGAATCTGCGGCTCGGCTTCCGGCGAAAGGCGGATAACTTTGGCGTAGCAGCCATCCTCGAAATTGAAGATGCCGTTTTCGCTCCAGCCGTGTTCGTCGTCGCCGATCAGTTGGCGCGCCGGGTCGGCGGAGAGCGTGGTCTTGCCGGTGCCGGAGAGTCCGAAGAAGAGCGCTACGTCGCCATCCGGTCCCACGTTGGCGGAGCAGTGCATGGGCAACACGCCTTCCAGCGGCAGCAGGAAATTCAGCAGCGTGAAGACGGTCTTCTTGATCTCGCCGCCGTAGGCCGATCCGCCGATGATCGCCAGGCGCGCGGAGAAGTTGATGATGATGAAGGTCTCGGTGCGCGTTCCGTCCACCAGCGGCGACGCGTGGAATGAGGGCGCGCAGATCACCGTGAACTCCGGCACGTGGCGCTTGAGTTCCTCCGTGCCGCGGATTTTCATGAACATGTTGCGCGCGAACAGGCTGTGCCAGGCCTTTTCGGTGACGATGCGGATGGGCAGCCGGTAATCCGGGTCGGCGCCGGCATAGCAATCCTGCACGAAAACATCGCGGCCCTGCAGGAAGCCCTGCATGCGGCTCAAGAGCGCGCTGAATTTCTCGGCGCTGAACGGGCGGTTGTATTCGCCCCACCAAATGCGTTTCTCGGTGGACTGTTCATGGACGATGAACTTGTCGGCGGCCGCGCGCGCGGTGTGCTTGCCCGTGGTGGCCACTATGGGGCCCAGGTGGGAGATGCGCGCCTCACCGCGAAACACGATCTCTTCATAGAGAGACGCGGTCGGCAGATTCCAATACACGCGATGCAGGTTTGCCAGGCCGTGGTTCGCCAGTCCGTACAGGCTGGCCAGCCGGGTAGCTTCGGGCTGCGCGGGGGAGGGAAGGTCCAGGTAGGGGTTCATCGCCAGTTCCTCACGATCTTGCGGTCGCCCAGGAATATTTCGTTGGGCGCCTGCGGGTCGAGCGCCCATTGTATGCGCTCGATGCCCTCGGTGATTTCCTTGAGAGTGCCGCAGAAGCTCATGCGCAGGTGTCCTTCCATGCCGAACTCGCGGCCCGGTACGGTGACCACGCGAACGCGCTCCAGCAGCAGCCGCGAGAGCGTCTGCGAGTCCTTTTCGTAAGCGCTGAAATCGGGGAAGCAGTAGAATGTGCCGCCCGGCTTCACCACGCGCACTCCCGGAAATGCCGCCAGCCGTTTCACCATCACGTTGCGATTGTTTTCCAGCGTGAGGCGCAGGCTTTCGATGGACGATTGTACGCCGTTGAGCGCGCCCACGGCGGCCCATTGCGAGGGCGCCGCCGGTCCCGACGTCTCCTGCGACTGAATGTTGGCCATGGCGCGGATCAGTTCGCGATTGCCCACCGCCCAGCCGATGCGGAAGCCCGTCATGGCGTACATCTTCGATACGCAATTGACAACCACCAATTTGGAACTGTCGAGGTTGTGGACCTGGGTGAAGCGATAGCAGTTGCTGGGCACCCGGCCGTCGAAAATCAGGCGATTGTAGGTGTCGTCCATCACCAGGTAGAGATTGCGTTTCTCGCACAACTCCACCACGCCGGCAACGAACTCGTCGGAGTAGACCACGCCCGAAGGGTTGTTGGGGCTGTTGAGGATGACGGCCTTGGTGTAGGGTCCCACGGCCTCGGCCATTTCGTCTACGGTGGGCTGGAAACCGCCATCGCGCGCCGTCACGGCCACCGGGACTCCGCCGGCGATTTTCACCATTTCGGGATAGCTGACCCAGTACGGCGCCGGGAAGATGACCTCTTCCTTGGGGTCGAGGACGGCGTGCAGAAACACCATGAGGGACTGCTTGGCGCCGCTCGACACGATGACGTTTTCGGGCGCCACCAAGCGGCCGTAGTGCTCCTCGGTGTAATGGATGATGGCCTTTTTGAGCGCGGGAATGCCGTCGGCCGGGGTGTATTTCACCTCGCCGGTGGAGAGCAGCGAGGAGCAGTTGATGATGGCGTCGATGGGGGTTTTGCTTTTCGGCTCGCCGCCTCCCAGGTGGATGACGGGTTCGCCCTTTTCGCGCAGCAGCGCTGCGGTTTCATTCAGTTTGAGTGTCGGCGACTCGCAAATGGATCTGGCAAGTTGGCTCAAGCTCATGGCGTCGGTCCTTGGGTGCAGCAGTCCCCGCAAAATGTCACGGGGAAATAATAGTATACAGGATCTTCAAATACTATTTTCCGGTGTGTTGTACGCCGGCGTGCGAGTTGCTCCGCATGGCCAAAGATTCGGACGGGCGATGCCGCCCCGGCCGCGAAACTCGCCTCAAGTGGCAAGAGCCGCTTGCTAACGGCCTGCCCTCCGGGCCCGGCTCAGAAAACGCCGTGATGATTCCACGGGACTTGTTACTGAGGCGGGGCCACAGGGCACCCCGTAGCGGCGTTACATGCGGAACCACCGCGATACACCGCATTAAGGTTCAGCGCCATCTGCCGTCCAAACAGCACCCCTAACTCATTGAAAAAACGGACCAACGTGGAACGTGCTGTTAACCGGCGGGTGTATTTGCGCAGGACCGGCGCCGCGCCCCCGGCCACACCATCCGATCCTGCCCAACCTCTTCAGGTGCCGGAGATCGTCCGGAAGGCGCGGACGCCACCGTGGGGCCAGCCAATGTCCGCAGTTCGCCAATGGTGATGTCCTGCCTGGCAGCCAACGCCTGCCAGATCCGGCGTTGACGCGTTGTCAGGTCGTGGCCAATCCGGTGCGACGCGAGGTACGCGCTGCGCGCCGGTCCCGAAGGCCCCAGCGACAGATTCTGCCGAAACCCCTCTTCAGCGGGCGCATACGAACGGCCAACTCGCTTCTTGGAAGAGAGGCGTCCACTGAGGGACAATGGGGAGGAAGCCATGGTGACGCTGAACACGTTGCGGCACGAGAAAAGGGCCGAGATCCTCCGCCTTGCAAACATTCACGGCTGTCGCAATATCCGTGTGTTCGGCTCGGTGGCTATGCAGGAGAACCGGCCAGATAGCGACGTGGATTTCCTGGTGGACATGGAAGCAGGGCGCACGATCTTCGACCTCGCGGGTTTCATGGGCGATGTCAGGGATCTGCTGGGGACCGAGGTCGACGTAGTCGAAAGCCGCTCGATTCATCCTTACATCCGCGACCGCGTCCTCGCCGAAGCCATAGGACTCTGAGGTATGCCGGCAAAAGATTCGCGCCTGTACCTGATCCACATTCGCGAGTGCTGCGAACGGATTCTCGAATACACCGCCGGCATTGAAGCAACATGGCCGGGCGTTTCACTCGTCCATGACGCGGTGTGCCGTAACCTGGAAATCATCGGTGAGGCCGCGCGCCGGTTCGATGACGCGTTCCGCGCAGCCCATCCGGAGATCCCGTGGCGCGCAATGATGGACGTGAGGAACATCCTCATCCAGGCGTACGACCGCGTTTCCGCCGGGATCCTGGTTGATGTCGTACGGCAGGACATCCCACCGTTATTGGCGTCGGTGAAGCACCTCCTCGGCGAAGACCTTGGCTGATGACGCACCAGCTTTCCTGAAGATGGGCACACGAGCAATGGGAATGCGGTCAGCCTGGACCCGGTGTGGGGCACGTCCGGCAAGGTCATTTGCGGAACTTATGGACGCATTCGGAGTTCGAAGGTGAGTTTTGGTGTCTCCTCAGCCCCGCTTGACAGCCAGACGTCGGGGAGGATGCCGGATCTGGTTGAAAGTCGGTGACTTGTATTGACTGAATTCTCCGGTTCGAACGGGGCTGTTTTCTGTGTCTGGCAACGGGTGTTTCCGGCACTTATGGAGAATCCGTTCGAAAGCCGCCATCCTGCCGAAGCACCGGGGGTTGCCCACCCTTTCCCACCCTTTGGGTCAAATCAGCCAATTAAGACCTGATACACTGTTGTAGGAATCGACAACGTATTGATTTTCAACGTATTCGCTCCTGGCACCGCGATTGCTTGTTGAATTTCCTTCGATGAATCTACAGCCTATAAGGATGGGCAGTGTATGACCCTCGCCGCCACTGAGAAACAAACCGACTACCTTCGAGCGCTTCCGGGAGATGACGCCCGCCAGATCCTGTGGCGCTTCTCCGACCGCTTCGACCTCCAAATGCTGGTGCAATCCGTACGTGCGGTGGCGCGCGGACCGGTGGCCCGCCTGGTAGCCCAGGGCGCCCGCAATACCCACGAATGGACCGCCGAAAAGAACGCCTTGCTACAGGCCTTCGACGAATCGGGCATCACCGGCGTCTT
>PLRZ01000325.1:2001-6355 GCA_003164075.1 Bryobacterales bacterium | reverse complement strand
GTATCCTTGCATTTTGAGACATTTGTATCCGATAGTCCCATTGGCCTGCCGCTTGCTTACCTGCTTGACGTATGGATCCTATGACAGCGACCGCGGCCAGCGGCCTCCGTGCCCGCATGGAGTCGCTCGATCTGCTGGCCAATAACATGGCCAACGCCTCCACCGGAGGCTACAAAGCAGACCGCGAGTTCTACAGTCTCTACGTGGCGCCGGAAGCCCAGGACTCCGACTCGCCCACTACCATGCCGGTCATCGAAAAGCCCTGGATCGACCTGTCGCAGGGCGTGTTGACCTCGACCGGCAACTCTCTCGATGTGGCCCTCAGCGGACAGGGGTTTTTCGGTGTCGCGGGTCCGAATGGGCCGCTGTACACTCGCAATGGCAGCTTTCATCTGGCCGCCGACGGCACACTGGTGACGGCCGACGGGTATCCCGTGCGCAGTGCCACCGGAGGGTCCCTGACCGCGCAAGGTTCTCTCCCCATCGATATCTCGACCGACGGCACGGTGCAGCAAAACGGCCAGGCCCTGGGCCAGTTGGACGTCGCCGACTTCACCAGCACGGCCGGTCTGGCCAAGCAGGGCGGCAACTATTTTCGCGTAGTGGACCCTTCGGCTAAGCCCACGGCGCCTTCCGGCACGTCCGTCGAGCAGGGCAAATTGGAAGCTTCCAATACCGGCACCGCCGAATCCGCCGTGCGTCTGGTCAGCATCGTGCGCCAGTTCGAGATGCTGCAGAAGGCGGTCACGATCGGCAACGACATGAGCAAGCAGGCCATCGAACAAGTGGCCAAAGTCGGTTCCTAAATACAGGTTCTTAATCGGGAGATGTCATGATTCGAGCATTATATAGCGCTGCCAGCGGCATGAAGGCCCAGGAATTGAACCTGGACAATATCGCCAACAATCTGGCCAATGCCAGCACTGTCGGCTACAAGTCGCGCCGCGCCCAATTCCAGGACTTGATGTATCAGAACGTTCTGGCGCCCGGCACCGCCGCCGGGCAGCAGACCACCGTCCCCACCGGGCTGCAACTGGGTTTGGGGACGCACGCCTCGGCCAACGAAATCGTGTTTACCGAAGGTTCTTTTACGCAGACCGACAACCCGCTCGATATGGTGATTCAGGGCAACGGTTTTTTCCAGGTGCTTCAGCCTTCCGGGGAACTGGCGTACACCCGCGCCGGGCAGTTCCAGTTCGATAAGGACGGCAACATGGTCACCTCCTCCGGTATGGCCCTGCAGCCGCAGATCACCATCCCCGCCGACGCGCAGGCCGTCACCATCGCCTCCGACGGCACCGTGACCTATACCCTGCCCAACCAGACGGCCGCCCAACAGGCTGGCCAGATCCAACTGGCCAACTTCCAGAACCCCGCCGGACTAAACAGTATCGGCAACAGCCTCTATACCCCGACCGACGCTTCCGGCGAGCCCACGGTCGGTTCTCCCGGCGGGCCCCAAGGCATGGGGCAGTTGCTGCAGGGATACGTGGAACAGTCCAACGTCTCGGTGGTGGACGAGTTCATCAACATGATTCAAACGCAGCGCAGCTACGAAGCCAATTCCAAAGTGGTGACCGCGGCCGACAACATGTACCAGGAAGTCAATAACCTCCAGCGATGATGCCCCTTGCCGCATTGGCGTTGACCGGTTGTCTGGCAGTGAGCGCGGGCGCCGATCGCATCCTGGCCGGCGACTTGGCCGCGGGGATTCCGGGCCTGACGGCTCGAGCCCCCGAGATTCCCGTGGCGTGGGCTCCCGCGCCCGGAATCGTGCGCGTCTTCCGCGTGGCCGAATTGCGCCGCCTGGCCGAGCGCCTGGGCTGGGAAGTGGAGCCCGACGCCGATATCTGCATAGAGCGTCCGGTGTCGCCGCCCGATCCGGCGAGGCTGCTGGCGGCCATGCAAACGGCCATGCCGCAAGCCGGCATCGCCATTCTCGAATACGGCCGTCAGCCCCTGCCGGCGGGCGAGATCGAGTTCCGGGCGAGCGGTCTGCGTCCCGGCGCCGAGGGCGCGCTGTGGATTGGTTACGTACACTATGCGGGAACGCGCCGCTTCGCGCTTTGGGCGCGGGTCAAGATTGTGGTGCCGGTGGCGCGCGTGATTGCCGTCGCCGATCTCCGGCCCGGCCAGGCGATTACCCCCGAACAGGTCCGCACCGAGACGCGCCAGGAATTCCCGCTGGCCGTGCCCTTTCTCGAGTCCGGCGAGCAAGCTGTCGGAAAATGGCCGCGTTCCGCCATCCGCGCCGGTACGGCGATCCGCCCGGGGATGCTCGAAAACCCCAAGGAAGTGGTTAGCGGAGACAGCGTCACGGTGGACGTCCGCAATGGCGGGGCGCACCTCGAACTGGAAGCTCAGGCCGAAGGGTCGGGCGCGGTGGGCGAGACCATTCCGGTCCGCAACCCGGAGTCCCACAAGCGCTTTCTGGCGCGGGTAGAAGGAAAAGGAAGAGTGTCGGTGGGCCCTGCCGCCGGCAAGGTGAATCCATGAAACGTATTGCCGTCGTGACCGTACTGATATTGGGAACTGCCCGGAGCGGGCCTCTGTGGGCGGCCGATACGAAGCCCCCCAAGCCGCCGTCCGAGAGTCCGCTGGACCTCTACGTGAAGCAGGCTACTGCCCGCTCGTCGGACTCGACGTCTACTACGCCCGGCGCCATCTGGGTGTCCGGTTCGCGCCTGGCCGACGCGGCGCGCGACGTGCGCGCCAGCCAGGTGGACGATTTGCTCACCGTGGTGGTGGCGGAACAGGCTTCCGCCGTAACCACGGGCGCCACTCAGACCTCCCGTGTCTCCAGCGCCAAGAACTCCGTGAGCGCTTTGGGCGGCCTCACCAAAGCGGCCGGCGCTCTGGCGAATCTGGTTGGGACGTCTGGAGACACGGAACTCAAAGGCCAGGGAACCACCAGCCGCAGCACCACCCTGAACGCCACCTTGACCGCGCGCGTGATCTGCGTATTGCCCAACGGCGGGCTGGTGGTGGAAGCCTCCAAAGACATCCAGGTCAACTCCGAGCGCCAGACAATCACCGTTCGCGGCGTTATTCGCCCGGCCGACATCGATCCCACCAACAGCGTGCAATCCAACCGTCTGGGACAACTCGAAGTGCATATCAACGGCAAAGGCGTGGTGGGAGACGCCATCAAGCGGCCGTTCATCGTGTGGCGCCTGCTGCTGGGTNNCCCGCGGCGCGCTTGAAGGACATCGTCGATATCGAGGGCGTCCGCGACAATCAACTCATCGGCTACGGCCTTGTGGTGGGCCTGGCGGGGACCGGCGACAAGCAACAGACGGTCTTCACCAACCAGAGCCTCACCAACATCCTGGCGCGGATGGGCGTTTCCGTGTCGCCCACGGCGATTCTAGTCAAGAATACCGCCGCGGTAATGGTGACCGCGACCCTGCCGGCGTTTGCCCAACCCGGGCTGCACATCGATATTACGGCGGCGTCCACGGGCGATGCCGCCAACCTGCGGGGCGGTATTTTGCTGCTCACTTCATTGCGCGGCGCCGACGGACAGGTCTACGCCGTAGCGCAGGGGCCGGTGGTTACCGGCGGATTTGTGGCCGGCCGCGGAGGCACCTCGCAAACCGTGAACCACCCCACCGTGGGACGCAGCCCCAACGGCGGGACGGTGGAGCGCCCGGCCCCCTCCGTTGCTCCCAAGGGTATGGTACATCTGCAACTGCGCCAGTCGGACTTCACCACGTCGGCGCGTATCGTGGATGCCGTCAATCGGAAATTCGCCACAGCGGACGCGTCCCCGGCCCGTGCCGAGAATTCCGGCGTGGTCAGCGTCGCCGTTCCGCCCTCGTTCGCCTCCCGCACCATGGAATTCATGGCCGAACTCGAGAACCTCGTGGTGGANNCCGGTGGCCATTCTGCATGGCAACCTCAGCGTGGAAGTGCAAACCGTCCAGACGGTCTCGCAGCCCAATCCGCTGGCGGCGGGCACCACCGAAGTGGTCCCGCAGACGAGCGTAGCGGCCAAAGAAGAGAAGGCGCGCACAGTAGTCCTGAAACAAGGAGCTACCGTGGAGGAACTGGTACGGGCGCTCTCAGCCATCGGTTCGACGCCGCGCGACATCATCGACATCCTGCAGAGCCTGCGCAGCGCCGGCGCGTTGGAAGCCGAAGTGGAGGTGATGTAAATGAGCTCCGTGAACCCGGCGGGGATGTCGGGGATTGTTTCGCTGACCGCGGGAGCGGGCGCGATTGGGAAGAACAACAACCCCGCCAAGATCCACCAGGCGGCACAACAATTCGAAGCGTTGCTGATCGGCCAGCTTCTACACTCGGCGCATGGCAGCGAAGGTGGGTGGCTCGGTTCCGACGATTCCTCCGGCTC
>PLRZ01000325.1:314-1981 GCA_003164075.1 Bryobacterales bacterium | reverse complement strand
AACTTCGCAACAAGTGTCGTGGCGCAGACTCTCAGTCTGCCGCGCCGAGACTCTGAACTCCTGATGTCGTGGAATTTGCAGTGAGCCCGAAGGTGGGGCAGGCGGTGCTCGCCTGCCCGCCCGCGAAGCTCTCGGAATCGAAAGGAATGGCTCAGCCCATCATCCCCGCCGCGTGCCGGGAAACTTGGTTTCCGTGGATAGGATTGTTGAATACGCACAAAAAAAGCGGGCCGGCAATTAGGCCGGCCCGCTCCCGCTAACACTTAGCGATTAGTTACCTTCTGCCGCCGCCGTGGCCGCCGCCACTACTGTGGGAGGCCCCGCCGCCACCGCCGAAACTGTGGCCGCCGCCGCCGCTGGGGGCGGAGTAATGCGCCGCCGGCGCGGAAGAGCGTGCCGCCGGCGCGGAGTAATGCTGCGTCGCGGGCGCACTGTAATGCTGCGTGGAGGACCCACCGTACCGCTGCGCCGGAGCTGAATAACGCTGTCCGGTTGTCCCGGTAGAGCGCTGTGCCGGAGCCTGATAAGTCTGGCGCCCACTCTGGAAGTGCTGGTATCCGGAAGCGCCTTGCGTGCCATAACTACGAGCGGCGCCAGCCTGAGACGCCGTGCCCCGATACGCCGAGTTGCCCGCCTGGCCGAAGCGCTGATAGTTGCCAGCCCGCACGGAAGACATCCGCGCAGCTTGCGATGCCGCGCCGTAGCGGCTTGTCAGCGCCGCATTGGAATAGCCTACTCCCATCCGATGACTGGCATCGTGGGCCCACGCCGTATTGCCGCGGAATCCGGCGCCGTAGCCGCCGNNCCGCCGCCGAACCAGTTCGGGCCCCAGCCCCAACCCCAGCCGCCCCAACCCCAACCGCCCCAGCCGCCGAAGCAAAGGCCCATGTTAAAGCCTGGGTACCAGCCGAATCCATAGGCGGGGTAATAGAGCGGAGGATAATCGCCCCACGCCGGAGCACCCCAAATGTACGCGGGGTCATAATTCGGGACATACATGGTCTGCGGGTCGGCCGGCTGAATGACAATAGCTTGCTGACCGTTCTGGTTGTCCGTAGTCACCGTCTCCTGCGGACTGGACTGCAATTTGCCATTCGACTGGGCGCGCGCACGCAGACGCTGCACAGCGGCCATCACGTCGGCCGGCTGAGCCAGGAATGCGTTGCCCAAATCGGTGCTCCAGCGGATGTCCTGGTTGAGCTTCGCCAGAACGTCCGGCATGGCCACCATGGCCTGCACGCTGGCGTCCCAAGGCTGTTGGCGCGCGGCGTCGGTCAACTGCTGGCCGTGCAGGTTGCCATTGGCTTGCAACCACTGTTGCGCTTCCACCAGTTCCACCGGGTAGGTACAGGCTGCCAGCACCTGCCCGAGTAGCGGGTCGGGATAGAGCGTGATCGGCGCTACCAGGTTATCCAGTTGCTGCGGGGCCATAGTCTGAGACTGGGCCTGCGCCGGGGGTGGCGTCGCGGGCGGCTGCGCCAACGCGACAGTGCCCATTCCAGCCATCAGTAAAACACAGGTTATCGATAATCGCTGCCGAAATTTCGATTTCATCGAGTGGCGTTCCATTTTGCCACCTCCTTGCCTTCACCTCTTTAGATGCCTGCACTTGATATAAGGTTATATACTCATTTCGGCCACCGCAATGGTGCTTTTCAGCCACCCAA
>PLRZ01000325.1:0-309 GCA_003164075.1 Bryobacterales bacterium | reverse complement strand
CCGGCATATTCGCCAGCCACCACCTGGTCGAATCCTGTGTCAATGAAAGTTAAGGTGTTCTCGCCTGCCATACGCTTACACGTGCGGGTCGATCATCTTCTGGACATCGGATTTCCCGATGGCGCCCACGCGCTGCTCCACCACCTGGCCGCCCTTAAACAAGAGAAGCGTGGGGATCCCGCGCACGTTGTAGCGCATGGCCGTGTTGCCGTTGGCATCCACGTCCACCTTGCCGACCTTCACTTTTCCGGCGTATTCGGAAGCCACCACATCAATGGTTGGCCCCATCTGCCGGCAGGGGCCGCACCA
>PLRZ01000332.1 GCA_003164075.1 Bryobacterales bacterium | reverse complement strand
CAGGCGATCGATTCCGACCTATCCATCCTGCGCACTTATTTTGAACTCGGTGCGCGCTACATGACCTTGACGCACACCAACCACACTCCGTGGGCCGACACCTCCAGCAAGCCGCCGGAACATAACGGCCTCACCGATTTCGGCAAGCAGGTGGTGCGCGAGATGAATCGCCTGGGCATGATGGTGGACATCTCCCACGTCTCCGACACGACTTTCTACGACGCGCTGGAGACTTCGTCGGCGCCGATTATCGCATCGCACTCTTCGTGCCGGGCGCTCGCCAGTGCGCCGCGCAATATGACCGACGACATGCTGCGCGCCCTGGCGGCCAAGGGCGGCGTGGTGCACATCAATTACTACGAGGGTTTCCTCGACTCCGGCTTTCAGGAGCGGCAGGCTGCGTTGAAGGATGAAATGACGCAGCAGGACGCCATCGACGAGAGTACGCCCAAGTTCGGCGACCGCACGCAGAACGGTCCCGCGGTCCGCAAGATCAATGCCGCGCGCCTGGCGAAATTGGGGCGCATTCCGCTGAGCGAACTGCTCGATCATTTCGAGCATGCCGTGAAGATCGCCGGCATAGACCACGTGGGGCTGGGCTCCGACTTCGATGGCGTGGACGATATGCTGCCCGAAGGCATGGAAGACATTTCCAGGATGCCCAATCTGGTGCGCGGATTGATGGAGCGCGGGTTTTCCGATGACGACATTCTGAAGATTCTGGGCGGCAATACGCTACGCGTGATGCGCGAAGTGGAGCAGGCGGCGAAACGGGCGAAATAGCAACTTCCCCACATCCCTCCAAGGGGACCGAAGTTCTTACGCAAATCGACTCCACGCAAGCGGTATTCGATAGCCGATGTGTGTTCGCCGCGCTTATACTATAATGAATTCGCTTTAGAATTCGCCGGGTAGTCTTGTTCCTTGCAACAGCCTCTGACAGACAATGCACAGATCACGCTCCTGCTGAAGAAGGTCCAGGCAGGGGAGCAGGAAGCCGGAGACCGCCTTTTCGATGTAGTCTACCAGCACCTCCGGCGGATGGCCCGGCGGGCAATGGCGGGAGAGCGCAAGGACCACACTCTCCAGCCTACCGCGCTGGTGAACGAGGCGTTCGTGGCGCTCTTCAAGAACGACAAGATCGATTGGCGGGACCGGGACCACTTTTTCGCGCAGATGGCGACAACTATGCGCCATAAGCTGATTGACCACGCCAAGACCCGCAATGCCCAAAAGCACCAGCATGTGAAGGTGCAACCGGAGAGCGTCCTGTTGAAGGCGGGGGAAGGTCACGAAGAACTCCTGGCCCTGGACGAAGCTTTGACCCGGCTCCGAAACTTCGATCCGGATTTTGAGCGAATCGTGGAACTGCGGTTCTATGGCGGCCTGACGGAAGACGAAATCGCGCGGGAACTGGGGATGTCTGCCCGAAACGTGAGACGCAAATGGGCGGCGGCGCGCGGCTTAATGCTCGATTTCCTTGACGATTCCGGGCGGCAGCGGGCCCTGGGGGCGTCACCCTCCGATAGTGCTCCATGACCCCCGACGACTGGCGGCGTGTCGAACCCCATTTCTATTCCGCTCTGGATCTGCCTCCCCCGGAACGTGACGCCCTGTTGCTGAGGCTCGAGTCGACCGACCCGGAAGTCGCAGTGGCTGTGCGCCGGCTCCTCGCCATCAACCAGAACAACGATAGTTTTCTGAAGGATCCGGTGTGGGTAGCGAATCCTGGCGCATTCACTGTGGAGAACTGGTCCATTGAGGTTGGCGCGGTGCTGGCCGAGCGGTTCGAAGTGGTGCGCCGCCTGGGCCGGGGAGGATTTGGCGAGGTGTATGAGGCGTATGACCAGTGGCTCGAAAGCCGGATTGCGCTGAAGACTCTGAGACCGCAGGAGTCGGCCGACCCGGGCGCGCTGGAACGGCTCAAGAAAGAACTGAAGGCGGCGATCCAGATCAAACATCCAAATGTCTGCCAGCTCTTCGACCTGTTTATTCCTCCAGCGCGCGAAACCGGACCCGTCTTCTTCACCATGGAACTACTGGAGGGCGAGACACTGGCGGAACGGATCAAACAGGGCCAAATCCCGTCCGCGGAAGCCGCCGCCATGGTCAGGCAATTGATCAACGGGCTTGCGGCCGCGCATGAGAAGGGAATCATCCATCGCGACCTCAAACCTGGAAATATCATGCGGGTTCCCGAGGGCGATTCTGTCCGCATGGTGATCATGGATTTCGGGCTGGCGCGGGAAGCGAAACCCACGGGCGAAACGCAGGAGACCATGTCCGCGTTCGCCGGCACACCCCCCTACATGGCGCCGGAGCAGTTGTTGGGACAGCGGGCCACGGTTCAGTCCGATATTCACGCTCTGGGCATCGTCATGTTCGAGATGGTCACGGGAAGGCAACCCTTCGAGGGGGATTCGCCGGTGGCTGTCGCGGCGGCGCGGCTGAATGCCGAGGCGCCCTCCCCGCGCCAGTACGTGAAGGATTTGGACCCGCGATGGACAGCGGCGATTCGGGCGTGTGTCGAGCGCGACCCGGCGTTGCGGCCGGCGTCCGTTTTCGAGATTCTGTCACTGCTGGAGATCGGCGGGGAGCGGCGGTGGTCACGCCGGAGGGCGATCCTGGCCGCCGGAATAGGTGCGCTACCGGTGGTGGTGGCGGGCACGCTTCTGGCTTTGCGTCCCCAGCGATCGGAACCGCGCACCGGCGCGGCGCGGGATCACTGGAGGCTGGGTCTCGAGACTGCCAGCCGGGTCAATGAAACGGACTACCGGACGGCTATCGAGGAGTTCCGTCAGGCGCTCGCGCTGGAGCCCGATGCGGCCACGGTTTGGGCCGATCTGGCCGGCACCTACGCAAAGGCCTACAACTTCGAATTCTTTCCGGACGAGGATCTCCTCACCAAGGCTCGCGAAGCGTCCATGAAAGCGCTGATAAAGAATGACCGTCTGGCGCTGGCCCACGGCGTCCTGGGGTTCGTGCGCTCTCTGGATCTGCGGGAGTGGCCTCATGCGGAGCCCGAGTTTCAAAAAGCCCTGACTCTGGGACAGGACGATGCCCAGATCCATAGCTGGTATGGGCTGTACCTCATGAAAACCGGCCGCCTGAGGCGGGCATTGGAGGAATGCCGCCTGGCGATCGCCCGAGACGCCACCGATTACTATGCCGTTCTGGCCTGGGCTACCGTCTGCTTCGTCGCAAGGGACCAGAACCAGCTTGCGGCGTCCACCGCGCGGCTCATCCGCTATCAGAACGACAAGCCCAACTCTCATCTGATGCTGGCGAGATACCTGGAACAGAAAAGCGACTTGGCGCGGGCTGCCGATGAAGTGTCGGAGGCCGAGCGGCTGAATGCCAAGGCGACCACCGTGATGCTGGCCCGCGCCAGTCTGGCGGTAGCCGCCGGCCGCGCCGGGGAGGCTACCCGCCTGGCCCGCGCCGTGGAGGAGCGCTGGGCGAAAGAAGGCGCGGAAGTCATGTTATTGGCCGGAATCTACGCGCGCACGGGCGATGAAACACGAGCGTTTCAGATCCTGGAGAAAGCTTACGCACAGGGCAAGAGCACGGTGCTTTCGGTGGCGACGAATCCCCACGTCGATCGAGTGCGTGACGATCCGCGCTATCCTCCTCTTTTGAAAAAACTGGGTTTCACGGCCGGGATCATCTGCCAGATGGATCCGCCGGTCCGGCAACTGCAGAGTCAGATCATGCAGCAGATGGGGTTGAGCGCATCTTCCTGTGTGGGTTCGGACAGCCAGCCCATGCGCACCGGCGTTCGATAGAGGCGCCCCGCGCCAAAGCGGGCCCAGAAGTGGCGGAGGCCGGGAACCACTACGCGAACCGCGGGCAGCGCCACATCGTTGCGGCTGAGGTCCAGTACCAGCGGGTCCAGTCCGGCCGATTGAAGGCGTTCGACGGCGGCGGCCAGTCCTCGGGGGGCATCGCCCGAGTCCAGGTCCGCATGCGCCGGGGCGACGCCATCGGGAACCAGCCAGGGCTCGGTGAGCGTGGTCGCGGTCAGGAGCCAGGCGGCCAGTTCTTCACCGCATTGTTTGCGCCGCGTGACAGAGTGCCAGATCTGGCAGACTTCCCACACGGCCTTTCGCGCAGCGGCGCGCCGCGACCAGTTGGCGGAACTCGCGAAGAACGGCTCCGTGCCGGATTCGTGCGGGGCAATCGCGGCAACCACCGGAATTCCCAGGTCGGTGGCGATGTCGAGCAATTGGATGGGGCGGCCCATGGCGGCGAAGGTTGCCATCACGGACCGCAGCGGCTCATCCTCCAACTCTTCCGGTGGAAGCGCGGGGCGGCGCAGACGGTTATACCACCAGATGGCCACGGCATCCCGTTCTACCAGTTCCATCAGGCCGCTCAGGGTGGCTTCTTCGACGGTGCGTCCCAGGGCGCAGCCGTTACTGTCGGAAAGCGCAATGCGCGGTTCGCCCGGCTGGAACGCATACCACATATAGCAGTGAGCCGCCGGAAGCCATGCCGGCGGTCCGCCCGCAATCCTTTGGGCCTCCACCCATCCAACCGCCGTTTCGGGGTCAAACCGGACGGGCACGTTTTGGAACTCCGAGTGGGCCGGGTTCCATCGGTCCCGCCCGGCGAACTGCCGCTCGCTAAAGTGCAGAATCAGGTTCGGAGAAACAGCCCCTGGCAGGTCTCCGAAACGGGCCTGAACGACGGGTTCGTCGCCACGGTAAATGATGCTGTAACGTTCCAGTGCTTCGGCCAGACAACTGATTTCGGCCTCTTCGGCCGTCGCGCCACGGCCATAGGCGTGCCGTGGCCGCAGGAGCACCCGATCTCCGAGGGCCGGCGGCGGCGTGAAAAAGGTCGCGGCCGCATGATAGAGACCTCCTTCGGGAGCGGCTCCGATTTCCATGTGCCGGATAATGCCGGTCAGCGGGCTGCAATGAACGCGAATGCCTTCCGCGGGGCCGTGCCGTATCCGGTCGCCGCACTCCCAGCATCCGCGAACGGGATGGATGGGATGCACCACGCCGCGCCCGTCGGCTGCCACGCTGACGAGGCCATCGGTAACATAGGGGCTGGGGTTGCCCGCAAGGTATTGGGAGGCCAGGGCTGCGATCATCCGGAGGGCGGCGGGCTCGCAGGGTGTAACGTCCCCGGCGCGATCAGGGGCATCGGGCAGGCGGGTGGTCCTGAGCCAGTGCCGCAGACAGGCCATGCAACTGAGCCTGCGCGGCAGCAGGAGCGGGCCGGCGATCCAGTAATCCGGACCCGGTTCGACCAACAGAGTAGCTCGATCCGTAGGGCAAAGCGGCGAGATACCGCGATCGAGAAGATCCCTCGCCAGCAGAATGCGCAGCATCCCCTGGGGCCCCAGCGAGAATCCCTGCGTGGCGAGACTTGTGGAGAATCGCAGTAAGATATCGCGCGGAATGCCGGCCCCGGCCAAGTCAATTGGGAGCATTTGCTAAAGTCTCTCATTATCTTGTCCCTCAATTCGAACATTTAGCGCTACACTCAATGAACGTTTTTTCTCTCGGAAAGGAAACTTATGGCAACTTGTTGCAATCCCAAAGGCGTCACAGTGATCGAGGTCGACGGCAATGGCCGGATCCTCAATACCAGTTCGGGCTACGGCCAGGGCTGGAAG
>PLRZ01000176.1 GCA_003164075.1 Bryobacterales bacterium | reverse complement strand
TGATGCCGGACTTGCCGTTAACGATTTTGTTGAGCGTCTGGCGGGTGACGCCGAGAACCTCAGCACCGGCGGTGACCGTTAGGCCCAACGGCTCAAGACAATCGTGCCTTACGATTTGACCGGGGTGGACGGGGTTTTTCATGGGCATGTCGTTTCTCCTAGTGGTAATCGATCAATTCAACGTCGAAAGCGTCCGTTCCTTCAAAACGGAAAACAATGCGCCAATTGGCGCGTACCGTCACCGACCACAACCCTTTCAACTCGCCTTTGAGTTGGTGCAGGCGATACCGGGGAATATTCAGCGCTTGCGGCGTGGCGGCGTTGTCGAGAACCGTGAGGATTCGGTCGACCGTCTCCAACAGGTCCGGGCGTATCCCGCTCCGGTCGCCGCGTTCATAGAGCCGCTTCAGGCCCCGGTGCTTGAAGCTCCTAATCATTAGCGTACACCGTAAACTGGATGTTATCAGTTGTCAAACGCTTCGTGGGGTGCCTCAAACCGGCTGCGGGTGTCGTGCTGCCGGCCGGCGCCGGGCAGGAACCGGGCGGGCATCGCCGGCGGCTTCCGGCTCGGCCAGCATGAGGTGAACATCACCTTCGCCGTCCTCGTAGCAGTGCCCACAGATGAGCAGGGCATCAGGCTTGGCCCATGCGTTCTGTTCGCACTCCGGGCACGTGAATTTCGTCTTGCTGGCCTTCTTCAGCTTGGCCTGCGGGCTTTGCGGGGCCGATTCCCAATGCAGTTGAAAGCCGCTCGCCTCGAGCTTCGCGTAGGCCACGGCGTAAGGGCCGCCGGGGATGATGTAATGCGTGACGCTCTGGCCGGTTTCCTTGCCCCCGTGTTCGCCGGTGGTGGATGGCTGCAAGCCGATCTCCTTCATCTTCGCGGCCCATTGCCGGTCATGGTAGCAGCGGGTCGGCGGCTTGCCGTGGGTCTGCTGCCAAACATGCGCCATTTCATGAGCGAGCGTGGAGAGGATTTCCTCGTCGGTGCGGCCGGTGAACGTGTCCGGGTTCATGGCGAGTTCGTGGACGGCCGCATGCTCGATGCGGCCGGTAAAACGCTCGGGCGAAAAATACCCTCGCGCGTTGGCGTGGCGCTGCAAGGTCACCAGCACATGCGGCAGGGAATTGCCGAACAACTCCGCGTTGAAGAAGTCGTACGCCTTCTGGAAGGCGCGGTACTCGGCGGGGGTGATGGGTTCGGCTTTCATGTTTCTGTCGTACGATAGAATCCGCTTTTGGGGAAGACGCTTCATCGCCTGCCTCCCGTAGCCTTGGCAATGACGGCGCGGGCCATGCTGAGCGCGCTAATGGATGGCGTCCCGTCATCGAGCCGGGCGAGGTCGGCAAGTACGTCTTCGCAGAGCTGCAAGGCATCCAGCATCTCCGGCGCGGAGGCCATGAGCCGGGCGTTGGCCTTAGCGTTCCGCTGCCCCTTGAACTGCACAAGGCTTTCCGTCTCGTGGGCGGTTGGCTGGTCGGTAACGATTTCAGGATCAACGAAGGCGTCGAATACTCTCCACGGTCCCGGCGTGTGTGTGGCTGTTGTCATGGGCTGCTACCTTTCCTGTTGGTTTTTCGGGTGCACAGCACTACTGCTGCTGCACCCTTGGCCGTCGCCGAGACCGGGGGTAGCAAGGACAAGGGTTGCGAAGTTGCGCCGCAACTTTTTTGGGGGGACCGCAAGCGAAGCGCGGCGGGGGAACCAAAATCCGAAGGGCGGCGCCCTTGTCGGCGCGAGGGGCGGAGCCCCTTAGCAACCGGCGCGTTAGCGCCTCAACAGTGCGTCAGCGTTCGAAACCCCGAAGAGCGGAGACGGGTGCCTGGAGCCTTGGCGGATGGGGCCTGGCTCCGTGCGACGCATGAGAGCGCGGCCTCCGGACGTTGTCCGGGGGCGACGCCCGGACCTGGCGGTGGCCCTCACGCTTTGGACTCTCCCGGCGCTGAAAGCGCAGCCCTCCCGCCGCCAGCGCGCTGCTATAGGGAACCTTCCGAGCGGGGCTTCTTGCGCTTGCGAAGATGATGGGCCACGGACCCCACGAGCTGCTCGACCGGAACCTCAAACGTCTCGCAGACTCGTAGCAGTGTGAAAACAGTGATGGGGCGCCCGGCTTCCATCATTTGCCAGTGGCGGACGCTGAAGCCGTAAGAGATCATATCTTCCTGGCTCAATTTGCGCGCGGTCCTGCAAGCCCGGATTTCGTGACCGAGCGCCCGGAAAAAGCGCGCGTAATGTGCCGGAAGTTCTCTGCTTGCCCCCACATCTTCCAAGCTGGTTCAGCACGATCAAAAACACCACGTGCACAAGTGCGTATTGAAATGGTAGAGTCGTGGAGAAGGCGCCCCGCTGCCCGTGAGCGGGATGGTTTCCACCATGCGAACCGACACCTACGCCAACGTCGTTCTCACCGTGATCTTTGCCTCAGCCTGTGCCGCATACGGACAGACCGGGCGAGCGCCTGCCACGGCCTCTAATGGAAGGCCCAGCGGTGCGCATTCTGGGAATACGGCGCTACCAGCAAACGCCGACGGCCAGAAGGCGGCTCAATACCTTTGGGACACGATTCTCACGAAGTGTGGGGACTCTTGGGTTTACGGGGGATCGAAGCTCCATCTGACCAATGGTTCGGCTGAAGACATTCTCAGCAGTAGAATTTGGAAACTGCGTGGTGAACAGCCCCCACAGTTGTTGTGGGAGTACAAGGGAGTAACGTTCAAACTCTTGCCGACAAGCATTTCTCCAGCCGACGCGTTGAACGGCGTTACGTGGATAGGCCAAGGTACGATTAGGGCTACCGCGTGGCGGGACCGAGACCAGGACGGAAAATGGAGCGAATGGAAAGATTCCACCTACCCTAATCAACCATTTCGCGGTTTTAGCGAGGAAGGCACCGTCATCATCGAGAAGGTTAGTGGTAAGTGGCTGTTCAGCAATGTGCCAGCCGCCGAACTCATGCCCAGAGCCAAGCCCTCGTGCAGTGCTTTGCTCCCATAGTAGCTAATTTGGCGAAACATTTATGACTACGTTGACAGCAGCTTTAGTCAATACGTTCAGAACAACGAAAAGAGCCCTCACCTGCACGGCAGTAATCGCTGGCGTTGCAATAAGCGGCTCGATCCTGACATCCGAAATGAGAGCGCAGAAAAAAGATGCTCTGGCATCGGTCCCTTCATCGCTGAATGCTGACCAGGTGGCTAAGCAATTCTGGAGAGCCATCCTGATCCAGTGTGGTGACTCGTATTATGAAGATGTCTTGGGCCATGGCATCCGCCGTTACAAACAGCCCTCGTTTCCTCCAGTGGTGCCGGGACGTGTTACAAACGCCGATCGGGAGAATGGGTTCCTGTGGCACGGATGGGCATATCTTACGGGTGGTGTGTATAAAACTTATACAAAGGATGAGGGCTGGAGTAGGTGGATTGACTCTGGGGTGGAGGAGTTACCCATTGATGCTCTTGGCACTCAAGCCACTATGAGAAAGAACGTGTTCCTCAAAATGGAAATGTCGAATCTGAATGGGAAATGGTCCTTTTCCGAATTCAGCTCGGTCCAGATTCTTTTGCACAATCCGACTTTAAGATTCGATCCTCGGACTATGGTCGTTGGGTTTATGGGGGAGTCGGATGGGCTAACGCCCATCAAAAAGGCGAGCTGTGCTGAGATACCAGGTACACCGGAGTACGTGACACAACATCCAGCCAATTCACGGTAGGACAAACATGAGCCCGATAACGGTTTTGACTAATACATTCAGAAAAGCGAAACGAGCTCTTACCTGCACGGCAGTGATCGCCGGCGTCGTGATAAGCGGCTCGGTCCTGACATCCGAAATGAGGGGACAGAAAAACGCTACCCCAACATCCTCGCCTTCGTCGTTGACTCCAGAGCAGGCAGCTAAGCAGTTTTGGGGTAGCATTCTGACGCAGTGTGGTGACTCCTATTACGAAGGGGTTCTGTACGATGGCATCCGCCGTTACAAGCAGCCATCGTTTCACCCGGTGCAGCTGGGTGATCCAATAAAGGGATTGGAAGCAACTGGCGGCCATTTTCGGTGGCGCGGCTATACCAACCTTACCGGCAAAACCTACAAGTCTTACAGCAAGGAGAAGGGCTGGGGCGAGTGGATTGACGCATACACGGACCGACCTGTGAATGCTGCCAGTACTCCACCCGGAGCCGGGAAAGAATACTCGTTCTTGAAAATGGAAATGAAGAACTGGGATGGGCATTGGTCTTTTGACGTGTACGATTTTCGGTTGGGTGTGAACAACGGTGTTCCCTCTGTCGATCTCAGCCCCCTGACCGTCTTGAGGCGGGGTTCTCAGTCCGGTCCAGTGCCATTTGAGAAACCGACCTGCGTGCAGATCCCTGGAACGGCGGAGTACGAAACGCAGGTAACGCAAAAGCAGTAACGGGGCGGCGGGCCGGACTGGGTCTTTAATGCCGCATGGTAGAGTCGTTTGGAGAGGGCGCTCCGGTCTTTTCCGCCGTGAGTAGCCTCCAAAAACATGTGCATCGCGAACTACACAAGAGCCGTTCTCGCCGTCGGCGCGACGGCGGCCCTATTGACCATGCCCACTGCTGCGCAAAACCCGAAAGCGGAAACCGCCGAGAAGGGACCCGCCTCTAGAAGTTCGCGTGAGCCTGCCACTTTGCAGGAGGCCGCCAATCTTTTTTGGGACAGTCTTCTTGCAAAGTGCGGTGGGGATTACTACGACAACGGTGAGTACAGCATAGTTCAGTGGAGGGACGCCTCTTTCCACGTCCTCCCGGAAACCCTGTCTGCCGAAAAGCTCAGCCGAGTCCAGTGGAAGGGCTGGGGCATCATGACGGCGGCGCTCATTCGGGATTTCCACCACACAGACCGTCCACGCTGGAGCGATTGGGGCGATGGAACTCCCTTAAACCTCAAAAGCGGTATATGGCGCAGCTTCACAAATCTCTCAGGTGCGGTAGATGGGACGCTGAGTCCGGGCCGTCTCTTGAACGGTGATATAACAGGCTGGTTTGTTGTGTACATAGAGAAATCAGCAGGTCCAGCGATGTTCTATTACGGGGACCGCGAACACGGGACCGTTGACAGCCTCCCGAAGAAACTCTCGTGCGCCGCGATTCCGAAGTGAGCCATACGAGAACTTCGCGCCGGGCCGGCGCTCCGACATGAATCTGGACACCGTGCTGGAGCAAACGGACAGCACCTCGCTTTCCGATTTACCTCAGGAACCAAAAACGCTAAACCGACTTGAAGAATGTCCAGAGGGGGAGTAGAAAACACCCCATGAACACCGCTCTAAAGTTGGTCAGCATCTCGAAGGCTGCCGAGTTGCTGGAGGTGAGCCGCCCGGTTCTTCGGGACTTAACATCGTTTCTGCCGCCGCCTGCCAAAGCGACCAAACTGGGACACCCGCGTTATCGGTATGAGGATCTCTCGACGTTCTGGCTCAAGCTGGGTTTCACCCCATCCGAGCTCAGCCCGTCGCCACCGTTCCTGAAAGAGGGTGTTGGAGATCAACCGAAGGGAAAAACTGTGGGTTGACCCCTGCTCTGTAGTGGCATAGGATAAACGCAGTTATCCTGCCCTGAAATCATATACATTCCAAGCGGCTTTAAGTCGTTCGAACCACATTTTTTGTGCTTGCAATGTGTCGGGTTTTTGTATGCTATGGATGTCGGGTTCAATGCGAGGGCATGGCCATGCGTCAACAGAGGACATTGCGCGAAAGGATCGAGGAGCGGATCGCACGGAAGCGGCGCGACGACGTATTCCTTCCCCGTGAATTCCGCGATCTCGGCGGCGAGGATCAGGTGCTGCGGGTGTTGCGCGGCATGGTCCGCGAAAAGCGCCTGGTACGCCTCGGCTACGGCGTCTATGGCCGCGCCGTCGTTTCGCGCCTCACGGGAGAGCCTCTTCTCTACAGCCCGAATGGATTTCTCGGCGCCGCACGGCAAGCGCTCACCAAGCTCGGTGTGAGCTGGGAGCCGACCGAAGCTGAACGGGCCTATAACGAAGGCCGTTCAACCCAGGTGCCGGTGAATCCGGTGGTGCGGGTGACCGGCCGTTTCTCGCGGCGGCTCCGTGACGGCAAAGTGGAGCTGGTCGTCGAGAGATAGACCGTCGCCTCAGACCGTGGTGCTTGCAAGCGTTAAGAAAAAGTAGTACAGTTTTTCTTAATCGACAAGGCGGGACATTCATGCAAACCATGCGCGATCAGATAGTTGCAAGGATCGAGCGCCTCGGCGAGGGAAAAGCCTTCTCCGCGAAGGATTTTCTCGATGTTGCCAGTCGAACGACCATTGACGTTACCCTTGCGAGCCTCACGCGCGATGGAAATATCCGCCGCATCCGGCGTGGTCTTTACGACCGGCCAAAGATGAATCCAGCGCTAGGTGGGAAATTGAGTCCGGACATCGATGAGGCGGCGCGCGCCATTGCGCGCCGTCAACGGTGGAAGATCGTGCCGGAAGGCGCATGGGCGGCGAACCTGCTTGGCCTGTCTACTCAAGTGCCGGCCAAAATCATCTACCTTACCGATGGCCCGAATAACGATGTGCCGATCGGGCGCCGAAGTATTCATTTCAAGCACGCGCGTCCGAAAGCAATGGCCGGACTTGACGGCAAATTCGCACTGGTGGTTCAGGCTCTTCGGTATCTGGGTAAGGAAGGGGTCGGCCCTCGCGAGATTAAGACGCTGCGGGCAGCGCTATCTCCGGCGGAAAAACAGAAGCTCGTGAAAGATGCGCGGTTCGGCGTAGATTGGATTTACGAGGTGGCGAAAACGATCGCGGAGAACACGGTTTGAATCGCATTGCTCAGATGCCCGCAAGGGAACGTGCCGGCGTTTTTGCGGAGGCTGCGGAACGCAAAGGTTTGCCTGACGCCATTATCGAAAAAGACTTCTGGGTTTGCTGGGTCCTTGGGCAACTTTTCTCGATCAAGGTTCTTTCCGGCCGCCTTCTCTTCAAGGGCGGGACCTCGCTCTCGAAAATCTTCCACGCCATAAACCGGTTCTCCGAAGATATCGACCTTGCCGTGGATTATGCGGCGCTCGGTTTCACCGGAGAGCGAGATCCCAGGCGCGAGCAAATCTCAAAATCCAAGCGCATCGATATCCTCGCCGAGATGATGATCGAATGTCAGCGCTACATCGGGAGCGAATTTCTGGATGCATTGAAAGGCCGGTGCGAGGAAGTGCTCGGAACAGGCGGGGCATGGAGCCTCGACGTCAGTGCGCAGGACCCGAACGTCGTTCGCTTTCGTTACCCTACCGCCACTCCAAAAAGCTTGGCCTACGTTATTCCGCAAGTCGTCCTTGAACTCGGCACCCACGCCGAATTTGTGCCGCGGGATCGCTTCACGATCCGCTCCTTTGTTGCCGAAGAATTTCCGGCGCTCATTCCAGGCGGCGATGTTGAGGTTGTTGCGCTGCTGGGCAAGCGCACCTTCTGGGAGAAAGCGACGATCCTTCACGCGGAATTTCACCGCCCGGCGGACAAGCCGCTACCGGAGAGATACTCCCGTCACTACTACGACGTTGCCATGTTGGCGGAAAGCACGATCCGGGCTGAGGCTCTTGCGGACATGCCGCTTCTCGCCCAGGTCGTGAGGCATAAAGAAACGTTCTATCCTGCCGCTTGGGCTCGTTACGATCTGGCGCAACCCGGAAATCTCTGTCTCATGCCGACGGAGACCCGCATGGCGGCACTGGAGCGGGACTACCGGAATATGGGCGTCATGATATTCGGTCAGCCGCCGAAATTCGACGAACTTATGAAAACGCTGGCTGAGCTCGAAAAGGAGATCAACGGCAAAACGTGATCCCAACAACTCTACTATAGCGGTGCCGCCCGGATTGCGCGTCGGGCGGTAGGTCTTTATAAATGACTGGTAACTTGCGGGGATCATGTCTGGGGCCTCTGCTAGTGCTCGACCACGACAATGCAATGGTGGTACAAACGCATCGTACGGGAACGTTCTGGCGGAGTGGCAATAGTGCCCAACGATCTATTCAAGAAGTGGCTCAAACCTTTATCGACACCGCACCAAGGCGTCACGCTCTATGGTGAGCGCCCTGGTGCGCGGTCTGTGGGACTTCAGGCACTCAAGGGGCTGTTGGGCGATCATTTTGTAGGAGAATCAACGATTATGCAAGCAGGGGGCTACAAGAAGGCTGCGGCGATTATCGCCAACAGCCTTCCGAGCAGTAAGAAAACACAATCGGGGGACCTGGGTGAGCTGCTTGCTACGGAGTACGTGAACGCAGAAACTACATTCGTGGTGCCCATTAAGAAACTTCGATGGAAGAGCGATCGGCAAATGGCGATGCGCGGCAACGATATCATTGGCGTCGATACAACCGTCAAGCCCGTGCGTGTGCTCAAGGGCGAGTGCAAGAGTCGGGGGGCGTTTAGTAGCGCTGTAGCCGAAGAAGCCGTCGAAAACCTCGATAAGCACGATGGTCGCCCAAATCCATCCACCTTGGCGTTCATCACCAAGCGCCTTTACGAGGAAAAGCGCGATGATGAAGCAAAAGTGTTTCAAGACTTGCAATGCGCTGGGGCCATTTCAGCAAAGAACGTAACGCATATGATTTTTGCACTCTCTGGGAACGATCCCGCGAAACACCTGGTGCAGGCCTCTAAATCGAAGCACAGTGGCATTAAACGTGAGAACGCCGCAATCCTAATTGGCGATCATGGGGCCTTCATAACAGCGGTATATAAAACGCATGGCGCGTGATCCCGAGACTATCAACCGTGTGCTAGCGGACCTCGTCCAACCGGAGGCGCGCGGTCGTCTGCTGGCTTTGGGTTTGGCCCGAGGTATGATTTGGCGCGACGGGGTGGTGCCCGAAGGGACGCCTGAACGCTTGAATTCGCCGACTCTGACACCGGATCTTCTCGACTTCGGATATGGAGTGCTGGCTCTTGCTCTTGAATTGCGAGACGCCAACAGGGATCGCCCGGCAGGTGAACAATTTGCCACCAGCGAGGCACTTCGGGTTGCAGCCGAAGCGATTGAATCCGCCGTACGGAGAGGTGATCCAACTCACGGTGACCAGGGGCGCCATCTTGTCATGAGTTCGGCCGCGTTTCACCTAGCAGGGTACGCAGCGCGGTCATTCTCGCTTCTTCCGCTTCCGGCGCTGGAGAGGAACCTTGCATCGCACGAGAGATGTCCGGGATATCTCCTTCGCCGCGATCTTCCCATCTTGCGTTCCCAAATCATCCAGTGGCATTCCGATCCCACCCACACCGATGACGCCGTTGTTGCTCGCCTCGTTGACGAGACCGATACCTTTGACGCAGAGGATGCGGCGATTTTTGCACTTACGACTTCCTATCATGGCGGACTGGGTCTTGCCGATACCGGTCTTCTCTTGGGTGATCGGGAAATCTTCGACACGGCAATTCGAACGCTTGAGTCAGTGGTGGCCTCGGCGGGTCAGATCGGCAATATCCCGACTTGGTGGATAGCCACGATGACTCTGCACATCCTACGAGATCTTTGGGATCAGAGTTTACATGTAGTGCTTCCGTCGGGACCAAATATCAATGCCCCGGAACGATGGAACGATCTGAGGCGTGACTTCATAGCCCTACTGGCAACGCGCCAGCCTCCCCATATTGAATTGTGGCCGTCACAGATCGCTGCAGCCCGGCGTGCCATAGACCCAATTGACGATCTTGTTATTGCTTTGCCGACCAGTGCCGGGAAGACGCGGATAGCCGAGTTGTGCATTCTTCGTGCGCTAGCTGACGGGAAGAGAACTGTTTACGTCACCCCGCTTCGCGCCCTGTCCGCCCAGATCGAGCGCGTTCTCGCTCGAACCTTCGTACCCCTCGGCGCCGCTGTGACGTCACTCTACGGCGCAAGCGGAGCAACGTTGATTGATGTGCAGACGCTGGTCAGCGCCGATATTGTCGTCGCTACCCCGGAAAAACTCGATTTTGCCCTGCGTCAAGACCCAAACGTGCTCAACGATGTAGCACTCGTCGTGTTCGATGAAGGGCATATGATCGGCCTTGGCAGTCGGGAAATACGGTATGAGGTCCTGATTCAGCGTTTATTGCGGCGCCAGGATGCGGCTAACCGGCGCATCGTCTGTCTATCAGCAATGTTCAATCCGGACGATGATCTATAGTGGTCCCAGGATTTCAGACCAGGCAATAAGCTAAGATTTCGACGGAGTCGTTGACAAGGAGAGGTCGATGACGACGACGAGAAAACAGCACAGTCCGCAGTTCAAAGCACGGGTGGTGATCGAGGCGATCCGCGGCGAG
>PLRZ01000073.1:1568-3054 GCA_003164075.1 Bryobacterales bacterium | reverse complement strand
CCCACTCGAAATTCATCGCTGGCCAATACCTGGATGTGCACGCCGTCGCGGTCGGCCGACTCGCCCGCTTTGGGGACGTGGCCCAGCCATTCGCTCACCAGTCCGCCCACCGTGGTCGATTCGATATCCTCTTCGCGGTGAAACGTCCGGAACAGATCGCCGATGCGATTCAGTTCGAAGCTGCCGGAGACGATATAGCCGCCTTGTCCATCTTCGGTGACGTCGCTATCGGGCTCGTGTTCGTCGCGGATCTCTCCGATGATGACTTCCAGCAGATCTTCCATGGTGGCCAGGCCGGCGGTGTTGCCGTACTCGTCCACCACGATCACCATGTGAGTGTTCTCCTGCTGCATCTGGCGCATGAGGTCGCTCACCGGCTTGGTCTCGGGGACGAATTTCACGGGGCGAACGAGTTCCCGCACGGTGCGGCCGGCGCGTTCCTCTTCTTCGAGCTCGAACATGTCGCGCACGTGTACGAAGCCCATCATCTGGTCGATATTCTGCTCGTATACCGGTATCCGCGAGAACTGCTCGTCGATCACCACCTGGCGCAACTGCTCGAGAGTGGCGTCGGCCCCGATCGCCACGATGTTGGGGCGCGGCGTCATTACCTCGCGCACGATCTTGTCGCCGAATTCCACCACTCCCTGAATCAGCTTGCGGTCGTCTTCTTCGATGAGCCCCTCTTCCGTGCCGGCGGAGATCAATGCGTCGATGTTCTCGGCGGGCGTGGGCTCTTCTATCTGCTGGCCGGTATCGTCGGTGAGATCGAGCAGCGACTGGAAAAAATCGAGCAGCGCCACGCAGGGGCGAGTCATCAGGGCCATGGCGCGAAAGAATGGAATCAACGCCTGCACCCAATGGGCCGAGGTGCGGCGATAGAGCAGTTGCGGCACGGCATACGTGGCCCCGATCATGATCAGGCACGCCGAAAGCGCGCCTTCGAAGAAGGCCATCGCGGACCAGGGAGCGCCATCCGCGGACCAGGCCAGGCACAGAACGCCGACCATCACCAGCAGCGTGTGCTTGATGATGGAGAACGTTTCCGCGCCCTCTTCGGTCTTCATGCCGAGCCGGTCTTCGAGCGTTTCCTTGAAGAATTTGAGCGAGGGCAGGTCGCGCGTGCGAAGCCGCATGCTCTCCAGGTACAGCAGTTGCACGAAGGTCACCAGCACCAGCAGCGGGATCGAGATGAGCGTGCCCAAAATCACCGCCAGCATCATGGCCGCACCCGCTCAATCAAACCGGTGGCCAGACCCAGGCGCGTGCGCCAGCGCTTTTCGGCGCGGGCCATCTGTCCCGTGTCAGTCTCGTGATCCAAGCCCAGAAGGTGCAGCACTCCGTGCAGCATCAGAATCTCGACTTCGTGTTCGATATCGTGGCCGAATTCGCGCGCCTGGGCTCGGGCGCGGCCCAGCGAAATGGCGAGATCGCCCAGACGGGGCGTGGGCGGGCCGGCGGGGAACGAGAGCACGTCGGTAGCGTA
>PLRZ01000073.1:0-1459 GCA_003164075.1 Bryobacterales bacterium | reverse complement strand
TTGTAGCGCTCGTACGCTCTGACAATGCGCTGCACCAGGGTGTGCCGCACCACGTCGCGCTCGTCGAACTGCACGAAGCTGATGCCTTCCACGCCCTTGAGGATTTCCACGGCGTCAATCAAGCCGCTGCGGCGGCCGGTGGGCAGGTCGATCTGCGTCACGTCGCCATTCACCACCATCTTGGAGTTGAAACCCTGGCGGGTAATCACCATCTTCATTTGTTCGCAGGTGGTGTTCTGGGCCTCGTCGAGGATGATGAAGCAATCGTTGAGCGTGCGCCCGCGCATAAACGCGAGGGGCGCCACCTCAATCACGTTTCGTTCCAGCAGTTTTTCCACCCGCTCGTTGTCGAGCATCTCATAGAGGGCATCGTACAGGGGACGCAGGTAGGGGTCCACTTTTTCCTGCAACGTGCCGGGCAGAAATCCCAGGCGTTCGCCGGCTTCCACGGCCGGCCGGGTCAGAACGATGCGCGCCACCTGTTTGCTCAACAGTGCGGAAACGGCCATGGCGACGGCCAGGTACGTCTTGCCGGTGCCGGCGGGTCCGACGCCGAATACCAAATCGTTGCGCTCCATGGCTTCCAGGTACCGCCGCTGGTTGACGGTCTTCGGCGCCAGGATCTTCTTGCCGAAACTGCGTTGTTTGCCGCTGTTCACCAGGGCGCGCAGGGACACTTCCGGATCGAAAGCCACCACGCGCAAATAGCTGTTCAGGTCGCCGTTATTGAAGACGTGGCCTTCGCGCATGAGGGTGTTGTAATCCTCCAGGATGGTTTCCGCGCGCGAGACGTTGGGTGCTTCGCCTTCGATTTCCAGGCTGTTATCGACCAGTTGGGTGTGGACGGATAATCCGGATTCGATGAGCCGGATATTTTCATCGCGGGTGCCAAAAAGGCTTTCGACGCCTTTACCGATACGCACACTGGCTTTCATTGGGTGGGTGTTGAAAACCTCCATAGTTGGAAATAAACGAGACAGGAAGGGACATTCCGATGGAAGGGACTCGGACCTTCGACAACCCGCTTGCGCGGGCAGCTCAAAACCATCTGCCAATCATTATACCAGCAGTGTAAAGGGGGACTGGCGCCCCGTCGGCCGAAAGCCCCAGGCCGAGGCGGCTCACGGCCAGTCTTGCGCACTGTGAAAGATGCGAGAGATTTCAACTGCCTGTTCCGTCAGCCGATCGACCACAATGTAGGGCAGCGAGGGGGCGCCTCCGGAAGAGCGCCGGCACTTGCTATACGTCAACCGCGAGACTTTTTCCTGGGCGCGGCTGTTTCACGCTGCCCGAGGGCCTGGGCTGCGGCGGCTACCACCAGCATATTCAAGCTCACGCCTTCGCTTTCGGCTCGGGCCGCTAATCGGGCGTGGAGACTCTTGGGCATCCGTACCCGGAATTGCCCACTCGACCCCGCAGGCGCACTTGGCTTCGGTATGGGATCGCCGTGCCTCCGGCA
>PLRZ01000343.1 GCA_003164075.1 Bryobacterales bacterium | reverse complement strand
GCCGCGCCCATCCGCGAATTCCACAGCGAGCTCAATTGCGGATTGGCGGACATCTTCTTCCCCAGCACGGACTCGGCGTCCGAGAGGTACTGGGAGAGGTTGGGAATGCTTACAAAGAACGTGGTACCGGCGGGCAGCCGCCCCAGCAGCTTGCTGGTATAGCGCAATGCCGGCAGATGCACCTGTTCCAGGCTGGCGCGCAACTGCTTCAGCAAATTATCGCGATCGTGGCTCCAGGCGATCTCGTCGCTCACCGGCTCCGGTTCCACACTGGCGCTGGTCACGGTCTGGTCTCCGCCGTGGAGAATCTTTTCCTGGTTGTCCTGGGTGACGTGTACTTCGCCCTGCACCACGGAGATGCGCGAGCCCTTCACCCCCGCGGTGACCCCGAACAGCGTGCCCGTCACCGCGACCCGGCAATCGCCGGTATCCACGTAAAGGTGGCCTTTGGTGCGGCGCCTGGCCTGCACGATGACGCTCCCGCGTCCCAGCCGGATGGTGAGATCCAGGGCGCTGCGCGTGGTGGATAGGCTGGAGCGTTCGCGCATTTCCACCTGCGAGCCGTCGGCGAGCTGCAGGACGGCGTCGGAATCCTTGGCGGTGCGCAATTCCACATCGCTGGGCAGATCCTGTCCCTTTAACAGCGGACGGATGCCATCGGCGGTGACGGCGTAAAGGGCGCCATCGAGAGACTGCACGATGGCGTGGCCGGTGCGCTCGCCGTACTGATTCACGGTCCACCAGACGGTGGTCCCGGCAACCAGCAGAACCGTGGCGGCCAGGGCCCATCGAGCGGTGTAGTTGGGGCGCCGGACGACCGGGGGCGCCGGCATGGCGACTACTTTGCCTTCGTAAATGTGGCGGCAGGCCACGCACTGGTGGAGGTGATCCTGCAGCAGCATGGCGCGGCCTTCCGACAGCCGGCCGGCTCGGAAGTCGGGGATCAGGGCCTGAAAATCGGCGCAATTCCGGATGACCGCGGCAGTGCCGTGCGCCGATGCGGCGGCTTCCGACAGGCGCGCCCACACACGGGCGGCAGCCGCGTCAATTACCGCGGTGTCCGGAGACTCGTCGCGGATTTCGGCTACAGCTTGTTCCAGGGCGGGATCCATAGGGTTGAATTCGGGGGTCATGTTACTCCTCCCAGGTAAGCTCGAAACTCCTGTTGCAATCGGTCGCGGGTGCGCGACAGAGTCACCGCCACCGTCCCCGGCGTGGTCTTCAGCAGACGCGCGATCTCGGGATTATCTTTTCCATCGAAGAATCGCAGCATGAACATTTCGGCGATCCTGGGATTGAGCCGGGCCAAAGCGCCGCGCAGCCACTCGCGGATTTCGCTGGAATGTTGAATCCGGTCGGGACTCCGATGGGCCGGCTCGGAGAGTACCGGCTCCAGTTCGTCCAGCGGCACGCTGCGGACATTCTGGCGCGTCCGCACCAGGTCCAGGGCCGCGTTGACGGCCGCGCGATGCAGAAAACTGGCCATATTTCCCACCGGTTCGGCCCCTGGCGCGCGCTTCAACATACGCAGAAATACCGTCTGGAGGACATCTTCGGCGTCATCGGCGTTACCGGTGACGCGGTAGGCGGCCCGGAACACCAGGGCGTGGTGTTCGCGGAAAATGCGCTCCAGGTCCGCTTCCGACAAGTTGGGCGAATCCAGTTGGGCAGCCATCAGCGCTTTCATGGTAGCAGGCTCATCCGATTATGGGACGGCTGGAACTGCCTGGAATTAGCGATGCGGCTTCGGGGCGCCGCGTCGAGTGGCCTGGGAACATGGCAAGAGTCTCCCGAGGTGGGGCAGGCGGTGCTCGCCTGCCGGCCGGCCTGCGCTGAACCAAGCCGGCCTACCAAAACAGAATAGGCAGGCGAGCACCGCCTGCCCCACCTCCGGAGTTATCCCAGGTCTGGCAAAGAATCAAGCACTTGCGAGCAGTTTGTGGCGGAGCCATGCCCAAAAAAAGCCCCACGCCGGGATGGCATGGGGCATAAAGTTCTACTGCAATCTGTCTCGGAGGATGACAGACCGGTGACGATAGTAGCATCTACTCAAAATCAAATCAACGGGAATCGGAATAATCCTATCGGATATTTTGCGGGTATCCCCCGATAGCGCTAGTTAGTTTCTGTCGCGAAACTGCCATGCGGCAGCGCAGCACCGCTCCCTGGCGGGGTGCCCTCTGGGCCCGGCTCGGTAACAAGTCCCGTGGAATCATCGCAGTGTTTTCCGAGCCGCGCGCGCCAGCAAGCGGTTCTTGCCGTTTGAAGTGAGTTTCGCGACAGAAACCAGTTAACGTAACTCTTCCATCAACGAATCGAGAACCGCCTTCCCCGGGCGAACCTTTGATTCCGGAAGAGTTGCCACCGGTTCGTCGGTCAGATTCAAAAGATCCAGAAAAGTCGGCTTATTCGTATTCAGATATAGTACTCCTGTGAGTACCTCGCCCTTGGCTTCGGACTCTTCCAACGCCTGCAGGGCCTTGAACCGGTCGGCGGGGTCGAAATCGCGGCTGAGTTTGCGGATCCGCAAATGCGAACCGTCGTGCATTTGGACGTCGCGCACTTCGCCCTCCGGGATCTCGACCGAAATATCCTCGAAGAACGGCACGAAATCCAGCTCCTGCAGCACCTCTTCGTGCTCCTTCATATAGGAGTAGCTCTTGGTGGACCCGGCATGGTCGTTGAAGGTAACGCACGGCGAAATCACGTCGATCACCGAAAGGCCGCGGTGCGCGATGGCGGTCTTCATAATGGCCTGCAGTTGCTTCTTGTCGCCGCTGAAGGAGCGGGCCACGAAGGTGGCGCCCCATTTCATCGCCAGGGCGCAGCAATCGAGCGGCGGCAGGTCGTTGGCGATGCCCGTCTTGAGCGTGGAACCGACGTCGGCGGTGGCCGAAAACTGACCCTTGGTGAGCCCGTATACGCCGTTGTTCTCGATCACGTAGATCATCGGAATATTGCGGCGCACCAGGTGCATGAACTGGCCGAGCCCGATGGAAGCGGTATCGCCGTCGCCGCTGACGCCCAGCCCCAGCAGCGTGTGATTGGCCAGCAGCGCGCCGGTGGCGATGGCGGGCATGCGGCCATGCACGCCGTTGAAACCGTGCGAGAGCCCCAGAAAGTACGCGGGCGATTTCGAGGAGCATCCGATGCCGGAGAATTTGGCCACGGTGTAAGGGTTCACGCCCAGGTCGTAAAAGGCCTCCACGACGCGTTCGGAGATGGAGTTGTGGCCGCAGCCGGCGCACAGCGTGGTCTTACTGCCTCTATACTGCACGACCTCCAGGCCGATATGGTTGACCTTCTTCGGCGGCGGAGTCACAGTGGTGCTCATCTATTTGCCCTCCTGGCGGATGATCTCGTCGGTAACGGTGCGCGCATCGAGCGGCAACCCGCCGTAGTAGCGCAGGCTGCGCAGTTTGGCCAGGAGCTCCGGCTCGAGTTCCAGCTTCATGAGACCCAGCAACTGCGCGTCGCGGTTCTGGTCCACCACATACACGCGATCGTGACGCTCAATGAAGTCGAGTAAGTGCTGTGTGAAAGGATACGCCCTGAGGCGCAGGTAGCTGGCGTCGATTCCATATTCGTCGCGCAACTGGTCGCAGCTTTCGCGCACGGCATCGTGGGAGGTGCCGAAGGCCACAAAGCCGATCCTGGCTTTTTCGGGGATCGTCACCACCGGCTGGGGAACGTGCTGGCGCATCACTTCGAACTTATGCGCCAGGCGATCCATGTTATTGATGTAATCGTCCTCGCGCTCGGTGTANNGTGCGATAGCCCACGCCATCGCCATCCACGTCTTTGTAGCGGGCGAAGCCGCCCAGCTTGTCGAGGTCCGCGGCGTCCAGCACTTTGCCGCGGGCGATGGGCTTGTCGGGATAGGCGAACCCGTCGGCCATCCAGTTGTTCATGCCCAGGTCGAGATCGGTCATGACGAAAACCGGGGTCTGGAATTTTTCGGCGAAGTCGAAGGCCTCGATGCTCATGGAGAAGCATTCTTCGGGCGAGCACGGGAAGAACATGGGATGCTTGGTGTCGCCGTGGGAGAGCAGCGCGGTGGTCAGGATGTCGCCCTGCTGGGTGCGCGTGGGCAGGCCGGTGGAGGGGCCGACGCGTTCCACATCGAAGACCACCACGGGAATTTCGGAGTAATAGCCCAGGCCAATGAATTCCGACATCAGCGAGATGCCGGGGCCGGCGGTGGCGGTCATGGCGCGCGCCCCCGCCCATCCGGCGCCCAGGGCCATCCCGATGGAAGCCAGTTCGTCTTCCGCCTGCACAATGGCGTAAGTGGCCTTGCCGGTTTCCGGTTCGTGGCGGCAGCGCCGCATATAGCCGATGAGCGATTCCACCAGCGACGAAGACGGCGTGATGGGATACCAGGTGACCACCGTCACTCCGGCGAACATGCAGCCCAGCGCGCAGGCCGCATTGCCGTCGATGATGATCTTGCCGGCGGTGGCGTCCATGCGCTCCACGCGGTAGGGCAAGCCGCGCGTGAAGGTCTTCAGGGCGAATTCGTACCCCGCTTTGGCCGCGCCCCAGTTGAGTTCGGCGGCCTTCGCCTTTTTTTTGCCGAACTGCTTTCCCAGCGCCTTGTGAATCTCGTCCATTTCAATGCACAGCAGTTGGGCCACAACGCCGTCGTAGATCATGTTGCGGACCAGTTTGCGCAATTTGGCGTCGGGGCAGACCGGCGCCACGAGTTTGTCGAAGGGCACCGGGAAAAAGTGAAGGTCGGTGCGCAATTCGTTGAGCTTGAGCGGCTCGTCGTAAATCACGGCCGCGCCGGNNGGCAGCCCGGCAATGTTCGAGGGGAACATATTCTTGCCGGAGACTGGAATGCCCATCTGGAAGATGGACCGCATCAGCACGGAATTGGCAGTCTGGCTGCCGGACCCGTTGACGGTTGCGACCTGGACGCTGAAATCGTTGACCACCGGATGGGTCGATTGGTCCGGCAGGGAATCCGCCGGCGACACTTCTAAAGTTGACATCGATGAGGAGTCCTTCTGAGGAAAAATGTGGCCCAGTGCACTGCCTTTCGATTATATGCGAAATAGCGGACAGGTGGCGCGGGCTGGTTCTACAGGTGCTCCACCGTTTTGGGGATTTTGTGGCACAGGCGCGTAAACGCTCCCTGGTCCTACGTTGAATTATGGTATATCATAATTCGTAGTATGGCGCGCAAAACGAAGGCCGGCCCGGCAACCGATCCCGAGCTTCTGATCCTCTCCAGCCTGGCGGGCGGATCCAAACACGGGTATGCCATCATGCAGGAAATTGCGGCCTTCGCCGGTGTGGATCTGGGCCCCGGCACGTTATACACGGCGATCACGCGGCTGGTGGATCAAGGTTGGATCGAGCCCGCGGAATCGAGCGGGCGGCAGCGTCCCTATCGACTGACGCCGGGCGGCCTGGATTATCTTCGCGGGCAATTGGAAAAGATGCGGCAACTGGCGAGCTTCGGATTAAGGAGGCTGCGAACGGTATGACGGTACGGAATCTCCTGCTGCGGGCGTACCCGCGGCGGTGGCGCGACGAATACGGCGAGGAACTCGCGGGCGTGCTGGCGCAAAGGCGGCTGACCTTTGCGGTGGTGGCGGATGTTCTGGCGAATGGCATGCGTCAGCATCTCTATCGGGACGACCCGTGGAAGATTTGCGGCACGGGTCTGTTCGTGTGGACATCTACGGTAGTGCTGCTCGCCGCCGCACGATTGTTCACCTATCCATCTTTCTTGCGGTGCTACATGGCCGGCTTTCTGTTTCTGTTCGCGGCCGGCGCGTGGACCATGCTGCGCCAGAAATCGGGAGTCTGGAGAGCGACCGTCGCGTCCGTCAAAGCGGCACTGATCGGTCATTTTCCCGATGTGGCGATATATGCAGCGATGTTCCGCGGAGGAGCACATTCCTGGATGGCGAAGACATTTGCCATCACCCTGCTGCTGTCCCTTCTATTTGGCTTAGCCGGGGCAGTGCTGGGGCGCTTCATCGCCGGTATCCGCGCAGGCCTGAGCGCGGCCTGAGCGCGCTACGATTCCGTGTACTCTATTGGCCCACGGGCAGGGAACATTTATGTCACACTATAAGTGTGTCCAAGACCTTGAGCAGACGAGCCCATGTCATCCTCCCGGTTGACGTGGTTGACAATATCGACAAGTTGGTCGGCAAACGGGGTCGCAGTGCGTTCCTGACGGAATTAGCCCAGCGCGAGATCAAGCTTCGGCTCCAGCGCCAGGCATTGCGTGAATCGGCCGGGGCCTGGAAACCGGAAGACCATCCCGAGTTGGCCAATGGCAGTGCCGCCTGGGTCCGGCAGATTCGTTCCCTCGACTCCCGCCGGTTCGAGGAACTTGAACAGCGGCGCGACGGCAAATGACCTACCTGCTCGATTCGAGTGTCATCATCGACACCCTAAACGATCGGAATGAGCGGCCCCGGCTCCTGGCCGAATTCTCCCAGCAGGATGTCTTGCTGGCCTGCTGCCCCATAAACGTGACGGAAGTGTATATGGGAATGCGCCCGGGCGAGGAGCGCAAGACGGAGAACCTTCTGCGGAGCCTGGAATTCTACCCCGTCACTTGGGAAGCCGCCCAACTGGCCGGGGATCTATTCCGGCACTGGCGTCAGAAGGGTCAAACACTTGCTCTGTCGGACGTGACGATTGCCGCGGTCGCAATCGCACATGACCTGGTATTCGTCACCGACAACCACAAACATTTCCCCATGCCGGAGTTGCGTCTCCTTGAGTTGCCCGACCCCAAATAGGGGCACCCCGCGAAGTCCGAACCCTCAGTCTCTGTGAGAATAGGTACTGAGCATGTTTCTCTTCGACTTCTTCCGCTCATTCCTGCCGCTGCATAATCCGCTCGGCTTCGGCGCCGCCGATTTCGTGGAGTTCGCGCTGGTCATACTGCTGGTGGCCCTGGTGCTGGCGCGCGGAGCGCTGGAACCGGCGGCCCGCCGCTTCGCCGAGCGGACCGGCTGGTGCATGCTTCTGCTCTTCGCGCTGCCCATCGTGCTGCGGCTCGGGCTGCTGCCGCGTTTTCCCGTGCCCACGCCGGGCGGCGCCGACGACTACGGGTACATCCTGCTCGCCGACACGCTCCGCCACTTCCGCCTGACCAACCCGATGCACCCCATGCATCGATTCTTCGAGACCGTATTCGTCCTGCAGCGGCCCACTTACAGCTCCATCTACTCGCCCGGTCAGGGGCTGGTGCTGGCGTTGGGGTGGGACTTGCTCGGGCATCCGTGGGCCGGAGTGGCGCTGGGAGTGGGGGCTTTCTGCGCCCTATCCTATTGGATGCTGCGCGGGTGGACCACGCCGGGGTGGGCACTCGCCGGCGGGTTGCTGGCGGTTTCGCAGTTCGGGCCGCTCAACGAATGGATGAACATCTATTGGGGCGGGGCCGTCTCGGCGGCGGCGGGATGCCTGGTGTTCGGATCGCTGCCGCGGTTGCGGAACCATCCCAATCGCCGCAACGCGGTGCTGCTCGGCGTGGGCCTGGGGCTCCACATGCTCACCCGCCCGTTCGAATCCATCTTTCTGTGGATCGCCGCGGCGGTCTTCCTTCTGCCGGACTGGCGCCGGCTGGCCAAACTCGCGCCGGTGGCGGCACTGGCCGTGCTGCCGGCGGTCGGGCTCACATTCTTCCACGCCCACGCCGTGACGGGCAGTTGGACCACCATTCCGTATGCCGAAAGCCGCTATCAATACGGCGTCCCGACCACCTTCACTTTTCAACCCGCCGCGGTGGCGCATAACGAACTCACCACGCAACAGCGTTTGACCTACGAGGGGCAGTCCGAAGTGCATGGCGACGAGCCCGAGACGGCCGGGCGCTTTGTGGATCGCTGGGCCACGCGCCTGCGATTCTACCGCTTCTTCCTGCTGGCCTCGCTCTACCTGGCGCTGCCGTTCTTTCTGCTGCGCCTGCGCGAACGGCGCTTC
>PLRZ01000011.1 GCA_003164075.1 Bryobacterales bacterium | reverse complement strand
AGTCCGGCGTCGAGAGCGAGGATTGTCTGCATCTCAACGTCTACACGCCCGGCCTGCGCGATCATCGCAAGCGCCCAGTGCTGGTCTATTTTCACGGTGGGGCTTACAACAATGGCTCGGTCAACAGCCCCCTCTACGATGGCAAGCGCCTGTGCAAGCGCGGCGACGTAGTCGTGGTCACGGTCAATCACCGGCTCAACGCATTTGGATTTCTCTACCTCGGCGCCATCGATCCGAAGCAGTATCCCGATTCCGGCAACGTAGGCGTGCTCGACCTGGTGCTGGCCCTCAAATGGGTGCGCGAAAACATTGCCGAATTCGGCGGCGACCCTTCCAGGGTTTTGATCTTTGGACAGTCTGGGGGCGGGGCCAAGTGCGCCACGCTGATGGCCATGCCCGCGGGGCACGGCCTGTTTCATCGCGTGATGACCATGAGCGGCCAGCAGGTGAAAGGCGCGTCGATCGACATCGCATCGAAGCGCACCGAAGTGATGCTGGGCAAGCTCGGCGTCACGCCAGCCAATCTCGCGGACCTGAAGACCATGCCATGGCAGAGGATTCAGGCCGCGGCCATCGCCACCAGCTCCGACTGGCTGCCGGTCGTCGACAATGTTGTGCTCTCGCGCGATCCCTTCACGCCCGATGCGCCGCCGCTTTCTGAAAGTGTGCCCATGATCCTCGGCAACGTGCACGACGAAACCTCCGTGCCCGTGCAGGGAACTTTCACCTGGGACGATGCGCCGGCCGTGCTGCGAGGCGCCGTCGCCATCTACCTCGGCCCCTACACCGCCGAAGAAGTAATCGCCAAGTACCGCGCGATCTATCCCGACAAATCGCCCACTGACATTGTGATTGCCGCGGCAACGGCCTTTCGCGCGTGGCCCGGGCAGGTGATGGAAGCCGAGCGGCGCGCCAGCAATCCTAAAAGCCAGCCGCACACCTGGGTGTATCAAATGAATTGGCACCGCAACGCGCCCGGCGCGCGCGCCATGCACACCATCGACATTCCCTTCATGTTCGACAATCTCTCGGCCGCCCCCGGCCAGATCGGGACGACACCCGAAGAACTGGCAGCAGCGCAACCACTGGCCGACACCATGTCGGCCATGCTGATTCACTACGCCGCAACCGGCAATCCCAACCATCCCGGTTTGCCCGCGTGGCCTGCGTACGACCTGAAAGAGCGCAGCACGATGATCTGGGAGATCGCGCCGCACATAGAGAAGGATCCGCGTGGCGAAGAACGCCGTTATGCCGCCGGCTCGCCGTATCGGCAGCCGGGCACGTATTGAGGCTGCTCGGACTCCGGCCGGAACGGTGACTTTGCAGGGCAATCGCATTGCAAATCTCTTCACGTCCAGCGCTTGTCATCCTGAACGTAGTGAAGGATCTGCAGTTGCTTTTCCCTGCTTCCTCGATGTCGAACCTGCGCCGTCGTGCCGGAAACGGGCCGAACGGCAGCCGCAGATCCTTCGTCGCTGCGCTCCTCAGGATGACAAATCGATGGGAGTGCTCTAAGTAATCCAAATGCGATTGCCCTGGGTGACTTTGGGAGCCACAAGCCAGACCAAACGCCGATTGGATACACTAGATTTAAGAACCGCGCCGCGACTGTGAAGCATCTAGTAAACGAAACGCCATTTTTGGGCGACGGCTGTTCTTGAGTAAGGTTCAAATTGCCAAAGCATTCCATCCAAAGCAAAATCCGTCCCTGGACCGCCGGCCTTTTTCTGAGTGTTGCGGTTTCGGCGTCGAGTGGCCTGGCCGCGCAAACCGCGCCCATTCCGCCTTCGCCCGCTCCCGGGGCGCCTTCGGCCGCGAGCTTTCAGGGCAGCGTTCCCAAGGGTGAGGTTTCGGCGCAGCCCGTCGACCTTTCGCTCGACGACGCCATCCGGCGCGGATTGCAGGCCAACCTCGGCATCATTTTGAGCGGCACGCAAACAGCCGGCGCACGGGCCCAGCGCTTGAGCCAGTTGCAGACCCTGCTCCCCTCGATAGATTTCAACGCCAAGGAAGCGGTGCTGCAAACCGATCTGCCCGCCGAGGGCTTGCGCATTCCGGGCTTTCCCAAAATCATCGGGCCGTTTAGTTATCAGGATGTGCGCGCCAACATGACGTGGTCGGTGGTCAACATCAGTTCGCTGCGCAATTACCTGGCTGCGCGCCACAACTTTGCCGCTGCGCAACTTTCAGCTGATGACGCGCGCGACCTCGTGGTGCTCACCGTGGGCAACGCCTACCTGCTGGTGTTGGCCGACCAGACCGAAGTGAGCAGTGTGGAGGCGCAGGTAGCCACCGCAAAAGTCTCCCTCGATCAGGCCGTGGCCAATCACCAGGCCGGCACCGCTCCGCTGCTCGATGAGCTGCGCGCCCGCGTGGATTACCAATCGCTTGAGCAGCAGTTGATCGCGGCCCAGAACGCTCTCGAAAAGGATAAGCTGGCGCTCAAGCGCACCATCGGTCTGCCGCTTGACCAGAGCTTCAATTTGACAGACAAAGCACCCTACGCGCCCTACGACGCGCTGGACGCAAATGCGCTGATCAAACAGGCCAAAGAAAATCGCAAGGACCTTGCCGCGCTGGTGGAAGTCGCAGCGTCCGCCGCCGATAAACGCAAAGCGGCTACGGCGGCGCGTTTTCCCACGGTGGAGGCGGACGCCGACTACGGCGACATTGGCGCCACGCTGGGCCACTCGCATGGCACAGTCGATGCGACGGCGACCTTGAGCGTTCCGGTCTTTGCGGAGTTTGCGCTGCGCGGCCAGGCCGAGTTGGCGCAGGCCGAGCTTGATACCGCGCGGGCGCAGTTGAGCGACAAGCAGGCGCAGGTTGAAGCCGACGTGCGCGACGCCCTGCTCGATATCGCCGCGGCGCAGAAACAAGTTCAGGTAGCGCAGTCGAGCATGGACCTGGCTAACGAAGCTCTCAAAGAAGCGCAGGAACGTTACGCCAACGGCGTAAGCGACAACCTGGCCGTGAGTCAGGCACAACAGTCCGTGGCCCAGGCCGACAATCAATATGTGGCCAGCCTTTACCGGCACAACGTGGCCAAGCTGAGCCTGGCACGTGCGCTGGGCGCAGGCGCGGACTACAGGAAATACGTAGGAGGGAAGTGAAGTGGCGGACCCAACCCCAAAACCCGAACCAACAGAATCGGCCGCAGAGACAGAGATTGAAGCGCCGCCGTCCCGTCGCAGGGGCATACTCATCGCCGCCGTCGTGGTGGTGGTGATCGTCGCTCTTGTCGTCTGGTGGCGCTCCACTTACAGCGAAGACACCGACGACGCGCAGGTCACAGGACATTTGATCCAGGTGAGTGCGCGCATCAACGGTCAGGTGCTCAAGGTGGATGTGGACGAGAACCAGTTTGTGCATGCGGGCGACCTGATCGCCGAGCTGGACCCGAGCGATTACAAAGTCGCGGTAGAGAATGCTGAAGCCGCGCTGGCCAGCGCCCAGGCCAATGCCGCGGCGGCCAATGTGAACGTGCCGATTGTCACCATCAACACCGGCAGTAACCTGAGCTCTGCAAAAGCCGACGTAAGCGGCTCCCAGGCCAGTGTGGCACAGGCGGAAAAGCAGTTGGATGCTGCGCACGCCCGCGTTGCCGAGGCCCGTGCCAACTACACCAAAGCGCAGGCCGACCTAGAGCGCTACAGGCCGTTGGTCGAGAAAGACGTGATCAGCAAGCAACAGTTTGACGCAGCGGTGGCCGCGGCCGACGCCAACAAAGCCGCGCTGGCCGACGCCATCGCCAACGAGCAGGCAGCCACTGACGCAGTGAGCGTGGCTCTCGACAAGGAGCGCCAGGCGCAGGCGACGCAGACCTACGCCGAGACCGGTCCGCAACAGGTGAAAGCGCAGAGTGCCCGCGCCAAGCAAGCAGAAGCGCAGGTCCAGCAGGCGCAGGCCCAGCTCGATCAGGCCAAGCTCAACCTGAGCTACTGCAAAATTGTGGCGCCGGCCGACGGCATCATCACGCGCAAGAGCGTCGAGCTCGACCAGAACGTCTCCGCGGGGCA
>PLRZ01000092.1 GCA_003164075.1 Bryobacterales bacterium | reverse complement strand
GAATCGGAGCAGCAACTCAACTTCTCCATCAAGGGCGTCGTTTTGTCGGGCCAGGCGCGGCTGTGGCGGATGGCGCCGGCCAGCCTGAACGCGACCGTTGTGGTGGGACAAAAACCCGGAGTAGAAATAGAGGAACGCGTGTTGGATGGGGTGCCCCACACGGTCGTGATCGCTCCCATCAGCGTGACTATTTACGAATTCCCGGTTAAATGAGGAGGGTAAACGCGGATCGAGATGTGTTCCGTGGACCTCGCTCTTCGGACGCGGACCTGGGAGGGCTAAAATCATGGATGCAGGGATTTCTCCCAGGGAGTCCTGATCTTAGTCAAATCGGAGTAATAGGAGGAGTCGCGGCTTCAGCCCGCCCACTCGATCGAGCCAGCCCGGCTCGCACTGGGTTCGCACAGCGAACGAGACGATCATAGCTCTCGTCCTGCCAGAACGGCCGGGCGCCCTTCTGCCCCATTCAGCCTGCGCAGCAGTGCTGGCGCATCGGCCTAGGGAGTGTGAAGCCCGCAACCTTTTCAACAACATGGGGAGTCTGCTCTTCGCTCAAAGGCAAGTCCCATTACTGGAACTAGCCCGCCTTCAGGCCGGGACATACCGCTTGATCGAGATGTCCCGCGCGTGCTCCCGCGTTTTCGCCACGTCGTAGGCGAGTTGCATGCGCAGAAGGTGGTCCATGTCCGGGCCGAACGCCTTTTCGATGCGCAGTGCCATATCCGGCGTCAGGGCGGCCTTGCCGTGCAGAAGATCGGAAAGCGTGGCGCGGCGCACTTTCAAAATCTCCGCCGCCTTCGACACGTTGAGGCCGAGGGCCTCCACGATCTCGGTTTTGATCAGGTCGCCCGGATGGGGCGGATTCTTCATGGGCATTGCGAGCCTCCTAATGGTAGTCGATCAAGTCAATATCGCTGGCGGTGTTCGTCTGTTCGTCGTAGCGGAAAATTAACCGCCAGTTTCCGGTAACAGTCAGGCTCCATAGTCCTTTCAGGTCGCCTTTAAGCGGATGCAGCTTCCAGCCTGGAAACCGGCCGAGCTGCTCCAGTGTCTCGGCGGTTTCGAGGGCAAACAGAAGCTTGCGCACCTTGTCGGCCATCGTGGGCGGCACCCCCTTGGCGTTCCCGTCTTCGTGAAGCTGCCTTAGCCCCTTATGGCGAAAGCGGACAAGCCGCATATCATCCCTTCATGATTCCAGTATGTACGGTTATACCGTACATGGCAAGCGTTTTGTTGTAAAAGGGAAGCCAAGAAGCGCGTTCGTCATCCCTCACCACGGATCGCCAAATCCTGCATCGCCCGTTGCGAGTCTCCAACCATCGCTTGCCCAGCGCTCTTTAGTAGCTGAGCGTGACGGCCACGGGCCCGTGCGACGGCGGTGTCCATCGCCTCACCGCCTGGTTCGGGAACGCGGGTGAGCAAAACTTTATCCGGACTATCTACGAATGCGAATAGCGCGCGGCGCGCAGTTTTCCCATCGGGGTGGTCGCCGCGCCATTGGCATATTCCACATACTCCGCCGCGGACCAGGCATCGCCGAACCCGGCATTGACGGTGATATACGGCTCCACATCGAGCAGGCGGCACAGCACCATGAATCGTTTTGTCGGGCCAGGCGCGGCTGTGGCGGATGGCGCCGGCCAGCCTGAACGCGACCGTTGTGGTGGGGCAAAAACCCGGAGTAGAAATAGAGGAACGCGCGTTGGATGGGGTGCCCAACACGATTGCTATCGCTCCCATCAGCGTGACTATTTACGAATTCCCGGTTAGATGAGGAGGGAGGACACCCCAATCCGTGAATGCAGCGCAAAGTGCGCGGACCGGGGAGTCGGCACACTACCTATGAAACTGATCTCCAAGCCTAAATTCCGGTAACTTCTCCTGATTCGCGATGTCCCGACCTAATAAGAACCCGTACTCCGCCGCTTGCGCCAGCGCCGTGAAATCCCAATCGGCGTGAAATTCGTCCGAGGGATGATGGTAATCGTTGGTATTGTACCGCTCCCACATCTGGTGCCCGTACCCCGCCGGCTTGCCCACGAATTCCGTGGCGTGCCCGATGGAAAATGCCGGAATGCCGGCGTGCGCGAAGGAAAAATGGTCCGACCGGAAATAGTGGCCCTGCTCCGGATTGTCGTGGGGCGATACTTCCAGATTCAATCGCGCCGCGATCTGCTGCGCCAGCGCCCACACCGTAGTCCGCTCCGCCCCGGTAATCACCACGTCCTTGGCGCGGCCCCAGGGGTAGAGCGCGTCGTAGTTCAGATCGATGGCCGTCTGCGCGGCGTAATACTCCGAGCCGCGCAACCCACCTTCGTTTAGGTTTCACCGAACGAGTCAGTATGCCGGGATCGGGCAGCCACCCGGCGCCGGCCATGGCGCCGATGACTACTGCACAGTAAATTGAGCGCTCTCTGCAAGGGTCTGATTGCGGTTGTTATCAGTTATTGTGACCCGCAGAGTATAGGGGCCTGGCGAAAGGTTTTCCAGCGGCTGCAATCTCTGGACGGTCACCTGGCTGCCTGAAGCATACGGTATTTTGGCGATGTCTTCGATAGTGGTAACAACGACATCGCCGGCGCCGGCTCTGACGACCTCGTATTCCACTTGACCTTGCGGTTTCCTGGTTTGCTCGTCAATGCCCAAGTTATACAGTTTCATGTAGACCCCGAGGGGCTCATCGCGCCGGAACGTAGTCCCAATGCGCGGACGGACTTTACTGCCGCCAATCACGAATTCGCCGTTCCCGACGTCCCGCGCTGAGACCGGTTCGATGGAATCGGCCAGAATCAGGGTGCTGGTAGAGAGCCTGCCGGCATCGAATTGCGGCACGGTAATCGTCTGCGCCCAAATGTTGATATGTCCGCCGACGTCGTCTTTGCAGACCAATACCAGGCGGTATGTGCCCGGGCTCAAAGGTAAGATTTTCTGGCCAAGCGACTTCCGCTCCAACCAATCGGCAAGGTACTGTCGAGGCCCGGCAGGAATCTGCATGTCTTCCTCGAAGCTCTCGATCACGCGGCCCACGACGGTGGTGAACTCGCCAAACATATGGACGTTAGCCGACAAAACGCCGCCCGTGTTCTTCAACTGCAGGTCTTTGTTGTTGAACTGGACGGTCACGTAGGTCAGCACGGTTCCGCTTGTGATCGGGAAAAAGTCCACCCGCACCTTCATCGGCAGGATGCCGATGATAAGTCGCGAATAGATCCTGGCTTCCAGATCGGGGAATTTGGTCTTGGGCTTCGAAGGGGCAACTAACGGCTGCGCGGGAGTCACTTCGTTCATGTGCTCCGGGGGACCGGTCATTGGCGCCGCTAGATGGGTACCATCGCCTTGATAATGCCGTGTTTGATTGGTGATGCCCATCTGTTCCAGGACGGTAGCGGCGTCGCCGGGGAGGTATAGCGGAGGTTCGTTCTTGGGATGGACAGTCATATGAAACTCGCCGGACATGGTGGGATCCACAAAGTCCATAAGGACGTTGGTTCCAACGCCTTCGATCCAGCGATAGCGCCACTGCTGGACGGGGTAGGTGGGGGTTACGCCGCCGACTGACGGATGATCGTCAATTTCGTCCGGCGGCCCGTAGACGATGTAAATGCGGCCGCGGTCGGTTTTCCACCCCGGGATGCCGCTAGCGAAGCGCTCATTGGCGTAGGCGATGCGGCGGTAGTGCTCTTCCCGGAACTCGTTTTCAATAGTGTCGGGGGTGGGGTCGCGACGGAGCCAGAAGTTTTCGATGAACTGCTCGCGCGCTTCATCGGTCTGCAAGTGCACGAAGGCCGACCGTTCCTGATCGGTGACGATATAGGCTACGTCTTCATTGAGCCAAGTGCGGTAAGGCTTCGCAAGTTCTTTAGGAGGTTGGTTGCCGGAGTTCCCAGCGCCGGCGGATTGCTGCGCCGCCGCGGACGCGCAAATCAGGAGGGATCCGGCGATGCAGATCAGAGACATACCCGCGGATTTCATATGTACACAGCTTTCTCTGGACAGGGACGGACTAATCGTAGATCGGATCGTTTCGGCGGTCAATCCGTGAATGCGGCGCACAGTGTGCGCGTGCGCAGCCCAAGGTGGACCTAAGCGCTCGCCTTCTTGGCGCGGAGAACGGCGAGTTCCGGGTCCCGGCGATGGTAGCCGGTCTCGTTGATCAGACGCTCGGCTTCGGCGAGGTTGCCCTTGGCGAGGTGGTAGTCCGCGAGGAAGAGCTTCATGCCGGAGCGAGTGGCGATGCGGAAGACTTCTTCGAGATCGTGGGGAGTGCCGCGAGCGAGGAGGGCGAGGGGAAGGCAGTGCAGTTGTCCTGCGCGGCGGAGGAATTCGACGGCTTGGTCGAGGTGATGAATCGCTTCGGCGGACCCGGACGGGTGCGCGCGGCCGAGCGAAAGGTGGTCGAGGCCGATGTCCAGGAGCCGGCGGCTCTGCTCAGCGATGACGAGCGCTTGGGCAGCCCGACGCAGGACTTCGGCGGTCTCGTCCTGGCCGAGGAGCAGGTCGCAGTATCGATAGCCCAGAGAATACAGGATTGGGTGGTCGGGATATTCCTGCGCTAGGAGGTGCTCGGCTTCCGCGAAGAGACGCTGCGCCTCGGCGAGGTCGCCGGCTTGATGGAGGGCGTCCGCTAGGGTGGTGCGCTTGCCGACCTTCTGATAGGTATCGTCGCTGCGGTTGGCAAAATCTATCGATTGACGGGCCGCAGCGACGGCTTCAGATATGTTGCCAAGGGTAAGGAGGAGTTCGCTGAGGTTGGCGTAAGCTATGGCCGCGTACGTCCAATCCTCCAGCCGCACGTCGGCTTCGGCTCCTGCTCGCATAGGTTCGACGGCGTCGGCCAACCGGCCGATGGCACGGAGTGCGTATCCTGCGCAGTTGATCAGCCAGGCGCGATCGGCGGGTAGGAGGGTGGCAACAGGTTGAGTCCACGTCACTTCAAAGAAGTTGGCGAGCAGCGACAGGTTAGTTCCGTATGCGCCAAGCTCCCTGGTCAGGTGGAACTTGCCGCCGCGCACGATGCGATCCCGATAGATATCGTCGAACGTTTCCTGGTATCGGCCCGCCCGGCACCCGTGATAAACAGCGTAAAAGAGCGGTGCTGTCTCTTCAAGCGTATCGGGCAGTGGCGGCGCCTGTTCCTTGTAGTACTCGTAGAGCCGAGCGTGACCATCCGCCGTTGCCGCTGCGGCGAAATGTTCCCGGACCAGCGGATGGCAGTCGAGCGGCTGGGCGGGGTCGGTAGTCAGGATCAGACGGGCATCGCGCAGGCGCCTCAGGGCGCGCCGATACTTGCGATCTTCCATCGCGGGCAGCACCAACTTCAACGCCGCTGGCTCTGCGGGACGGTCGAAGTATCCCAGGGCACGCAGAATATCGGCCTCCGGCTTGCCCGCGAACATCCGATCATAGGCCTCAATGACGCGGCGGGCATGCTCGAAGGGTTTTCCTTCTTCACCCATCAAGCCGCGGATCTCCACCCGCCGGCTGATGTCGTGGTCACGGAAATCCGCCAGGTAAGTCCCCAGCAGAGTCAACGCCAGCGCGTGGTTCCCATACTCTTCCGAGGCTTTCTTGAGTTCCTCGTCCGCGCCCGCCACCTTCAGACTGCGCAAATACTCCGCGCCCTGCTCCGGCGTGAGGTCGTCGAGATCGATCGAGAGCACGCGCGCCCCGTCGTCGGGGATGTCAATACGGGCCCGAGTGGTGCAGACCACCAAGCCGCGATTCTCTGTTTCCAGTTCCAGCAGAAGTGCCTTCAACCAGGCATCGCGCATGGCCCCCGCGGTGTCCTGTAGCGGTTCCACGCCATCAAGGAGCAGCAACACGCGCTCCTCGCGGAGGCGGCGCGCAACGGCCTCGGCCTTCGCATACACCGAGGCCGTCGGCGCGATGTCGATATGCAACCAGCCGACGATCTCGGCACAGAACGGGTCCGAAGAGGTCTGTCGGTCAGGCGAACTGCCCTGGCTGTAGAACGACCAGCCGAAGACCGTCGCTTCGCCGAGATGACGCCGGAACCACTTGTCGACCAGTGCCGTCTTCCCAGTGCCGCCGGCCGCGATGACTTGCACGAAGTTGGTGGCCGGGTCGGCCCAGGCGCGGTCGAGGAAGGCGAGTTCCTCTTCGCGGCCGATCAGTGTCGGGTTCACGACGGGGAGCTTCGAGGTGAAAGCCCCGTATGTCGCCGCGGTAGCCGGGGCGCGGAGCTGACTGAGAATTGCGGCGGCTACTTCCGCATCGCTCATATTGCGGATATCCTGATAGCCATCGATCGAATAGAGACCGGGGATCTCTGCCTCATCGAGCCGGAAGAACATCAGACGGACGTCATTCCTCTTCTTAATCAAATCGAGGCAAGCACGCCATTCCAAACCGCACCATTCTTTGTCGTCGTATTCCCTGCATAGAAAGACCGCGATCAAATCCGATTCGTCGTGGTAGAGAGCAGAAAGGTAGACGGAGAGATTCAGCCGATTGAACTCCGCCCCGTACCACCTGTCGTAGAGTACCTTCTCACGCCCCAGCTTATCCCCCAGCACCTCAGCGATCTTCTCGACACGCGCGCGGTACTCTCCCGGAAAAGAAAGGGCGACTCGAAAGCGCTTTACCGCAGCCACGTTAGCATTCTACCTGTGAAATTGATCTCCCGGCCTAAATTCCGGTAACTTCTCCTGATTCGCGATATCTCGTCCTAATAAGAAGCCGTACTCGGCCGCCTGCGCCAGCGCGGTGAAATCCCAATCGGCGTGAAATTCGTCCGAGGGATGATGGTAATCGTTGGTATTGTACCGCTCCCACATCTGGTGCCCGTACCCGGCCGGCTTGCCCACGAATTCCGTGGCGTGCCCGATGGAAAATGCCGGAATGCCGGCGTGCGCGAAGGAAAAATGGTCCGACCGGAAATAGTGGCCCTGCTCCGGATTGTCGTCGGGCGATACTTCCAGATTCAATCGCGCCGCGATCTGCTGCGCCAGCGGCCACACCGTAGTCCGCTCCGCGCCGGTAATTACCACGTCCTTGGCGCGGCCCCAGGGGTAGAGCGCGTCGTAGTTCAGATCGATGGCCGTCTGCGCCGCCGGAATCAGCGGGTGCGCGGCGTAATATTCCGAGCCCTTCAGCCCGCCCTCTTCCGCCGTCACCGACAGAAACAGCGCCGACCGCTTGGGCTTCACCGGCATCGCCGCCCACGCGCGCGCCAGTTCCAGCAGGATGGCGCAGCCGCTGGCGTTGTCGATGGCGCCGTTGTAAATCGAATCGCCATTCACCGGCGTGGCGATGCCCAGGTGGTCCCAATGCGCGCTGAAAATCACCACTTCGCGCTTCAAGACGGGATCGCTGCCGGGAACCATCGCGGCCACATTGCGGGTGTTCAGCTCGCGGACCCTCGACCTCAAATGGCCGCGGACCTGGATATCGAGCGGGATCGGCTTGAAGCCGGGCTTATCGGACGCGGCCAGCAATTCGTCCACGCTCCTGCCGGCCAGCGCCAGCAGTTTCTCCCCGGCATCGCGCGTCATCCAGCCGGCAATTGCGAGGCTGGGCTGCCCCTCCGCCAGTTTCACGAAAGGCGTTTCGCGGCCCCACGAACTGCGCACCACGTCCCAGCCGTATCCGGCAGTTGCGGTGGTGTGGATGATGATCAGCCCGCGCGCTCCGCGGCGCACCGCCTCTTCATATTTATAGACCCAGCGGCCGTAGTAGGTGAGCGCGCGGCCGTCGAAGAATTTGGGGTCGTCGGACGGCGGCTCGTTGGTGAAGACCAGCAGCAGCTTGCCGGTGACGTCGAGACCTTTGAAGTCGTCCCATTTGAATTCCGGCGCGGCGATGCCGTGGCCCACGAAAACGGCCTGCGCTTCGAACTGCGTGTCGGGCTGCTGGGTCTGGCTGACGCCCACGAAATCGTCGAGCCATTTGAAGGCGACCGACTTGCCGCCGGCGGTGGCCAGCAGCGCGGCATCGGGCTGGGTTTCCACGCCCACCAGCGGGACCGTTTGAAAGTACGTGCCATTTTCGCCCGCCGGTTTGGCGCCGGCCAGCTCAAATTGCGTGGCGATATACTCGGTGGCGAGGTCGCCGCCGCGCTGGCCGACGCCGCGGCCTTCCAGCAGATCGCTCGAAAGGAACCGGTCGTGGGCGCGAATGCGTTCCGCGGAGATCGCGGGGTCCTGCGCCAGCAGTGCCGGCACGGCAATCATCGCTATCCAGATAGACTTGAGCATGATTAATGGTATCCTGAGAAAAGAAAATTCTTTAGCCACGGATGAACACGGATGAACACAGATAAAACCAAGCTTCTTTCTGATCCGTGTTCATCCGTGTTCATCCGTGGCTAATTCCTGTTCTTGAGCATACCCCATGAGCACCCTCACCCATTTGCAGGCCCTGGAAGCCGAGAGCATTCACATTTTGCGCGAAGTGGCCGCCGAATTTCAGCGGCCGGTGATGCTGTACTCCATCGGCAAGGACTCCTCCGTGATGGTGCGGCTGGCGCAGAAGGCCTTCTACCCCGGCCCGCTTCCCTTCCCCCTGCTGCACATCGACACCAGCTACAAGTTTCGCGAAATGGTAGAGTTCCGCGACCGCTTCTGCGCTGAAATCGGCGCCCGCCTGATTGTCCACAGCAACACGCAGGCGCTGGCCGCCGGCGCCAATCCCTTTCGCCTGGGCACCCAGAAATGCTGCGGCCTGCTCAAGACCCGCGCCCTGCTGGACGCCCTGACCGCCGGTGGTTTCGACGCGGCTTTCGGCGGCGCGCGCCGCGATGAGGAAAAGTCGCGCGCCAAGGAGCGAGTCTACTCCTTCCGCGATTCCTTCGGACAGTGGGATCCCAAGAATCAGCGCCCCGAGCTGTGGAACCTCTTTAATAGCAGAGTGGATAAGGGCGAGTCGATTCGCGTTTTTCCGCTCTCCAATTGGACCGAGCTCGACGTCTGGGAGTACATCCAGGTGGAAAACATCCCCGTGGTACCGCTGTATTTTGCGCGTCCGCGGCGCATGGTGGAGCGTGGGGAAACGCTGATCCCGGTGGAGCACGACGTCCCCCTGCTGCCGGGCGAAGAGCCGCGCATGGTCATGTGCCGCATGCGCTCCCTGGGCTGCACGCCGTGTACCGGCGCCATCCGCTCCGAGGCCGATACGGTGCCCAAAATCATCGCCGAGATGCGCGAATTCCGCCGCTCCGAGCGCGAAAACCGCGTCATCGACCACGACCAGGAAGGCTCCATGGAGCTCAAGAAACGCGAGGGCTACTTCTGAGCGAGCTTCTCCGCTTCACCACCGCCGGCAGCGTGGACGATGGCAAGTCCACCCTGATCGGGCGCCTGCTGTACGACTCGCAAACGGTCTACGAAGATCAGCTCGCCGGCATCCGCAAAGCCACCAAGGCGCATGGCGGGCTGGACCTTTCGCTGCTCACCGACGGCCTGCGCGCCGAGCGCGAGCAGGGCATCACCATCGACGTGGCCTACCGCTATTTTTCGACGCCGCAGCGCAAATTCATCATCGCCGACACGCCGGGGCATGAGCAGTACACGCGCAATATGGCCACCGGCGCATCCACGGCGAACCTGGCCATCGTGCTGATCGACGCGCGCCATGGCGTGCTGGCGCAATCGCGGCGGCACGCGTTCATCACCACCCTGCTGGGCATTCGCCACCTGGTGATCGCGGTCAACAAAATGGACTTGATGGAGTACCGCGAAGATGTCTTCCACTCCATTTGCGGCGAATTCGGCCGGTTTGCCGGACAGATCGGCAATCCGCCCGAGCTGCAGTTCATCCCCCTGAGCGCGCTGTGCGGCGATAACGTGGTACACCGGAGCACGCGCATGCCGTGGTACCGCGGGCCGGCGCTGTTGGAACATCTGGAGACCGTGTCTCTTACCGCGGACGACCACGCCGTGGGGCTGCGCCTGCCGGTGCAATACGTGATCCGCCCCAATCAGGATTTCCGCGGGCTCGCCGGGCAATTGGCGTCCGGCAGCATTCGCCCGGGCGATCCGGTGATGGTGCTGCCTTCCGGCCGGCGAACGCGCGTGCGCTCCATCGTGACGCGCGAGGGGGAGTTGGCCGAGGCGTTCGCGCCTATGTCCGTGACGGTCCGTCTGGACGAAGAGATCGACGTGAGCCGCGGCGATATGCTGGTGTCGCCCGCGGACCCGCCGCAGCGCGTCCTGCGCTTCGACGCCACGCTGGTGTGGATGAACGAAAAGCCGGCGGCGGCGGATCGCCCGTACCTGCTGAAGCACACCACGCAAACGCTGGCGGCGCGCATTGTGGAGATTCGCCACCGCGTGGATATCGGCACCCTGGCGGCGCAACCGGCCGGCGAGTTGCGGCTCAACGAAATCGGCGCGGTGCTGGTGGAAGCCCAGCGGCCGTTGTTTGTCGACCCGTACCGCCGCAATCGCTTCACCGGCAGCTTCATTCTGCTGGACGCGCTCACCAACGAAACCGTGGGCGCGGGCATGATTGAATCGGCGGCAGCCGAGGCCGGCGACGGCCTGCCGCATACCGCTGCGGTATCCATGGAAGGCAAGCCCGAAGTGCTCTGGCTGCTGGCGCGCCGGTTGGCGGAATGCGGCCATCCGGTAGCGGTGCTTCCCGCGCAGGTTCTGCTGGTGGGACCGGCCGGCGCGGCGTCGGCGCCGTCCGCCCCGTCTGTGGAAATTCGCTTCACTCCCGCGGAACTGGCGGAAAATCCGGCCAGTGCAGCGGATCGAATCTTCCAGGAATTGGTCCGTCGCGGCGTCACGGCGTAAAATTAGCGAAACTTTCCGGGCGTCGCGGCCATAATCATAGGTAGGGGCTATTTTCCAAAAATGAAATTCGCGCGCTTATTGATGTTGCTGGCGGCTGCGGGTGCAATGTACGCACAGTCTTGGGACAACAGCGGGAACGGCATGCTGAACGGCCGGTACTATTTCCGGCAAGTCTACTACCTTCCGGATACAACCTACGCCGGTTATCTGGATGAGGCCGTCACCGTTTACGGCAATATTACGTTCGACGGAAACGGCAACTACAGCATCACCGCCGCCGACAATGCGCAACTCCTCGATTACAGCTACTATTACGGCGAAGTCGCGCCCAATTCCGGAGCTTTTACCACCACCGGAACGTATTCCATCGCAGCCTCCGGCTACGGCTTCATTTCCAGCCCGTATAGTACCGGCGATGTGATTTCTGGGCTGGTATCTACGCAGGGCATCTTTGTCGGCAGCAGCACGGACAACGTGAATGGCTATAACGACATGATGGTGGCGGCGCCGTTGGCGAGTCCAGCGCCGACCGCGTCCAGTTTCACCGGGTCGTGGTGGTGCGCGGATGTTGACCTGTCGAGCGGACAGGCCACCAGTGCGCTGAGTCTGCAATTTGCGCTCAATCCCGACGGCAACGGCAATCTGAATGCGGGGGTGGTCACCGGATATGCCGGCGTCCAGACCGCACCGTATTCGCAGACTGCCGGCGGGGTCAAATACCAGTTCAGCAACGGCGCCGCGATAGCCACGTTTGCGACTAACGGTACGCTCATCGCCGGCCAGAAATATTTTTACTTTTCCAAAGACGGCAATTTCATGTTCGGCGGGTCGCCCATCACGTCGAGCACTCCTTTCGACTTTATTGTGGGCGTGAAGACCACTTCCAACCCGACGCTCTCCGGACTGTACTACCAGGCGGGGATCGATGAATACGCGGGTAATCTGGATACCTACTTCGGCTCGTTCAATGTGATCGCCGGGGCCGCTCCCCAGACGTTCCTGGGGCACGAGCGGGTCGACGATTTCGGCGGCAGCAGCGTATACGACTATACCTACGAAGACACCATCTCGCTCACCGGAAATACTTTCACCAATTCGTATGCGAAGTATGTTGTAGGCGCCGGCGGAGCGGTGGAAATCACTACCGGAATCGGCCCCTACCTGGGGCTCAGCGTGGGCTTACAGGCGCCCACGCCGGCTGTGGGCGCCGGGGTATATTTGAGCCCGATGGGCGTGGTGAACTCCGGCAGCAACGCGCCCTTCACCGCCGGCATTGCGCCCGGGGAATTGCTGACGCTGTACGGACAGAATCTGGCTGCGGCAACGCAGGTAGCGGGGATCCCATTTCCCACCTCGCTGGGCAATGTCCAGGTGACCATCGGCGGCTTTCCGGCGGCCATCTATTACGTAAGCGCGGGGCAGATTTCGGCGATTGTGCCCTACGAAGTAACGGTGGGATCGATCGCGCAGATCCAGGTGAACAACAATGGTTCGCTCTCCAATGTGGTTACGAACTATGTGGCTAACACTGCACCGGGCGTTTTTACGCAGAATCAGAACGGCACCGGGTACGGAGAAATAGTACACTTGGGCATCGGAAATTCCGCCGCGGCGGTCGGATCGATTGTCAGCGACGCGAATCCCGCGGTAGTGGGCGAGACTCTTTCGGTGTACCTGACGGGCCTGGGCGCCGTTTCTCCGACCATTACCGATGGTGCGCCGGGACCGTCGGGCACGCTGAGCCAGACCACCAACACCATCACACTGGATTTCAACGGAACCACGGGCACCAACGACTTTGCCGGGCTGGCGCCAGGTTTCTCGGGACTGTATCAGCTCAATGTGACCGTGCCGACGGGGCTGACGAACGGTCCCAATTTCCTCGACATCGGAGGCCCTGACTCCTACATGGGGTATCTGTTGATTCCCATTGGTACGGCCGTCGCGTCGGGCACCGAGACGGCTAATGTTCGAACGCCGGTGGACCCGGTGCCGGTCAAATTCCTAAAGCGGGCGAAGCAAAGTCCTGGTTTGCGCCGCAAGCAATAAGCGCATGGCGACCACCCCGCAAAAACAAATCTAGCCACGGATGAACACGGATGAACGCGGATAAGAAAAATCCTTCTTCTTTGTCTTATCTGTGTTCATCCGTGTTTATCCGTGGCCAATATGTCTTTGCCCGGACTCGAAGAGATCACTCTCATTCCACGACATCTGGAGTTCGGAGTCTCGGGTGGCCGGGAAAGAAGATGGGTTGGGCCATTCCTTGCGAGGAGTGACGACACTGGCCCATTCGCCGATACTGACAGCAGGCCGCTTCCGGGACCGATACAAAGCTCAGTTTCCCAAGCTATAATAACGGCTCGCTTGTGCCCAAACGACCGCTCGCCGACATCATCGCCAACCTCAGCGCTCGTTGGAGGACCTCGGCCAAAACCGTCACTATGAAAGGGGCGCGAGTCCGTGCGCCTTCCCTGGCCCCGGGCGACAAGTGGCGCGAGTTTCAGATTGTCTCGAAGCTCGGCGAAGGCGGGTTTGGCGCCGTCTACCATGCCCGCGACGCGCTCGACCGCGATGTGGCGCTCAAACTCCTCGACGGCGACGAAGCCATCCGTGAGGGAAAGACCCTGGCGCAACTGCGGCACCCCAATATCGTGGCGGTCTATAGCTATGAGCAGGGGGCCGAAGGCGCGGCGCTTTCCATGGAATTGATCCAGGGGCAAAGCCTGGAAAAGTTCGCCGTCGAGCGCGGCAAGCTGGATCCGGGTTATGCCGCGCTGATCTGCCTTCACCTGTGCCGCGGCTTGGCGCTGGTGCACAGCAAGGGTCTGGTGCATCGCGACATCAAGGCCAGCAACGTGATGCGGCAGCAGGACGGGCGGATTGTTCTGGTGGATTTCGGCCTGGGCCAGAAGGTAGATCCCGAAACTCAACGGGGAGAAGTGGCCGGCACCCTGCCCTACATGGCCCCCGAGATCTTTCAGGGCTCGGCAGCTTCGCCCCGGACGGACCTGTACGCGGTGGGCGTGCTTTTGTATTACCTGGTGACGCTGCAATACCCGGTGAATGCGCGCAACGCCGCGGACTTTCGCCAGGCGCACGCCGCCGGAGGGCGCGACCACCTGCTGGACTTGCGGCCCGATCTGCCGCCGTTATTCATTTCGCTGGTGGAAAAGGCCATCGATCCCGACCCCGGGAAGCGATTCAAATCGGCGGGCGCCATGATGAGCGCGCTGGAGCAGGTCCTCCACACACGGATCCGAAAACCGGCGCTGCTCCTCTGGGGTCTGGCCGCGGCCGTGCTGTTGGGCGGTCTGTTCTACCTGTGGCGCCGCTGGCCGCTCCCCGGCGACGCGCCTCCGCAACTGGAACTGATGCGCCTCACCAGTGAGGATGCGCTGAGCCAGGAGCCGTCGTTATCGGCCGATGGAAGCCTGGTGGCCTACGCGTCCGACGAGGCGGAGCCGGGGAATCTGGATATCTGGGTGAAGCAGGTTCCCAACGGCGCTTCCCTGCGGCTCACCCGGACACCCTTCGACGAAGCCACCCCGTCCTTCTCTCCCGACGGCCACTCCATCGCCTTTCGCTCGGAGAAGGATGGCGGTGGCGTGTACCTGATTCCCGCGTTTGGAGGGGAGCCGAAGTTATTGGCACAGGGCGGTTTCATGCCGCGCTTTTCGCCCGATGGCAAGTACATCGCGTATTGGTTGGGCGAGTTGTATCATCCACGCCTGCCTTCCGGCAAAATCTACGTGGCGCCGGCATCCGGGGGCGCACCCCGGCAGCTTTGCCCGCAAATGCCCGATGCGCGCAATCCAGTCTGGGCGCCGGACTCGCGGCATATCCTGTTCCAGGGTTCCCAAGATCCCAACCTTCCTCCTGACGACGATGCGGAGTGGTGGGTGGCCGCCCTGGACGGATCGCCGCCCGTGAATACCGGCGCCTTGGGAAAAGTGAAAGCCCAGGGCCTGGAGGCGCACACAAACGCGGCTTTCTGGAGCGCACAATACCTGGTGTTCTCCGCGGCCCGGCAGGCCAACGTAAACCTCTGGCGGATGCCTTTCCCGCTGGGCGGAAAGCCGGGGGCGGCCCAGCGGCTTACCTTCGGCACGGCGTTTGAAACCGCTCCCTCCATGTCCGCCAACGGACGGCTGGTATTTGAAAGCTCGCAAGGGCGGCTCCGAATCTGGCGGATTTCCGTCGCCCAACCCGGCGCGCAGCCCGTGCGCATCACCTCCAGTGCCGACTTCGACGCGTTTCCCAGCCTCTCGCGCGACCGGAAACTGCTGGCCTTCAGCCGGACTTCTTCCGAAATCGGCATTCGCCAGATCTGGGTGCGCGACCTGGCCTCGGGGGATGAAAGCATGCTCACCAGTAGCACCGACCCCAAGTCGAATCCGGTGATCAGCCCGTCCGGCGATCAACTGGCTTACAACGTGGGAGAGAAAGAGTCCAATTCCATATACCTGATGAATCGTGGCACGCGGGAGTCGCGGCAACTGTGCCGGAAGTGCGGGATCGTGACCGCCTGGATGCCCACCGAAGACGCCATCCTGGCCTCCACTTCGCAGGCCGTAGTTCGGGTCGACCCGTCTACCGGCAGTTCCACGGCAGTGCTTGCCGGGGACGGCATGGTGGTGGATGAGGCCGAGTGCTCGCCCGACGGCCGATGGCTGGCATTTTCCGCCCACGCCGCTGGAAAAGAGCGGCAGGTCTACGTGGCCCCGTACGGGCGCCAGGCTGAGTGGAAGCGCGTGAGCGCGGCGGCGGGATCGAGCGATAAACCTCACTGGTCGGCCGATGGAAGGATGCTGTATCTCTTTTCCAGTTCGGACGGGTTTCAATGTCTATGGAGCCGGGCCATCGACCCTGCCTCCGGCTCGCCCGCTGGACCCCTCCGCGCGGTTCATCACTTCCACAACGCCAGGCTTTCGGCAAATCCCATTTCGCAGCCCGTCCGCGGGTATGCCGTGAGCGGAGACCAGCTTTTTCTGGACTTGGCGGAGAACCTGGCCTCCATCTGGATGAGCCTCGGCCAAAAATAATAAGTCGAAATCAATTGCCGAACCTTCCAACCTCGGATATAGTACTTGGGACAAAGGAGAAACGCCCGAATGTCCATGATGAAAGGTAAGAAATACGGAGTTACCGTAAAGCCGAAGAGGGACCTGACCGAGGAAGAGGCCGACGTAGTCGCCAAGACCTTGGACCTGGCGACCAGTGTGCTTCGTTTGCACCTCAAGGACGACGTCATTGCGACGGAGCCGAATAAGAACAACAATCTGAAAGAGCACGAGTGAGCCTGGTAGCCCTGCAGTGCGACAGCCGGAGTCCCGTTGGCGGGGTTTCGGCGCGTGTCCGAATATGCCTGATCAGCATGCCGACGGCGACGGATTTCGAGGATCCGCAGCAGCTCGAGTGGCTGCGTACCATATCCATAGACGTTCCGCTCGGCATGCTGGCGCTGGCGGCTGTTTTGGAGCGCACTGGACTCACCCCCCAAATCGTCGATATCAACCGCTGGTACCTCGAATACCTGTCCTCTGGTGTTTACCGCGGGGGAATTGCGTTCAGCCACTTTGCCGCCGAGCGCCTGGCAGCCACCGGCGCGGATCTGTTTGGCTTCGGCACGATCTGCAACAGCTACCCCGTAACCTTACAGATGGCGCAGCACCTGAAGCGGCTCCGCCCGGACGCCATCATCCTGTTCGGCGGTCCCCAGGCATCGGTGGTGGATACCGCGACCCTGCGGCATTTTCCTTTTGTGGATTTCATTCTGCGGGGCGAAGCCGACCAGAGCCTGCCGGAGTTTGCCATGCGGTTGGGCGAAGGCCGGCCGCCGGAAGCGGTGCCGGGACTGACGTACCGCAGCGGCGGAGAGGTCCGCCGTAACGCCGACGCCGCGGTTCCCACCGACCTGGACACCCTGCCGGTTCCGGCGTTTCATCTGTACCCGGGGATGGAGGAGATTGGCACCGTCCCCGTCGAATTGGGGAGGGGCTGTCCGTTCGGGTGTACCTTCTGCTCGACGAACGACTTCTTCCGGCGGCGCTTCCGCCTGAAGTCGCCCGCCAAGCTGATTGCCGAGATGGACTTTCTGCTGGCTCGCTATCCGGTGAAATTCTTCGACCTGATGCACGACATGTTCACTGTGGACCGGAAGCGCGTAGTGGCCACCTGCGAGGCGATCCTGGCCACCGGCCGCGCGTATCGCTGGGGATGCAGCGCGCGGACCGATTGCGTGGACCCGGAACTGATCGAGCTGATGGCGCGGGCCGGGTGCGTATCGATCTTTTTCGGAATCGAATCGGGCTCGCCGCGGATGCAGAAGATCATCGGCAAACGGCTGGACCTGGAGGAATCGCGGAGAAACGCCGCGCTGGCCAGCGCACACGGGATGGACACCACGGTCTCGCTGATCACCGGGTTCCCGGAAGAAACCATGGACGACCTTCGCGAAAGCATGTCGTTCGTGGGCGACGCCCTGCGGATTCGCAACGCGATTCCGCACTTGCATCTGCTCTCGCCGCTGCCGGGAACGCCGCTCGAGATCGATCATCGGCAGGAACTTTTCCTGGAGGATATCTACACCGACATTTCGCACGCCGGGTGGGTGCAGGGCTCGGTGGAGCGGCAGTTGATCGCCGATTACCCGGACGTTTTCCCGAATTTCTACGCGATTCCGACACCGCATTTGGACCGGCGGTTTCTGCACGAGTTGCGGGAATTCATCGTTCGCACGAGCCGCCGCTTCCGCTGGATGATGGCCGCTTTGCACCAAACCACCGGCGACCTGCTGGGCGTGTACCGGGAATGGCTGGCATGGAGCGCGGATCTGACGCCGCGGCGGGACGGGCTCGCGTTGCGGCGATACTACTGCACCTGGGAATTCGACCGCCATTTCGTGCAGTTCCTGGCCAGCCGGGCGGCGCACGCGCGCAGCGGTTTCGAAGCGGTCTTATTGCAGTTTGAAGAGGCTTTGATGCAAGTCATCCGTCCCCAGGCCGTTGGCCGGGTCAGCGCCCAACGCCTGGAGGTGCTGGAGAGCGACATGCGGCTGGCGCTCGAGCCCCATGTCTATCTGCTGCGGCTCGACGGCGACGTGGGCCGTGTCACCAAACTGCTGGAGGCGCAGGCGCAGCCGGATGCATCCATTCACCGGCCGACCGTTGTGGCGACGCGCCTGGTATCGGACGAAGAGGTGGAAGTAGTGGAAGTGCCACCGCTGGTGGCGGAGTTCCTGGGGTTGTGCGACGGACGGTCCACGGTGGATGAAGTGCTTCACCGTTTTGCGGCGGTGTGCCAGCCAGTGGGCCGGTTGAACGCCTGGGATGTGGCCGAGTACGCGCTGCAAACGGTGTATCGGGGCAAGTTGATTCGCGCGGTGGAAGCCGAAGCTGCCTGAGCACGGGCGATCGCGCCATCGGCGGCAGCTATCGGATAGAGGTCGATGCGACGGTTCGATGGCGTAACCTCCGAGCTTGAGCCGGACGATGTTCAGCAAGCGTGGGCATTCGCTGCGGCGAATATCGAGGACAGTGCGGACGGTTCCCGGCATCGATCCCTATCGGCGTTGCGCCGGAGTAGGATGTTTTGTCATACTCACGGTATGGTGCAGAAAATTGCCGTCACCTTGGATCGAAGGACCGTCGCGGACCTCGACCGGTGGGTCAGGGAGGGCAGGTACCCGAACCGCAGCCGGGCGCTCCAATCGGCCGTGAACTTATTGAGTGAGCGCGAGAAGCGGACCCGGCTCGCGCGCGAGTTGGCCAAGATCGACCCCAAAGAGGAAATGCAGTTGGCCGAACAGGGTCTGGGAGACCAGGCTTGGCCCGAATATTGAGAGGCGAAGTCTACTGGGCGGACCTGAACCCGGTCCGAGGCCGCGAGCAGGCCGGATTGCGGCCAGTCCTCATTCTGAGCCACGACCTGTTCAACAGGAAGTCCGAAACCGTGATCGTGATGGCGATTACAAGTCAGGCGCAGAAAGCCGGATTCCCGTTGACCATGGCGCTTCCCGCGGACATGATGCCCAAACCCTCATGGGTGAAGATCTCTCAGATTCGGACAATT
>PLRZ01000324.1 GCA_003164075.1 Bryobacterales bacterium | reverse complement strand
AACGAGGGCCGCATCGCCGACGTCTTCGCGCCGGGCCTGCACACGCTGAACACGCGCAACCTACCTGTCCTGACCGACCTCATGAATTGGAGCAAGGACTTCGAGTCGCCGTTCAAGTCGGACGTGTACTTTTTCTCCACGCGGCTCCAAATCGACCAGAAGTGGGGCACGCCGGAGCCGATCACGACGCGCGACAAGGAGTATGGCGTTCTGCGCCTGCGCGCCTTCGGGAACTATTCCTATCGCATCGCCGATCCCCGCAAATTTTTTACGGAAGTCACCGGCACGCGCGAGGCCGTGTTTGCCGCGGACCTGGAAGGGCAATTGCGCACCACCATCATCGCGCGGCTGACCGCTATCTTTGCCGGCAGTGAGATTTCGTTTGTCGATATGGCTGCCAACCTGGGCGCGCTCACCGATAAGGTCACGAACGACGTGAAGCCTTATTTTTCTGGTCTTGGATTAGAGCTCAGCCAATTCGCAATAGCCAGTGTGTCGCTGCCCGAGGACTTGCAGAAGGTGATGGATCAGCGCATCGGCGTGAACATGGCCGGAGACCTGGGCCGGCTAACGCAATTTGAAGCGGCTGAATCGCTGGAAGAGGCTGCGCAAAACACGGGCGGCACGGCGGGCATGGGCGTGGGGCTGGGAGCGGGCGCGGCCATGGCGCAGGCGCTGATGGGCCAGGCGATGCCGGGACAGACGGGGCCGGGACAGGCGCGCGCAAACTCGGACGTGGCGGCTGGAGCGACCGTGGCGGGCAGCAAGTTCTGCATCGAGTGCGGCAAGCCCATGCCGGAGCGGGCGAAGTTCTGCCCCGAGTGCGGGAAGCCACAATGAACTGCCCATCCTGCGGAGCACCGATGCACATCACGGCCGGGCTGATCAGCCTGCGCTGCGACTATTGCAACAGCGTTTGTTCCGTCGCGCCCGACGACCAGGGAGTGCAGTATCTGGACGAGCTCCAGGAGCTGCTGTGCCCGGCGTGCGCGGTTCCGCTGTGGGATGCGACTCTGATCGGCGTGCCGATCCGCTCCTGCAAAAAATGCCACGGCATGCTGGTGCCGATGGGCGCTTTCGAGGCGCTGATTGCGCAAATGCGTAGCGCACATCCCGGTACCGAGATTCCCGTAGCCGATGACGACAGCGACCTCAACCGCAAGCTGGAGTGCCCTCAGTGCCATCACGCCATGGACACCCACTTTTACTACGGCGGCGGCCACGTGGTGTTGGAAGATTGCGAACGCTGCGAGTTGAACTGGCTGGACGGCGGCACGCTGATGCGGATTGTGCATGCGCCGCACTCTGAGGAAGCGGCGGACTGAGAACGGTGGGCTGCGCGTTCTTCCTAATGAAGCGCCCTCGCTGACGGCCACCAGCGGTGCACTCGCCCGCAATACGACTCGTACTCCGGACCGAAGCTGCGCCGGAGCGTAGGCTCCTCATAAAACAACACGAACAGGTGCGTGGCCAGCAGAAACAGGGCGACAAAGGCGAGCAGCTGAATGGATTCAAAGAACAATGCCGCTCCGCCGACGGCGAGCCATGCGCCCACATACATGGGATTCCGCACGAAGCGATAGGGGCCGCGCACCACGAGTTTGCGTGGCGGATCGAAGGGCGCCGGAGTACCTTTTCCAATCCAGGCAAAGGCCCACAGGCAGGACAGCGCAACCAGGGCTCCGGCGGTGGCGATAACGATGCCAGCGATCTGCGGCCATGCGAACACGGTGGGGCGAGCGATTCCGGACCAGGCGAGAATGCGCGCCGGCAGATAGACCAGCAGCAATCCCACAAAGAGAGAGGCGTACGTAATGGTGCGAACGATGGCGAACATGGTTGCCTCCTTCGATCAGGCGATGCCGAGCACGCGGTTCACGTAGCCGATGATGTACTTCCAAACCAGGTAATACATCACGAGCGCGAAGGTGAAGCCGCACGCGATCAACGCGTAAGGAATCTCGATGGTCTGAAACCAGGTGACGCTGTGAGTGCCGAGGGCGATGACGCCGAGGCATTTGGCCAGTGCGGCGCCGGCGGGCATCAGCAAGAGGGGCAGGACGGCTCCGTGGAGGCCGAGCGGTAGATGGGTGCGGTTGCGCGTAGCCGCCCAAAGCACGTTCCAGATCCCCCAACAGGCCGGCGCAAAGGCGAGGGGAAAGATCACGATGCGCTCGACGGGAATCGGCTGTTGAGCGGCGAACTTCGCCACAAGCAGGAGTGTGATGAGCACCGGAAAGAGCAGCGTAGGGATAAACACTCCGGCGAGATAGGCGCGAAGGTAAGTGTGATTGTTCATGATGGGCCTCCTTTCAGTCGGCCAGGTTTCAGGTGTCAGGGGTCAGTGACCCGTTCACAGGTAATAGAGAAAGACCGGGATGGTCGCCGGGAAAGAGGCCACGAAGACCGCGAGGCCGCCGAGTAGCGCCCAATCGAACCAGGGCACCGAAAAGGAACTCGCGCGGCGAGGCGTGGCGGCGTCTTCATCGAGACGCCGCAGCACCGCCGGCCAAAGATCGCGTTCCGGCTCCGCGTTTGGCTCAACCGGCGACAGCGCCTGCTTGAGCAATTGTTTGATCTGATTCTCATCGTGTGCATTCATGGCGTGATTCCCTGCTTTTCCAGGTCCTTTCTCAACAATCGAAGCGCGCGAAAGACGCGCAGTTTTACGGCGCCAACGGTGATGCCGAGCGCCGCGGCAACCTCTTTGTGCGGCTGCTCCTCCACCACGGCCAGNNCGTGCCGGCCATCTCTGCTGTCAACTCCACCTCGGGCCGCTGAGCCCTCAGCCAATCGAGCGCCGCGCGTGTGGCGATGCGCCGCGCCCAGGGCCCGAACGGGTACTCCGGCTGGAAGCGGTCGTGCGCGCGATAGATGCGCCAGAAGGTCTCCACCGTGAGGTCTTCCGCGGCGGCCGTGTTGCGGACGATGCGCAGAATCCAGCCGTACACCGAACGCTGATGCTCGCGGAAGAGCGCCTCGAAGGCGTCGAGATCGCCATCGCGGAACCGTTGCAACATGGTGCCGGGCACCGTGCCGAGTTCGCTCCTCGCGCCGTCGGCCATCCGTCTTCCCTTTCTAAACAGTCTTACGGGAGCTTTGGCAGAAAGGT
>PLRZ01000577.1 GCA_003164075.1 Bryobacterales bacterium | reverse complement strand
CCCGGCCGACATCGGGAGTTCTGAGAATATCGGGCAGGCGAGCACCGCCTGCCCCACCTCCGGGGTCATCCCTGGCCAGACCAAGAATCAAGAACTTACGAGCAGTTTCCGGAGAGCCTTCAGCTCCGCGCCCTCGGCAGCCGGAATTCTTCCTTTGGCCTCCCTCGTGCATGCTTTGTTTCCCGTGCTCTCAAGGGTTTCTGCAATTGCTCGGTTTCGCTGGCTTCGGCCTAATCGAATCGTGCCGATTTCTCACACCTGTGTGGCCGCAGGGCATCACCGCTGCCGCGCTAACCCTTGCTATACTTGTGATTTAACTTGGCATTGAAGCATCCATAGACAATAACGCATGAAGTGTATTCCGCTCTTCCTTCTCAGTGCAGTGGCGGTCTTCGCCCAGTCCGCCCAGCCCTTTACCTTCGTAACCGGGCAAGCCGCCCGGCTGGTAGTTGGCCAGCCGAGCGGCTTCACCAGCCAAGATACGAACTCTAGCGACACCACTATCGGCAGCGCGAGTGGCATCGCCGTTGCCGGAGATATGCTGTTTGTCGCGGACTCCAACCGCGTGGGAGCCGCTCCCAGCAACAACCGCGTCCTGATATTTGCCAATCTTTCGTCCCAGTTGCCCGCTCCTACCGCGGAACTGGTTGACAACAGCAAGTGCCCGGTATGCGTGGGGACCGCTACGGTAGTGCTGGGCCAGCCCGATTTCGTCACCACCACCCAGAACCAGGTTCCTACTCAGAATAGCCTTCAGAACCCCCAGGGAGTCGCTTCCGATGGGGTGCACCTGGTGGTGGCCGATACCGACGATAACCGCGTCCTCATCTGGAACCACATCCCCACCAGCAACAACCAGAATGCCGACGTGGTGGTTGGCCAGCCGAATTTCGTCACCAACACCCTGTCCGGCAACACGCCCAGCGCGAAGTCCATGCGGGGGCCCGAGGGTGTCTGGCTTCAGGATGGCAAGCTCTTCGTGGCCGACACTCAGAATAATCGTGTCCTGATCTACAACCACATCCCTACCACCAATGGCGTGGCGGCCGACGTGGTGGTCGGCGCACCCAACTTCACCACCTACGTCAATCCGGACATCAGCCAGCAACTGAATGGCGCCGCCGCCAACACCATGCTCAGCCCGGTGTCGGTGACTTCCGACGGTACGCGGTTATTCGTGACCGATCTGGGCTTCAATCGCGTTCTGATCTTCAGCTCCATTCCGACCAGCAACGGCGCCGCAGCAGCCGTGGCTCTCGGACAGCCGGACTTGGTGAGTTCCATCGCCAATAACGCGTATACCGGAACGGCGGCCACTTCGTCCACCGACACCGCCGAAAAACAAGTTCCGGTGCTCTGCAAAGTGTCGAACGGGGTGGACCTTGACAACAACCCGACCTATCCCAACGGGTGCAACGCTACATTGAATTTCCCGCGGTACGCCTTGGCCGTCGGCGGACGGGTGGCGGTTGCCGACGGGGGCAACGACCGCTTGCTGATCTGGGACCAGACGCCCCCCACCACCGGCTCTCTGGCCGATACCGTCATCGGCCAGATTGGCGGCGATGTCAATCAGGCTACCGATGCCGCGGACTCGTTGCGCACGCCGACAGCCATGGCCTGGGACGGCGCCAATTTCTACGTCAGCGATACCTACAACCGGCGCATCAATGTCTATACGATCGGGGCGACTACCGTGGGCTACCAGGGTATTCGCAATGCGGCTAGCCTGGACATCACGGCGCACGGCTCCTACGGAGTCACCGGGACGATCCAGGCTGGAGATCTGATTACTTTAACCATCAACACAGCCACGTATACCTATACGGTGTTGAAAACGGATACTCTGCAAACCGTGGTCACGGCGCTGGTTAACGCCATCAATTCCTCCAATAACGGTGCGGGCGATCCCAATTTAGTGGCGTTGTCGGATACCACCAGCACGTCCGTATTGCTCAACGCCCTGGCGCCCGGCGATCTCGGCAACCTTGTGAGCTATTCGGTGGTGGTGACTCCGGCAACGGGTGTCACGACAGCGGGGATTGCGGTGACGGCAGCCAACAGCAGTCTCACTGGCGGTGGCGACGCAGCCAACATTGCTCCCGGCACGGTGGTCAGTGTCCTGGGCACGAATCTCTCGGCTGGAACCGCGAGTGCGGACCCCACCCGGCAATTGCCCACCAAACTGGGCGGCACCGAGGTGTACTTCAACGGCATTCAGGCCCCGCTATTCATGGTCTCCCCGACCCAGATCAACGCCCAGATCCCGTGGGAGTTGGGAGATGCCACCAGTGTCAGCGCCTTTGTGCGCTCCGAAATGGCCGACGGCAGCATCATGTTCACCTCGGCAGTGGCCGTCACCATTGTTCCCGCGAATCCCGGTCTTTATTACAACACTGCAACTTCCAACCCGACACAGGGAATCGTTTATCACGGCACCAGCAACGCCTCCTGCATCGTTTCGGTGGACGGCGGTGTCGCCGCCGGCTCCGTGTCGACCGTTACCGTGAATGGGCGCGCGTATACTTACACCGCAACGGCACTCGACACCCTGGATACGGTCCGCGATGCCCTGGTGGTGCAGCTCAATGGCGATCCGCAGGTTTCGGCCAGTCTGGCGGGAGTCTTCGACCGCATTATTTTGAAAGCCCGCGTGGCCGGGCCCGAAGGCAACGGAATACCCGTCACCGGAACCGCCACCGGAGGCTCCCTGACGGTGACAGTGTTGGACGGCGTCACTTGTTGCGCCAATGTTGCGGGTGCGCTGGTAACCCCGACCAACCCGGCTGTGCCTGGCGAAATGCTGGTTATGTATGGGACGGGGTTGGGGCTGCCGGTGCTCACCGATGAAGTTCAGTCTCTGATTCAGACCGGCGTTCCTTATCCTCTAAACGGACCGCTGACCCAGCCGCAATCGGCGAATTTCGTCAGCGGCACCGCCGGCGGGAGCACCATCGACATTCTACAGGCCACCATGTTGCCCGGATCGGTGGGGGGCTATGAGATCGTAGCGCATCTCAATTCCAGTCTGGTCACCAACCAGAACACCATGGTCGATATCGCGCAGGGCACGTTCGTCAGCAACCAGGTGGCGTTTCCGTTAGTGAGCGAAACCGGCGTATCGAGTCTCGATCCGGTGTTCCTGATTTCGTCGTCGCACACCGACACCGGCGACTTCTTTCAGGGAGAGCAGAACGCAGCCTACACTCTGTCGATCACCAACACCGGCGGCGGCAACCCCAGCAACGGGCTGGTGACGGTGACGGAGACCGTTCCCGCGGGGCTGACTCTGGTGCAGATGATCGGCGATGGCTGGAACTGCTCCGGCAATGTCTGCACGCGCAGCGACGCGCTGCTCGCAACACTGAGTTATCCGGTGATCTCGGTCCTTGTCGACGTGACTTCCACCGCGGCTTCTTCCGTGACCAACTCGGCGCGGATCACCGGCGGTGGTTCGCCTGCCGCCATTGCCAACGATGTGACGATTGTGAACGCCACGGCGACTTCCACCCCGGCGAGCCTCTCGGTCACCAGCACGCACACCGGCAACTTCACGCCCGGCCAGCAGAATGCCACCTATACCCTGACGGTGAGCAACGCCTCCAAAGCGGGCGCCACCAACGGCCCCGTCGACGTGTATGAAGTGCTTCCCGCCGGCCTGGAGCTGGTCACCATGGCGGGCACCGATTGGACTTGCAACGGATACGCCTGTACTCGCACCGACGTGCTGAGTTCGGGAAGCAAATACCCGACCATCACCGTCACGGTCAACGTGGATTCGAATGCGCCTGCCTCCGTCACCAACACCGTGGTGGTCAGCGGCGGCGGCTCCAGCGCGGCCATTGGCACAGACGCCACGACCGTCCATTAACCCGGTGAAACCATGCGGGCCGGCACCCAGGCTGGGCTTCGGCCTGCTGCTGCTCGCATGGTTTCTCTACTTTTCGCGCGATGTTCCGGGGGTCCATTTCTCCCCCGACGACATGATGAACGTCGATAATTTCTACTGGACGCCGGGACCGTGGCGCCTGGGGTATTCGCAGTTTCTGGTTTGGCGCGGATACTATCGCCCCATGGGTGGTCTTTTCTATCTGCCGGTGCTTTCCGTCTGGGGGTTGAATCCGGCGCCGTATCACGTCGCGCTCTCGCTGGTGCTGCTGGTCAACGTCTATCTGGTCTACCGCCTGGCGCGACTGCTCGGCGCCGGAGAGCTTGCCGCCGGTCTGGCGGGGCTGGTGGCCTGTTACCACGCCGGACTCGGCAATCTTTACTACAACACCGCCTTCGTCTACGATGCCCTCTGCGGCTGCTTCTTTCTGGCGGCCCTGGTGTACTATTTCGGCATCCGCGGCCGCGATCGGCTGTTGAGCGCGCGCCAGAAAGTGGTATTCGCCGGGTTGCTGGTGTGCGCCCTGAATTCCAAGGAGATGGCGCTCACCCTTCCGGGCGTGCTGCTGGCCTACGAATGGATCTACCATCCGCCCGCGGGCCACGGTGGTAGAGCACTGGTGGCGTGGCTTCGCGGGGCGGGCTCAGTGACCTCGATGGCAGCCTTCCTCACGCTGCTGGACCTTTACGGCAAGGTGTTCGGTTACGATGCGCTCACCGGCATGGCCGGTTACCAGCCGGTTTTTTCGTGGCAGCGGCTGGTGGACTATCAGAAAACCTTCCTCGGGGACGCCGCCTTTTGGCATGCCGGCGGCGCGGGAGTGCTGGCGTTCTGGGTGGCGATTTCGTACCTCGCCTGGCGTCCGGCAGCCCGTCCGGTACTGCGCTTCTGCTGGGCACTTTTGCTGCTGACGCCCATTCCCATCGAATTTCTGCCGGGCAAGAGCCAGGCCTGCCTCTACATTCCGATGTTGGGGTTAGCGGTGTTCGCCGCCGTGATTTTCGCCGATCTGGCGCGCGCGCTGGCTGGTGTTCTTTCCGGCGAACCTCTGTTCCGCCATTTGGGACGGCCGGTTCTGACCGCCGGCCTGATCGCCATCGGGCTCTTTTGTTGGGGGCGCGAAAATCAGCATCGCAAGCAACTGCTGGTCAAGCCCGTGATGGCGGCGCTGGGTGCGCAGACGTGGCAAGTCATCCAACAATTCCGTGCGCTCCATCCACACGTGCGTCCTCACAGCCACGTGGTGTTCCTGAACGATCCCTTCACTGAATGGGACATGCTCTTCATCGCCGACCTGTGGTTCCGCGACCGGAGCGTCACCGTCCATCTGCAGAGGCTGGCGCCGCTGCCTCCGACACAATTGGCTGGCGCCGGCGCGGTGTTCGACTATCGCGATGGGAAATTATTACAGGTTCGCTGAGTGTGAATTCACCCAAAAAGTACCCGCACGGGAGGGGATGAGGAGTGCGGGATTTAACCCAGCAAGTCTCCGCACGCCTAATGCGACGGGGGGGGAGAGCATTTGGCTCTCTTGGCGGGTGCTTAACCGATCTGGGGGTTTCGTGGCACAGGCGCGGAATAGGGAGCGTTCACCGATGACACGGACCTTCCCCAGATCGGCTACGCACCCTCTCTTGGCGCGCCTACGGCGCGTGCTAAGAACAACGGCCGGGAATGCCGTCGGTGGAGAGCACTCAGCCGAACTCCTGAGGTCGCTCGGCAATTTCGGGTGGCCTGGGGAAATGGGTTGAGCCGTTCCTTGCAAGGACGGAAGGCTTTGCGGGGTGGGGCAGGCGGTGCTCGCCTGCCCTGTATCCTATTTAGCCTCTGTCGCGAAACTCAAGAAACCGCTCCCTTGCGGTCGCGGCTCGGTAACGCCGCGATGATTTCACGGAACTTGTTACTGAGCCGCGACCGCCAGGGAGCGGTTTAACTATTTAGGTTTAGACAGCGGGCCCTGGTTCAGCGGGGGCGGGCCCAAATTCCACGACATCGGAAGTTCGGAGACTCTCGCGTTTAGCAGCACAGACAAAAACACGAAGGGCGCGGGATCTCACCCGCGCCCTCACAGTACCGGCAATTTATGCAGCGTTGGCAAGAAGTTCTTCGAGCGATTCGCTCTCGAACTCGTGACGATCGGAGGCTTCCTGGCAACGAATGCAATACTTGGTCCACGGCACGGCATCAAGGCGTTTCGTTTTGATTTCCTCATCGCAATGCAGGCAAACGCCATAGCTGCCATCGGCAATCCGCCCCAGCGCACCCTTCACATTGCGCAGGAGGTTGGATTCCCGGTCCAGGTTGCGGATAGCCAGTTCGCGCTCGCCGGCGAGTTGCACTTCGTCCAAGGCATCCGGAGTCTTTTCAATGGCGATATCTTCCCGGTTGCGCAAGCCTACGGACAATTCGGCTTGTCTGGCTTCCAGGATCGCTCTGTATTTGTTCATTTCGGTCTGGTTCATTTTCGTTCTCCCAGTTTTTATCTTTTTTATTTCTTCTCTTTAGCGATTTTTCCGACGCAACAGTATAGACGGAAATTTATGCCAAAGGTTTCACATCGTCCAATCCCTCATTCGGGCTATTGGCGGACCGTGCCTTCACCCAACGGCGCCGCACGCGTCTGAACCCAAGCAATCTGTATGCCAAACTAAATCCGGCTTTGCGGTGTACCACTTTTTGCCTGCTGTTCCGAACTTCTCATCGGCCCGAATGCTACTATTTCTAGTTGGATCCGCACAGCAAACTCGTCCGGCCATATACCTCCAGACTGCTCTATTGGTTGCCGGCGTTGATTGGATGTCTGTTCTTTTTTCTCGCCGGCCTGGCCTATTTGACCAAAATAGGCATCGAAAACGACGAAGCCATCTTCGCGGGGGTCTTCTTGAAGCCCTACGGCGGAGCTTATACCATCCGGATCGGGCATTCCCGCATACCGCTCATGGTCATGACATATATCGGCACGTTGAAAGCGTGGCTTTATCGTCCTTTAATGAGTATTTTCGGTACGGGTGCGATGGTTCTTCGGCTGCCGATGCTCGTGGCAGGCGTGGCCAGCGTGTGGCTTTTCTTCCGGCTGCTCTATCGCATCGCCGGGCTGCGCGCAGCTATTATAGGATGCAGCTTGCTGGCGGTGGATTCAACCTACCTGCTGACCGTCTGTTTCGACTGGGGACCGGTGGCGCTCCAGCATCTGCTGCTGGTGGCGGGACTGCTGCTGCTAGCCCGCTTTTATCAGCGCCGCACCCTGCCTGCACTTTTCTGGGGGTTCTGCCTGCTGGGCCTGGGAATGTGGGATAAGGCCCTGGCGGTGTGGATGTTAGGAGGCATCGGGGTGGCCGCAGTGGCGGTTTTTCCCGACCGCCTCCGGGCTCTCGCCAGCCGCCGGCGGATGGCCATTGCAATCCTCGGGTTCACCCTCGGTGTTCTGCCTCTGCTTATCTTCAATGTGGAAAACCGGTGGGCCACCTTCGCCGGCAATGTCAGCCGCGACACCAGCGACATTCCCGGGAAAGCCCGTATGCTGATGGAGACCGCCAAAGGCGACGGTCTCTTCGGCTGGATGTTCGACGAGCAGTGGCAAACCCCGGCGCCGCACGCTCCCAGCGGTATCGTCCAGCGCACAAGTGCCGGAATATCGTCACTTGCCGGGCACCCCCGCCGTCACTCCCTGTTTTACGCCTTCCTGCTGGCGGTGCTGCTGGCGCCTCTGGCGCGTGGCGACGCACTCCGCGCCATTCTTTTCGCCCTGATCGCGATGGCCGTGGCGTGGGTGCAGATGGCTACCAACGCCAATACCGGTGGGAGCGTCCACCACACCATCCTTCTATGGCCGTTCCCGCAGATGGTGGTGGCGGTTTCCTTCGCCGCCGCCTCGCGGCGCCTGTCACGTGCCGGCATTCCGGCACTCGCCGTNNTGAGCTACCGCTTCGGCGGCGCGCCGGTCTGGTCCGACTCCCTATTCCCCCTCTCGGGCTTCATGAAGGGTGCGGCGTCCGGCAGTGTCTACTGCGTCGATTGGGGAATACTGGACGGCCTGCGGTATCTCAATCACGGCAAACTGAAGCTGGCGGTGGGCAGCGATCCCATTTCCAAGCCGCAACTGGGNNGGGCGCCAACGACCGCCTGGTGAAATTCGCCGCCGCCGAAGGTTTCCGGCGCGACATGCTGGCCGTGATCTCCGATAGCTTCGGCCGCCCGGCGTTCGAGGTGTACCGCTTCGCCGCGCCGGAATCGGATGCGGGAAAATAGGGCCGGCATCGAAGAGCGTCGAGGCGAGTCTCCGAACTCCAAGTCCCCCGTCCGCCGTTTCCTTAGGAGCCGCGAAGAAGTATCCTGTGCACTCAGACCCAACCGCTNNGGGCCCAGAGGGCACCCCGTTAGAGAGCGATGGCGCACGTTCGAGACATTTGGTCAGCTTATTGTTTCGCGGCCCCTTACCCTGCCGCCGGCGTGACCTTCACTTCCGTGGTCACCCGCACCGGGCCGATCAGCCCTGCCGGCAGCAGCGTGCCACCGCCGCCGCCCGAGAACGTCACCCGCTGCTCGGGCGGCTTTCCAGCGTCGCCGATCAGCCGGTTCACCCAGGTATTGGTGACCTCCAGTTCCAGCCGATTGACGCCCGCTGCCGCCGCCGCCGTGATGTCCACCACATAGGGGGCCTTCCACAGCACCCCCAGGTCTTTGCCGTTCAGACGCACGCGCGCCAGATTATGCACCTCTCCCAGATCCAGATAAAGCCGCTTGTCGGCGGCCTTCTGCGCCGCTGGGACCGTGAACTCCTTCTTATATGTCGCGGTTCCCGAGAAGAACTTCACGTCTTCGTCGCTTTGACTGCTCCAGGAACCCGCCGGCAGTTCGACTTGCTTGGCGGAACCTTTCACCGGGAAGCTCACGTTCCACACGCCGGAAATATCGATGGGCGCGGATACGTTTTCCGCTTTGGCCTGGATCGTCTTGCCCGCGCGCGTTTTGAGGGTCCAACTGCCCGCCGCCGGCGCCCAGAGATCCAGCCCCGCGGCAGTCTTCTGCATTCGCAGCCGTTTGGGTCCGGTCATCTCGGTCACCGGATCGGCGCCCGCCGCCGCTTTGCGGAACAGCACGAACATCGAGCCGGAAGGTGTGAAATCCATGGGGATAATGGTCCGCCCGTTCTGCTCGCGCCACATGGGGGCTTCTTCGATCTTGCCGGTCTCCGCGTCCCAGAACTCCGGAACCTTCCCGCCGGCGCGGAAGCTGACGTCCGCCGAGACCGCGAAGTACTCCTGGTTGGAGACGAAATACAGATCGAAGCCCTGGCCCTGCCGATGGCAGAACTCCAGGCCCCAGCCTTTGCGGTACTCGCCCACCAACACCGGATTGGCGCCGTCCGGCGCGTTGGCGTTGGCCACCACCGGATTGCCCGTGGCCGTATCCACAACCTTGGCGAAAGTGACGTCCGGCGTGACGCCGACGGCTGCCAGCACGTCCGCCATCGGCTTGCCCCAGAACACGCGGCCCTTGCCGAATTTGTTCTCGGTGATCGTCTTGCCGTCCATCTTCCCCCAGAGTTGCTCGGCGACTGCCTTGACCGCCGCCTGTCCCGCCGCGCCCTGCTCCAGGCTCGGCGAAAACAGGGGCTTCGGCCCTACCACCACCGCGCCGGCTTCCACCAGTTCCTTGATCCTGGCGGCCACCGCCGGCGTGAGGTACGGTTCTCCGCCGCGCAAGATGAGTACGCGGTAACTCAACCCGCTCACTACGATGCGTCCGTTCTCGACTTTGGCCAGGTTCAGCAGTCCATCGCGGTTCACGGTAGTGTGCTTGTAGCCTTCGGGCAACGCCGGGTCGGCTGCCCAGACCCAATCCAGCTTGGGTGAAAGGATGGACCGGCAGGGGAGATTTTCGCCGGCGTAGTACAGCGCGTCTTCCACCGGCTGGCCCTGCTGCAGCAGGGCCTGGGCCTTCCTCATGTAATCGCGCCAACCCTGGCCGGCCTTCCACCAGGTGTTCAGATTATGGAATGGCGTTCCCGCACCGGGCTGCCCAGGGAGCCGGTGGGGGTAATACTGCGCGTTCCACACGTGCAGCATCATGCGGTTCAATCCTTCGGCGTAATTGTGATCGCCCATGGCTTTCAACGCGAAGGGATGGTCCTGCCAACCGCCGCCGGTGAACGCCTCGGCGAAAATAATCTTCTTGCCGTAAATGCGCGCGCCCGCCACGCCGTCGGCGATATCGTTGGGCTTCCAGTTCTGCGCGGCCCGCACCCAGAATTCGCCGCCCGTCCAGTCGATACCCTTGAAATACTGCATGCCATCCACGTTCATCGCCGGATTGACCACCTCCGATTGCACGATCGCGCCGGCTTCGTGCGCCAGCCGGCAGAGAGTGCCGTAGAAGTTGTCGGCCAGGCACTCCGACATAGTGCGGCGCAGATCCAGCAGGAAGCCTTCCGTGGTCCCGCCGCTTCCCACCATGACACCGGTCATGGCCGGCAGGTACCTGGTCAGATCGTAGCCGCGGCGCGAGCTGAATTCCTCCGGCAATACCGGGGACCAGTTCTGCGGCCCGTTCTCCCAGCTATCGATGTTCAGGATCTTGACGATCTTGTCGGCATCCGGACGCCGCTTGCGAATCTCGCGGAACCATCCCTCAAATACCAGGCGCGCGGCGTCGGCGCTGTACTTGTCCGCCTGCAATCCACCGCCGGTGGAAACCATCTGCGACATATAACCGAAGCGCTCGACGCGCCACTTGCCTGCCGGCGGGGTCCAATCGCCGAGGGTTCCGTCTTCGCGCAGCCTGGCTGTCAAATCCACAATGCTGTCCACGGGCACGCAGGCCGAGGCCGGAATTTCTTCGTCGGTCACCAGGCGGCCACGGCCCCACGACGCGGAATTCTTGGCGGCGAGCAAGTGCACGGTGGGGGTGGTCGACAAGACAATGCTAAAGAACCCTAACGGCTCGACCATGTTCTTGAAATCGCCGCCGCCCTGGCGCGTTCCCGTCCGCATACCCTCGTCGTAGCCGAGCGGCTGGCGAGGGGTGTAGACCAGGCGGAAATAGCGCGCGGTAGTCTGCTTCACGGTGTGGGTCAGCGTGGAAACGGTGGTCTGCCAGCCGTTGTTCATGGGCTCGCACTGGCCAATCTTGTGGAACGTAGTTCCATCGTCGCTGGCGTGGACTTCCATGCTGTGGGCGCTGAGATAGGGGTTGGCCTGACTGGCGCCGCCGACTCCGCCACCGGGATTCACGGTCACGGCGCGCAAAGTAAATGGCTGGTCGAAGGCAAACTGGATCCAGCCGGCTTTGCCGGTGTCCACCACGCGCTCGTTATTGGCCGGGTCGGCGGCTTTCGCCAGGTCGGTAATGGGTAAGCTGGCGGTGACTGTGGCCTTGCGAGTGACGCTGGTCTCGCCCCAATCGGCGGGAACCGGGAACGCGAGCACTGCCAAGTCGCGGTAGTAGTTACTGAAGGCTGGAGGGAACGTGGGTCCGCCGCGTCCCCGCCCGGCCGGACGTATCGGCCGCGCCAAGGCCGGGGTGAAGGGCTGGCCACCGTCGGCATCCACCTCGCTCCAGACAAGTTGCTGCTGGGAAAGCTCGGGCGTGATCAGGTCCGTCCCGGCCGGGCCCCAACTGGAACAAACGTGCGGCGCCACCGTCATGTTCAGGCGCTTGGCTTCACTTAACAGGTGGTCCGCCAGTTCCCACCATTGCGGCGACTTGCAGGGGTAAAGCTGGATGCCATCCGAAACGCCGGTACCGTCAAAGAAGAACCAGTTGACGGTGTTGATTCCGGAGGCGGCCATCCCTTCGATGTCGGCGGTGATGCCCTCTTTGGTGGCCACGCCGCCGGTCCAATGGTGTACCACCGACAGACCCGCATCGAAGGGCGGATTCTGAAATCCTTTCTCCAAGGCGGCCGCCTGGTTTTGGGCAAACATTTCCGGTCCGTCGATCAACGTCACTGCGCCGGCTACGCAAGCGGTCTGAATGAATACGCGTCGTTTCATGCTGGTCCTCGCTGGGTCTATGTCGCGTTCGTAGACTCAAGACATCCGGATCTTGATGGTAACTCCGCGCCTCCGCTAGAACGCAAATCTGGCCGCGACCTGGAGGCCCCCCCGTCAGTTCCCTGAAGACCGCTGGGGAGACCGTCCGGGAGGATGCGGCTCGCACCCGCTTGCGGAGGCCGGCGTGCTTGAGAGCGCAATGCTTGATATGATGGGTCATATCAGCCCGGTCATGTTGAAGCGTTATTCCCATATTCGCGCAAGATCCCGCCAGCAGGCGATTGCCGCTATCGAGGGCCGGGTGCAATTCGGGGTACTGCGGGATTCCCCCAAAGCCAGCGGAATCGAGAAATTAACGCCGCTCGTAACCAATTGATATACCACAAGATGGGTCGGTAGCTCAGGTGGTAGAGCATGTGCCTTTTAAGCACAGGGTCGCGGGTTCGAGCCCCGCCCGACTCACCAGTCTTAAATCTAATTGGGTCAACAGCTTATGCCCAGTTGGGCGTCTACGTGTGCGTGATTTTGTGTGATCGGCATACGCAACTGCAAGTATTTCAATGACTTGCAAGGCCGCACGTTTTCGCTTCGTGCAGGGGTGAGGGCGCAGAACCAACGTCAGGCCGGTCTTAAGAGCGGCCAGAAGATCGCATTCAAGGTCTCCGGCGCGTCATCAGCATCTATCCCAAACTTCCGGCTGCGGACGACGAGTACACGCCCGAGCAGCGCCGCATCGTCGATGCTCAACTCGCTGAGGGCCTGGCCGACATCGAGGCTGGCCGAGTCCACGGTCCTTTTGCTACCCACAAAGAATTCATCGCTTCGCTCCACGAGGAAGCCAAGAAGTTGAATCGTAAGAAGACCAAGCGCTCGGCGTGATGAAACTTCTCCGCACTCCCCACTACGCCAAGGCTTCCCAATAAGTCCAACGTGCCTTCGACAAGCAGTCTTTGTTATTGCTCCGGAATCTCCACCTGTTTTTATTGGACCCAGATGGTCATATCCGGGGAAATCGCCGTGCCCACCGTGAGTTCCACCGGGACCGCGCCGGAAGGCACGTAGCCGCCCGGAACCCGCACATTTACCTGCAGCAAGCCCACCAGGCCCGGGGCGCTGCCTGCCCAGGCCACTTGCGCCGTCACGCCGTCTACCGTAACCGTCACCGGCAGGTTGGGCTGCGGATACGGCGCAGCCGCCGGCTGTCCGGAAACGCTGGGACCGTTCGTGAGGCCTTCACCGGTGGCATAAAACGTCAGAAACGTGCCGCGAGGCGCCGGATTCGTTGCGGAATTGTAGGTTCCGTCCTGGTTGACCGCGGTGGAGAAAATACCGGGAGCCGCGGCCGCAACGGCCACGTCGATGGTGTTCACCGACACCGCCTGGTAGAAGACTTCGATGTGCGTCGTCGCATTGCCCGCCACGGTGTAAGGGACCTGCACGTTGATCTGGTTCGCCTGCGCGTAGAACAGCGGCGCCGGCACGCCGTCGAAGCGCACCTCCGTACCCGCCAGTTGGTTGGCCAGCAGGCCGGTGGAATCGATGACGGCGCCTGCCCCAGCCTGCGCTCCCATCCCAGAGCCAAATATCGTGACGGCCTCTCCGGGAGCCACGGCCCCGGCGGTCAGGCTGGCGGCGTTCACTACCGAGAGCGGCGTCGGCGCGATGACCACCGGCACGGTCACCACGCCGGTTGGCGTCAGGCGCCGGACGCGATTGTTGCCGGTGTCGGCGAAGTAGAGGTCGCCCGAGCCGTCCAGCAGGATGCCGCCGGGCGTATCCATCCACGCGGAAAGCGCCGGCCCCCCATCGCCCGCGAAACCCAACGTACCTGTGCCGCCAATGGTGTGGATCACACCGTCGGGCGTGACCTGACGGATGGAGTTGTTGCCCGTATCGGAGATGTAGATGTTGCCGTTATCGTCCGCCGCCACGCCGCGCGGCGCGTTCAGGCTGGCAGCCGTCGCCGGACCTTCATCGCCGCCGCTGCCCGCCACCCCCACGCCCGCCACCGTGTCGATCATGCCGGTGGTGTCCACCTTGCGAATGCGGTGATTGTAGGTGTCGGCGATGTACAGGTCGCCGGCGGTGTCCACCGTGCAAGCGCTGGGCTGGTTGAGTTGCGCCAGTCGCGCCGAGCCGCCATCTCCCGCCGCGCCGGGAGCGCCATTGCCCGCGGCCGTGGTAACCACGCCGGCGGGAGGCACCCGCAGAACGCGGTGGTTGGCCGTGTCCACTACGTATAGGTTGCCGGCGCGGTCCAGGCACACTCCCCGCGGGGCACGCAGTTGCGTCTGGGTGGGCGGGAGCGACTCCGGTCCCATGCCTGCCACTCCGGTCCCCACGATGGTGCGGATCCGGCCGTCGGCGGCAACTTCCCGGATGCGGTGCGCCCCGGTTTCGACGATGAGCAGGTTGCCGAACGGGTCCACGCCTACGCCCATGGGAGTCATCAGCGGAGTCGCTGCTGCCAGCGTGGCCTCACCACCCGGTAACGCAGCTCCCGTCCCGGCGGCCGTCGAAATCGTGCCCGAGGGCGCAACCTGNNGTGGCGCTGGCCCCGTCGCCGATGGCGTGCTGGTAATCGTCGCCCGCGACGGTGCGGATAATGGCTTGGCTATTGACTTCGCGGACGCGGTTCTGATCGGCGATGTACAGATTCCCGTTGAGGTCCGCCGACAGATCGAGCGGCTGGGTCAATTGGGCGGAATTCGCCGGTCCGCCGTCTCCGGAAAAGCCCGCGGCGCCGGTGCCAGCCGCGTTGATCCACGCGCCGGCGGCGGTATATTCATGCACCACCGCGGTGGCGTCGGCCACGAAGATGTCGCCGGCCAGGTCCAGTGTCACCGCAATGGGGGTCAGCAGCGTGATTCCGGTAGCGCCGCCCAACACGGTGGAGATCTGCCCGCCAGTCAGGAGCTTGCGGATGCGCTGGTTTTGCGAATCGGCGATATAGAGGTTGCCCTGGCGATCCAGCGACAGGCCCGCCGGGAAGGCGAGTTGAGCGATGGTTGCGGACCCGCCGTCGCCGCCAAAACCCGCGATGCCGGTTCCCGCCGCGGTGGCGATGCGGCCATCGGGAGTCACCTTGCGCACGCGGTGTCCCCCGAATTCGGAGATGTACAGGTTGCCGGCGGCGTCCACCGCCACGTTGCGTGGCGTGAGCATTTGCGCGCTGGTGGCCGGGCCGCCATCGCCGGTGGAGCCTTGTCCGCCGCTGCCCGCGTAGGTATTGATCGTGCCGTCCGGACTGACGCGGCGCACGCGGCTGTTGTTCAGGTCGGCGATGTAGAGGTAGCCGGCCAGATCCACGGCAATCCCGTAGGGTAGATTAAGCTGGGCGCTGGTAGCCGGACCGCCATCGCCGCTAAAGCCCGCGGCGCCGGTTCCCGCCACGGTAGTGATGACACCGGTGGTGTCGATCTTGCGGACGCGGTGGTGGTCCGTGTCGGAAAGGTACAGATTGCCCCAACGGTCGGCGGCAATGCCCTGGATGCTGCCGATTTGGGCGGCGGTGGCGGGTCCGCCATCGCCCATTGAGGCGCTCCCCGCTACGGTTGCGATGCCGAATAGCTGGCGGGGGGAGTCGGTGGCCCCACCCGCGGGGGGTAACACCAAGAGAAGCCCTAGATATAGAGATTTTTTCACTTTTCGACATCGAATTGGTGCCTGACGCTTCAAAAAAGTCTCAGTTTTCGCCGAAAGAGCAATTGAAGAGTTTAGGGGATTATGATCCGATTATCTTTGCTCCTGCTGCTGTTATCGCAGACCGCGTGGCCGCAAGGCGTAATTCGGCTCAAGACGCGCAATATTGTGCCCGCGGTATCCCGGGAACCGTCCCGGCCCGGCCCACCCGGCGCGGGTGCTGTGGGACACTACCTGGTTTTGTTCGGTTCCTACCCCGGGCCGGACGTCCTCGCCGAACTGGCCACCCGGCGAATCCAGGTGCTCGCCTATGTTCCGGACAATGGCCTCATGGTTTCGGCCCATGTGCTGAACCTGCGAGGTCTAGACGTTACCTGGTCCGGGCCGATGGACCCGGCGGACAAGATCAGCCCCTCCATCTCGACCCAGGGGTCGGGTGCCTACGTGGTGATCTTTCAACCCGATACGGATATTGATAGTGACACCGATCTGGCCCGGAGTCAGGGGTTTACGATAATCGCAAATCCTAATCTGCTGGCCGGCCAACTACTGGTTTCCGGGGCATTCAGCGCCCTTCCCGCGTTGGCCGCCCTCGACGCGGTAGCCTACATTCTGCCCGCGTCGGCCGCATTGCAGGATGGCGACGGGATTGCCGGCTGCCCCGGCGCGCTCACCGCAGTCGGACCGGCGGCCCAGTATGTGCAAGCCGACGGCGGCTGGAGCAGGGACGCAAATGGCAACGTGGCGCTCGAATACTTCTTCGATACGGTGACCCCGGAGGTGGCGGAAGGTCTGGTCCGTAGCGAAATTGCGCGCGCTTTCGCCGAGTGGGCCCGTTATGCCAATATCACCATCACGCCGGCCAGCCAACCCAACCTGGCGCGCAGTATCGATATCCTGTTTGCGCGCTATGCGCACGGAGACGCCTATCCGTTCAATGGCCCCGGAGGCATACTGGCCCATACCTTTTATCCCGTGCCGAGCAACCCCGAGCCGATTGCCGGCGACATGCACCTGAATGCCGACGAAAGCTGGAGCGTGGGCGGAACCGTGGCCGGGACCGTGGACATTTATTCGGTGGCGTTGCATGAAACCGGACACGCCTTGGGTCTGGGTCATTCCGATAATCCCACTGCCGTGATGTATCCCTACTATAGTTTGCAGACAGGGTTGACCCCGGACGACATCGCTGGAATTCAGGCTATCTACGGGCCGGCCAGCACCACCGGCACGCCGCCGCCGGCCGGCACTGGCAGCACCGGCACGACGCCACCGGCAGGCACTGGTAGCACCGGTACGGGCAACTCAGGCACGGGCACCGGGACCGGCACAGGCACGGGCACCGGGACCGGCACAGGCACGACCGGTACCGGGGCGGCCTCGGGTCCGGACACCGCGCCGCCCACCTTGACGATTGTTTCCCCTAGTTCCTCGATCGTCAGTGCTTATACGGCCACCATATCGATCAGCGGTACGGCCAGCGATAACGTTGGAGTCGCGTCCGTGAACTGGACTACTTCCACGGGCAGCACAGGCGCGGCCACAGGGACCACCTCCTGGTCCGCCGTGATTCCCCTATTGGTGGGTAGCAATACTGTCACCGTAAACGCCTTCGATGCCGCCGGCAACTCCTCGTGGCGCGCGATCACCGTCGTGAGGCACTGAGCGGTCTTGCTTAGTACCCTCAGGTTCCAACCGATTTTGGCCGATAGAGCTATCAGGCCATGCATCTGAACATCGAAAACCGTGAACCAGGCAAGAAGCCCGGCAAACCCGCCGGGATCGCAATCGAGGAGCCTTGGAGCGACCTGTTGCAGCCATTGCGCAGATCGTTGCCGGCCGCCAATGGCACCGACGAACGCGTCAAAGATGGCGCGGAAACGGAAGGCATCTTCTTCGCCTTGGCGCAAGCCGTGGAACAACGGGACCGCCATACGGCCGGCCACTGCGAGAGGTTGGCCTTCATCAGCGTGGCCATGGGGGTCATCCAGGGATTGGACCGCGCGCAACTTCTCACACTCTACCGCGGTGGCTACCTGCACGACATCGGCAAGGTGGGCATTCCGGATTCCATCCTTTTCAAGCACGACAACTTAAACGAGCAGGAATGGGAAGTGATGCGGACCCATACCACCCGCGGCGTGGAAATCTGCCGCCATTTGAAGTGCCTCGCGACGGTGGTGCCGATCATCCGCCATCACCACGAACGCTGGGACGGCTCAGGTTATCCCGACGGACTCAGCGGTGAAAAAATTCCTCTATTGGCCCGCCTGCTGCAAGTGGCGGACATCTATGACGCCCTCACCATGCCACGTCCCTACAAAGAGGCCTTCTCACCGGCCCAAGCACTGCGCATGATCGGCGAAGAGACCGCCCGCGGATGGCGCGATCCCCGCGTGGTGGAACTTTTTCTCAAGCTGCACAAGGATGTGATTTCGAAAGCCGACCGGTTCCTCGCCGGCAGCGACAGGAATCTGGAAGCCATGCGGGCCGCCCTGTCCCGGCTGCAATTGCGGCAATAAGTTCCGGCTGTTACTCCGCGACCACCGGGTTGGTCAATTCCCCGAGGCCTTCCACCCGCACGGTCACTTCATCGCCGGGTTTCAGCCAGCGCGGAGGTTTGCGCGCGAATCCTACTCCCGCGGGAGTGCCGGTGGAGATAATGTCGCCGGGCTCCAGGGTGAACACACTGGACAGGAACGCGATCAACCGCGGAGTCCGGAAGATCATCTTGCCGGTGTTGGAATCCTGCAAGACCTCGCCATTCAGAGTCAGTGAGATGGCCAGGTTATGCGGATCCGCCACTTCGTCGGCGGTCACGATGGCCGGGCCGAAAGGCGCGAAGGTAT